>NZ_CP083553.1:82500-383333 GCF_025144465.1 Leisingera sp. S132
CCGGGGCGTGAGCCATCCGGTGGAGAGATCACTAGCGAGAATGATGACATGAGTAGCGACAAAGAGTGTGAGAGACACTCTCGCCGAAAGTCCAAGGGTTCCTGCTTAAAGCTAATCTGAGCAGGGTAAGCCGGCCCCTAAGCCGAGGCCGAAAGGCGTAGGCGATGGGAACTAGGTTAATATTCCTAGGCCAGGAGGATGTGACGGATCATGAAGGTTGTTCGCCCTTATCGGATTGGGCGGGCCGCTGATTGGTCCCTGGAAATAGCCCTCCATCAGACCGTACCCTAAACCGACACAGGTGGACTGGTAGAGAATACCAAGGCGCTTGAGAGAACGATGTTGAAGGAACTCGGCAAAATACCTCCGTAAGTTCGCGAGAAGGAGGCCCGGGTTCAAGGCAACTTGGATCCGGGGGCACAAACCAGGGGGTGGCGACTGTTTATTAAAAACACAGGGCTCTGCGAAGCCGTAAGGCGACGTATAGGGTCTGACGCCTGCCCGGTGCCTGAAGGTTAAAAGGAGGGGTGAGAGCTCCGAATTGAAGCCCAGGTAAACGGCGGCCGTAACTATAACGGTCCTAAGGTAGCGAAATTCCTTGTCGGGTAAGTTCCGACCTGCACGAATGGCGTAACGACTTCCCCGCTGTCTCCAACATCGACTCAGCGAAATTGAATTGCCTGTCAAGATGCAGGCTTCCCGCGGTTAGACGGAAAGACCCCGTGCACCTTTACTACAGCTTCGCACTGGCATCAGGATTGTGATGTGCAGGATAGGTGGTAGGCATCGAAGCCGGGACGCAAGTCCCGGTGGAGCCTCCCTTGAGATACCACCCTTCGCACTCTTGATGTCTAACCGCGGTCCGTTATCCGGATCCGGGACCCTGCGTGGCGGGTAGTTTGACTGGGGCGGTCGCCTCCTAAAGAGTAACGGAGGCGCGCGAAGGTTGGCTCAGAGCGGTCGGAAATCGCTCGTTGAGTGCAATGGCAGAAGCCAGCCTGACTGCAAGACTGACAAGTCGAGCAGAGACGAAAGTCGGCCATAGTGATCCGGTGGTCCCGCGTGGAAGGGCCATCGCTCAACGGATAAAAGGTACGCCGGGGATAACAGGCTGATACTGCCCAAGAGTCCATATCGACGGCAGTGTTTGGCACCTCGATGTCGGCTCATCTCATCCTGGGGCTGGAGCAGGTCCCAAGGGTACGGCTGTTCGCCGTTTAAAGAGGTACGTGAGCTGGGTTTAGAACGTCGTGAGACAGTTCGGTCCCTATCTGCCGTGGGTGTAGGATACTTGAGAGGAGTTGCCCCTAGTACGAGAGGACCGGGGTGAACGATCCACTGGTGGACCAGTTGTTATGCCAATAGCAGTGCTGGGTAGCTATGATCGGACAGGATAACCGCTGAAGGCATCTAAGCGGGAAGCCCCCCTCAAAACAAGGTATCCCTGAGGGCCGTGGAAGACCACCACGCCGATAGGCCGGAGGTGTAAGCGCAGCAATGCGTTCAGCTGACCGGTACTAATCGCCCGATAGGCTTGATTTGATCCAGTAACAGACAGTGTTACACGGAACCAAATAAGCAAACACATCCCAAAACGCAAAACTTGGACTGTTGATTGTAACCGACGCAGGTTGTTGTGCCTGCCGCTACCCGGCGGTGACACAGCAACCGGGCGGCAACGCGCATTTGCTGAAGCAAATACGCTGCCTGCCGCTCGCCAGCCTTGCTCCGCAAGGCCGTCGGAGTTGGATTTTTCTTGGTTTGGTGGCTACAGCACAAGTGAAACACCCGGTCCCATCCCGAACCCGGAAGTTAAGCACTGTCGCGCCGATGGTACTTGGGCTCAAGCCCTGGGAGAGTAGGTCACCGCCAAACCTAGTAAAATCCAAACATCTCTCTAAACGATACAAAAAAACCTGACGCGGGATGGAGCAGCCAGGTAGCTCGTCAGGCTCATAACCTGAAGGTCGCAGGTTCAAATCCTGCTCCCGCAACCAAAAACATCAAATTATTACAATGCTTTACACTCCGAAGTCGCGGGGCTTCTTGCGTTTGCACCTGCGGCTCTGGAACCACTACGGAAGCAAGTGGAGCGGATTGGAGCCGTGGCGAAACCGCCACAGAGCCCCCAAGTGATTTTGCCCCGCCCAGCCATAAAAAGCCGGGGAAGGGAAACGCTGCACTATTGCTTCGGCATCCGGTCCGAACGGTGGTTGTGTGAAAAAGCCCAACTGATCCTCGCCTATCGCTGGTGCTGCCGCTCAGCTTGCGGACCTGAGGGCGATCTTGGCGTAGACCGGCTGCAGAGGAGCAAGGAAGCAGGTGATGTGCGGAACGTATTGCCTGCGCCTTTGATCAACTGACGGGTTTTGGCCACGGTGGAGGCTGCCCGTGCCGCCAAAAGCGCCACCGCCGGAGCCGCCCCGGCACCGGTTGCCAAAGTGTCAATTAGTGGGCAAATCAGGCGCTCGATGCTCTTCTGGCAGACCGCAGCACATCGGAGTTTCTATATATAGTCAGGATGTATATAGTCTTTCCAGTCCGGCTCCTTTCCATCTTTGTATACGTAGTCGTATACTGCGTCCATGTACTGGTAGATTGCTTTTTCGGATTTCATGTAGAGGCCGTTGGTGGCGTTGTCGAAGTGATCCACATTCATGTAACGGCGCTTAAGGAAATCTTCGAATGCCGCGCGGTCTTGATGCATTCCCTCAACGGCTAAATCATTTGCTTCACCAGATTGGAAACGTTGAAAACGTTTTCTAAACCCGCTTGGGCTGCCTATGCTTGGGTTTATAAAAAGTGTAATCAGGCCGTTCATCTTTCGTTCCGGGTGGCTATTCATTCATTTCAACCTGTGTAGTTGTCAATATCTGGCTCGGATCCATTTTTGAATAAGTATTTGTATACGGATTCGAAAAAATCAGCGGCCTGCTGATCATTTTGAAACCCCATGTCGCTAGTTAGGTTGTTCATTAGTTCGCAGTCTGCTGTTTGTTTTTTTATTATTTCCTCCATATCCTTCCGAAGGGAGGCAACTGATTCTTCATTGAGGTTGTTCTTGTATTCGAGCCCATACTCTGGATAATAGGAGTTGCCTCCCCACCAGATAAATACATTGGCGAGAGTATCTGACACTTCTGTCTTCATGTGGTCACTCAGTTTAACTACGGATCGGGATACATAGTGAGAAGCTTAGGTGTTCCATTCGCGTCTTTCCGAAATATTGCGAATATTTTTGTGTTTGAGTTGAATGGGGTGGGCTCATAATCGACGGAAGGTCCCGGAAGTCCATTGGTAGTAGAGTATCCTTTAATTCGCGTCTGAAAATTAGGCCGAAGATATCGACTGCCCGCAGCGTTATCTTCTTTGATGGCTCTGATGGACTCTGTTGCGCAAATCGGTTGAGGGCCAAGGTTCCCCTTTCCCCAGACGGACTTATCCCACTGCCTCTGTGACGGGTATGCCAAGCGCGGTGAATCCGTTCATGACCGCAACACGGAGCTGAAGCTCGGCAACCTGACGTCCAGGATCCCGTGCCATCAGTCTTTGTCCCAGCAGTTTCATGCAGTGCATCTTGGTTTCGGCACGACTTCGGCGGTGGTATCCACTCCATTTCCGCCAAAGCGCTCGGCCAAGGTATTTCGACGCCCGCAGCGCTTCGTTGCGCGCAATCGCGCCTGCGGTGTCGGGTTTCCAGGGCTTGGCGTTCTTGCGGGGCGGGACGACGGCATTGGCACCTCGGTTGGCGATGGCATCGTGGCACTTGCGCGTATCGTAGGCGCCATCTGCCGTGACACTGCCGATCTCCTGCTCGGGCGGGATCTGATTAAGCAGTTCCGGCAGCATGGGCGCATCACCAATGTTGCTACTGGTGAACTCGACTGCCCGGATTTCCAGTGTCTTTTCGTCGATACCGAGGTGAACCTTGCGCCACACGCGGCGTTTCGAGCCACCGTGCTTGCGCGCATTCCACTCGCCTTCGCCCTCTACCTTTATCCCAGTGCTGTCGATCAGCAGGTGTAGCGGCCCCTCAGAACCACGATACGGGATGTTCACGGCGAGAGACTTCTGGCGGCGTGAAAGCGTGCTAAAATCCGGTACCGACCAGTCCAATCCACTCAATCGCAGGAGACTTTCCACGAAGCCGGTCGTCTGCCTGAGCGCCATACGGAACAGCACCTTCATCGTCAGGCAGGTCTTGATCGCGGCGTCGCTATAGATGGGCTGTCGGCCTCTCTTGCCGGTCGGCCGGGCCTCCCACGTCATCTCGGGATCGAACCAGATCGTCAGAGAGCCACGACGCTTCAGCGCTTCGTTATAGGCCCGCCAGTTCTTGATCTTGTAGGTCGGGGGTGTTGGTCTGCTCATGCCCTCCAGCTATCACGCTGGATTCATGAGATGAATCCCTCACCCGATTTGCGCAACAGAGCCGCAGCGGACAAGACAAGGAGGCAATCCGCTGTGTGCGTTGCATCGCACTTGAGGGCGGCTGTTCACGGCAAAGTTGCAATACTGCACTGGCGGGCGGTGCCGGTCCAGGCCATTGGGCATCTTGCAAGATCAGGAGATGCTCAATACCAGTAGAGCCATTGCTTTGATTTATTTATGACAGGTTTCTGACGTTGCGCACGAGCGGGATGGACGGCGATTGGGGGCAGCCAGCTGGCGCTCCTGACAATCAGCCGGTATTGCAGTTGGAGTTCGGCACACTTGCGGAGGTTGAGCCGCTTGGCACCCAGTTCGGTGCGGACCAGCCCAAGACGGTACCGGATATTCTGCACCCGGCAATCTTCGGCCAGCCCGGCTTGGGCGATGAGCCGGAGGGCAAGCGGCGCTTAAACACTTATGCACTCCTTGATGCGGCGAAGGTGCCTGCACTGCTTGAGCTTCTGGAGACATCAGGGCTGGAACACCGCTGCCTGTTCAAGGGCACGGCCTATGACGAGCTGAAAGAGGCAGCCCCTTGGATCGTGCGCCTTGAAGAGGGCAACAGCTTCACCCGCAGCCTGTTCACGCACTCTGATGCGCCCTGGCACCTTTGGGATGCGGAGCCGGGCCTGTATCTGCGCTCCCGCGGGACACTGGAACAGATGTGGCAGCAGCTGCGGAAGTTCACCCGTGTCCGGGACGAAAACGGGAAGTGGTTTTATTTCCGGTTTTGGGAGGCAGACTGTCTGATTAACTACCTAGGCTTTGCCGAAACACATGGCCAAAGCGATTTTCGGCCTCTGTTCGGGTTTGATCCGATGGAACCGTCCGCCCCCCTTGTGCACAGTTATATCAGCAGGCACCGGGACAAGGCGCGGGTTTGTTCGGTTGTCAACATGACGGGGCACAACGCGGAGATCCGGGCTGATATTGACATGCCGGTTCTGCGGTTTCTGGCCCTGAGGAGCCATGCATTCAACTTCGCCGAAAGCTATTTTGCAGGACAAAGCCTTGGCCCGCAGGCGCTGCAGCAGGCAAAAGATTTCTCTGCGGCGATTGTCCAGAAATACTACCGGCACGGCTTCAAGAGCAGATACCACCTTGGGAGCTTTGCCTATTGGGCATTGGCGCTGAACGGGGATTTCGAGACCCGGACGCCCAGCATGCAAAACCACATTCAACGCTCAGACATTAACCCCAATGACAGGTTCGTGCTTATGGCGCGCGAGATGAAACATGTCTTTGGCTCCAAAATCAGGAATTACCGCGGTCATGGAAGCTGAATTTTATTTGCCGAATGATGATTGCGCGAATGGTGCATCCTGCCCCGGCGAGGGCGTGTTCATTCCTCAGCAAATCGGCAACACGGCACTGGATGCACTGTTTGCCGGGTCGGACGCGGATGTTCAGGCGGATCTTGGGCTGGCCAATGTGGACAGCTACCCGCTGACCGATGAGGTGTTCCCGGTCATCCTGGACGCGGCGCTGCTGACGCTGGACGGGCTGATGGACTGTTTTGCGCGCAAATACCCGGAGCGCGCGCAGCTGCTGAACGCGCTGATCGAAACCCAGGGCTACCGCATCACATTTGAGGAAAACCCGACCGCCGCCGAAGCCGAGCTGGAGACCTGGCTGCAAAACTATGGCGCGATGGTCAGGCGTCAGACCCGCAATGCCGCCACCAACGAGGATTACGCGCTGCTCAACGAAATGCGCGACGCCTATGCCCGGGAGCAGCGCCGCCTGAATGCCATGCGGCATTGGCATTTCGCCCCGGGAGAGATCTACCTGAGCACCCGGATCAACCGCAACATCGACGTGAACAACTTCCTCCTCGGCGATGATGAGGACCTGATCAACCGCGCCGCCACCAACGAAGAAGGCGCGGATTGGCTGAATGCGGTGATGGGCGACTGGATGGTGCGCTCAGGTATCCCCGGCGCTACACGTGATGAGGAATTCACCGACAGTTTCAGTTCCCGCATCACCTGGGGCACGTTGAATGTGGTGTTTGGCGCCGCCGAGGTGATTGGCGGTGTGGCCCTGACCGTCGGCACTTTGGGCTGGGGCACCGTCGCGGGCGGCGCGCTTTCCATTGCCGGGTTTGAGGCGATCACCCAGGGCATCGATATGTGGCGGACGCCCGTTGAGTCCTCGCACAGTGCGGGCTGGCTCGGCGACGGCGCCTTTGCCATGATGAACGAATTCGGCGTGCTGGAGCAGAACGATCAGACCTCGTTCAACCGCTATTGGTCCTTTGCCATGCTGGGGCTGAGCCTGGGCGGGGCTGGCGTTCTGGGCTTTGCAGGCGATGTGGTCCAGGCCAACCGCGCCGGGATGGCGGCCCGCAATCTGGATTTCGTGGCCGAAGCCCCGGCCCGCGCCCTTGCAACAGCGCGGCAGGCCATTGTCGGCGTCAAAAACGCCCGCTTCGGCCAGCTGACCGTCAGCTACGCACCGCTGCCCTCGGGCCGCATTGCCATGAACGTCCAAGGCGTCGGCCGCATCGTCGCCCCCCATTGGGAAAGCCTGACACGCCTCAGGCTCAGGATGAACACGACAAAAAGGGAGTTTGTTCAGGAACGGGCCAGCAAACTGCAAGCTGGCGAGGCCGGTCTGATCGCCCTGCGAGGGGGAGTATTAAACCTTAATGATGCTAAGCAGTTAGTGTACCAAACTGCGGCGCATATGGGGATGAGTCAACGCATGACTGATCAGCTCATATCGGCAATCAGTTTTGGCGGACGAACTAGCAGCTTCAACGCGCGTGGTGCTTTGCGAGTCGCAACCGATATCGGGTATGCTCGAAATCTTGGCCGCCAGCCGATGGTCGACTTCAATGAATTCATCGCTATGAATGAGATCTTCCATGAGCTGACCCATGCTCAACGGTTGTCGGCTTGGCTGAGAACTGGTAAATCTCCAGAGGAGTACTGGCGAGTTTTCGGAGCACAATCCCCCCTCAACAAGGCTGAAGAAGTGAGTGTTGAGCTGGCTGCACGCGAATGGACCGAACAAATAGCAAGGCCACGTATTGCTCAGGAGCAATTGTACGGTTCGTCAGCTGAAGCCGCGCGTCTTCAACAGCTTTTGAACGAGGCGCTTGACGATTCACGTGCTTACGTCTCTGCAAACGGTGGAATCGAATGAAACGAAACGCGCCATATTACCTGTCTCGGCTAGAAGCCAAAGCAGACTCGTACTTCGAAGAAAATGTGGAGACGCTTTCCGGCGAGGCCTTCCTTGAAGCGTATGATCTTTTCTCGGAACAATTTTCTCGGCAGGCGCTTTCTGCCCGCATCGGCGAACACTTGAATGAAGCCGTCGCGATCATCCGGGCGCTTCTGGACGATCCTGAGCCGACAGAACCGGAAAAAATCTACGACTTCCTCTGGGTCGATCGCGTGTCCAATCTGATGGGCAAAGGCGAGCTGATGCAGGCCAAACTGACCCGCGCAGAGATGCTCGAGCGCCTGCACTGGATCACCAGCGAGGAATTCGGGGAGGACCTCGACGAATGGGCCGATTGGATGGCTGCGTTCGAAGCCAACCCGCCTGCCTGGGGATATCGTTAAGCGGACCCTCTTGCAGGCCTTGACCCCAAACCAGTTGATTTCTCCCGCCATCCTGCCGGACGCCGTCTACGACAAACCAACGTTTGTCGGCTACGGAGGGAGCGGAATGGCAGAATATGTTGTCTACTATCGGGTTTCGACGGAACGGCAGGGGCGGTCTGGCCTGGGGCTGGAAGCGCAGCGGGCGATGGTCGAGCAGTTCCTTCAGCCCACCGACAACGTGATTGCCGAGTTCACCGAAATCCAGTCCGGCAAACGGGACGACCGGGCCGAGCTGTGGAACGCGATCAACCTCGTCAAGAAAACCCGGTCTAAGCTGCTGATCCCGAAGCTGGACCGGTTCTCCCGGAAGGTGTCTTTCATATCAGGGATCATCGATCAGGGTATCGAGTTGACCGTCTGCGAACACCCGAACGTGTCGACCTTCTTCCTGCACCTGCTGGCCTGCTTCGCTGAGGAGGAGCGCCGCCAGATTTCAGAACGCACCAGAGCCGCGCTCAGAGCCGCCAAGAAACGGGGGACCGTGCTTGGCCGGAACGCCCAGGCCTTAGCGGCTCAACGGCGGTTAGAAAAGCGAGGTTTCTTCGAGACAATACGCCCTGAGTTCGAGCAGGCGGTTGCCGAGGCGGGGTCGCTCTCGGGCGTGGCACGGTTGTTGAATGAGCGGAGGGTGACAACATACAAAGGTGGCCGCTGGCATCCCCAGACGGTTAAGAATTACGCTGTATTCACGGACGGGACTCTGTTGCGCAAATCGGTTGAGGGCCAAGGTTCCCCTTTCCCCAGACGGACTTATCCTACTGCCTCTGTGACGGGTATGCCAAGCGCGGTGAATCCGTTCATGACCGCAACACGGAGCTGAAGCTCGGCAACCTGACGTCCAGGATCCCGTGCTATCAGTCTTTGTCCCAGCAGTTTCATGCAGTGCATCTTGGTTTCGGCACGACTTCGGCGGTGGTATCCACTCCATTTCCGCCAAAGCGCTCGGCCAAGGTATTTCGACGCCCGCAGCGCTTCGTTGCGCGCAATCGCGCCTGCGGTGTCGGGTTTCCAGGGCTTGGCGTTCTTGCGGGGCGGGACGACGGCATTGGCACCTCGGTTGGCGATGGCATCGTGGCACTTGCGCGTATCGTAGGCGCCATCTGCCGTGACACTGCCGATCTCCTGCTCGGGCGGGATCTGATTAAGCAGTTCCGGCAGCATGGGCGCATCACCAATGTTGCTACTGGTGAACTCGACTGCCCGGATTTCCAGTGTCTTTTCGTCGATACCGAGGTGAACCTTGCGCCACACGCGGCGTTTCGAGCCACCGTGCTTGCGCGCATTCCACTCGCCTTCGCCCTCTACCTTTATCCCAGTGCTGTCGATCAGCAGGTGTAGCGGCCCCTCAGAACCACGATACGGGATGTTCACGGCGAGAGACTTCTGGCGGCGTGAAAGCGTGCTAAAATCCGGTACCGACCAGTCCAATCCACTCAATCGCAGGAGACTTTCCACGAAGCCGGTCGTCTGCCTGAGCGCCATACGGAACAGCACCTTCATCGTCAGGCAGGTCTTGATCGCGGCGTCGCTATAGATGGGCTGTCGGCCTCTCTTGCCGGTCGGCCGGGCCTCCCACGTCATCTCGGGATCGAACCAGATCGTCAGAGAGCCACGACGCTTCAGCGCTTCGTTATAGGCCCGCCAGTTCTTGATCTTGTAGGTCGGGGGTGTTGGTCTGCTCATGCCCTCCAGCTATCACGCTGGATTCATGAGATGAATCCCTCACCCGATTTGCGCAACAGAGCCCTGGGAGCCTCTGAGGCGTGCTTGGATGGCGTAGTGCCGGAGGGAGTACGGAGACAGCTTCCTGTCTTCGTCCAGCAGCTCAGCCTTCTCCAGGATATGGTTGAACAGGCGGCGGGCGGTGTTGATGGCTGTCCTGCGGTTGGAATATTCCGGCATCCACACATAACCGTTCCGATCTGGGCCGCTCTCATCGAAAGGGTTCAGGGTTCCCTGATAGAGGGGAACAGCCAGCGGCATTGTCACGCTAGTGCGGCCACCGGTCTTGCCGCCACGGACGTTCATCTCCAAGTGCGGCGGGTCGCCTTTGATCTGAATGTCCTTGTGCTTCAACCCGAACAGCTCACCTTCAGTAGGCCGAAGGAACGTGTGAACGACAAAGCGGAACATCTTGGCGTGGTGGCCGGTGATCTGAACACCACGGACCACATCACCGCGTTTGGCACATTCACCGGCAGCTTTCATGAACCGTTTGTACTCGTCGTCCGTGAAGGTGTGGCGGGGCGTGTCCACGGTCTTCTGCTTTGGCATCACCGGCAGCACGTTCAGAATGCCGTCTTCCACCGCCAGAGTCAGAACTTTGCGGATGATGATTGTGTGTTTGGCCTTGGTCGATTCCGCCAGCCGCTTTGGCCGGTTCTCGTCCAGATGAACCAGGTAATCCCGAACCTTGCCGGTGGTGATCTTCGTGACATCATACTTACCGAAATAGCAGATCAGGCCGTCCTTCGATCGGTTCAGCAGCTTGTTGTCGCCGTCCGACCACTTGGACTTGCCTTTCTGAATGCTCATCAGCTTCTTGGCATAGTGCTCGAAACTGGTGGCTTTCTTCTGAGCATGGTCGCTGTTGGCCTTGCTGCGGTATGAGTCGGCAAACTCATAGGCCACTTCAATCGCATCCAGCCGCGATATCTCCTTGGACGACCTGTGGACGTATTTCCCTGCAAGGGGGTCCCTGAAGCGGATAAGCCAGTACGGGCTTCGGGCTGTCAGCACGATGGCCAGCCCTTTCCGGAGATGCTTGATCTTGAGTATTCGGTTTTTGGAATCTTGGGACAAATCGAGCCCGTCAGAGGAGTGTATAACTGTGTGTAACTTTTACGGGTGAAATCTGACGATCTCAACGTACCAAATAAATCAACTATTTCAGTGATTTAGTGGTGCCCGGGGGCGGAATCGAACCACCGACACGAGGATTTTCAATCCACTGCTCTACCCCTGAGCTACCCGGGCACGGGAAGGCTGATCGCCTTGGGTGGGGGCCTTCTATGCTCTGGGCGCGGCGGTGTCCAGAGGGTTTTTCAAAGAAAATCGCTAATGCCGGGTTTGCTGCGGATTTTCCTCCTGCGCTGAGGCGCGTCCGGCTTCTTCCAAAGCGTTTTCAATGTCTTCCGGGTCCTGGCTGGGCACCGAATAGGCGCCGGTCAGCCATTTGCCGAGATCGATATCGGCGCAGCGCTTGGAGCAGAACGGGCGGTAGCTCTTTTGCGAATCCCCGCCGCAGACCGGACAGCTCATTTCAGCACCCCGCTCAGGGCAATCCGGCCGCGCTTGCGCTGCAATTCATAGTGGCCAAGGCTGGTCCAGCCCGCCAGCACGGTTTCCTCGGAATCCGCCCGGAAAGCGGCCCGCAGCGCGGTTTCAAACCCGCGGCGGTCCTTCTTTGGCATCGGGGCGAGGTCCAGCACGATCTGTCCGCCCAGGCCGCGCACCCGCAAGGCACGGGGCAGGGCCTTGGCGGCGGCCATATTGGCCTTGATGCCCGCCGCAAGAGAGGTGTCCGAACCGGTGTTCACATCCACCGCGACCAGGGCGCGGGTCGGCTCGATGAACAGGAAGGCGCCCCCCGGGAGCGGCTCGCGGATGCCGCGTGCGGTGTCCAGTGCGTCCAGCACGCCGAAGCGCTCAAACCCGCCCGGCTCGCGCTCAATATCCGCCGGTTCCACCCAGTCCCGCCAGGCCAGCAGATGCGGCGTGTCGCCTTCGGCCAGAACCTCGGGTTCGGATCCTTCGTCCTGCATAACCTGTGCGGCCATCGCGGCCATCGCGGCAACGTCTTCGGCAATCTCTTCGCCGTCCGCCCCGGCGCAGGCAGAGCGCAGGATCAGGCCGTAGCCAGACGCGTCCATTTCCTCATGGGCAATCTCCAGCAGCCGGTCGCGTTCATCCTCGTCGCGGATGCTGCGTGAGATGTTCAGCCCCGGCGCCTCTGGCGTGACAATGGCATAGCGGCTCTTGAACAGGAGCTTCTGGGTGACCGGAATGGCTTTGCCCGGCTCGGCGTAGCCGGAGACCTGCACCAGGATCATCTGGCCCGGTGCAAGCCCCTTGACCTGGCGCAGGAAGGCCGGACCGTCCGGGGTTGTCAGAAACATACCGCCCTGGCCCTTGACCGGCCGGTCGGCGCGGGCGCGGTAGATGGTGCCGGCAGCAGGGGCATCGCTTTCAACCAGAAAGTCGTCCAGCTTGCCGTCCACCATTAGTGCCGCGGCTTCGCGGTGCTGGATGTGGTCGAGAATGATGGTACGGCCCTTCATGCGGCGGCCTCCTGGTAAAGCGGCAGCCCGGCGGCGCGCAGCAGATTTGCGGTTTCGGAGAGCGGCAACCCGACAATGCCGGTGAAAGAGCCGCTGATCCATGGAATGAAGGCGCCGGCGGGGCCCTGGATGGCATAGGCGCCGGCCTTGCCTTCCCAGTCGCCGGTCGCAAGATAGGCGTTCAGTTCCTCGTCGGAGAGGTTTTTCATTTTCACCTGGCTGACCACGTCTTTCTCCCAGACCCGGTCCCCGCGGCGCACCGCAACGGCGGTGATCACCCGGTGGCGGCGGCCGGAAAGTGCCAGCAGGAACTCGGCTGCCTCGCCCGCATCGCGCGGCTTGCCCAGGATGCGGCGGCCAAGTGCCACGGTGGTATCCGCGCAGAGCACGACGTCGTCTGTCCCCGCAGGGACAGCTTGGGTTTTTTCCCGCGTGACGCGTGCGCAGTAGGCGCGCGGCAGTTCGCCGTTTCGAGGGGTCTCATCGATCTCCGGCGGGCGCACCTCGTCCGGATGCACACCCAGCTGCGCCAGCAATTGCAGCCGCCGCGGGCTGCCCGATCCCAGGATAAATGCCATGCCGTGGCCCTCTTACCTCTTTGCGCCTGTCATAAGGCGAAATCCGCCAGCAGGAAAGCGGTCCGGGTCTTTTGCGCTTGCCCGAAATGTCCCAGCCGGAGGCAACGGCCAGCAGGCCGCCAAAAACAAAAGCCCGGCAGAATGCCGGGCCTTGATATTTAATCCAGATCAAACGCTTACTTGAAGCGGTAGTTGATCCGTCCTTTGGTCAGGTCATAGGGGGTCATTTCCACCTGGACCTTGTCGCCAGCCAGAACACGGATGCGGTTCTTGCGCATCTTGCCTGCCGTATGTGCGATGATCTCATGGCCGTTCTCAAGCTCGACCCGAAACGTCGCGTTAGGCAGGAGTTCCTTCACGACACCGGGAAATTCGAGCGTATCTTCCTTGGCCATGTTGTCTCCATCATTGGGTTAACCCGCAAACTGCGGGACGTGCGCTTAAATGGGGTCATTTTCCCAATAATTCAAGGGCTCAATCAGCAAACTGCGGCCTTTGTGACCGATTTCACGCGAGGGGCCTGCTCCTCCCAGTGCAGGCGGTTCAGCACGCCGCCATCCGCCCTTACATGGGCGATCGCTTCCAGGTCCGCTTCGCCATAGGTCCAGCCCGGCTGGTTCAGCGCGCCCTCAGACAGCACCCCGGTGCCTGGGAAGCCCTTGTCCGGCGGGCCGAAAATGCCGCCGGTGCCGGTGTTCATGTCCACGGCTTCCGACCATTCATTGGCCCCGACAATGGAGGCCATGGCGGTCACGCACTGGTTTTCCAGCGCCCGCGACATTGCACCGATGCGCACCCGCCAGTATCCGGCCAGCGCCTCGGTGCAGGAGGGGACGAGAATCACATCCGTCTCCGCCAGCGCGCGGCCCAGGAGCGGGAACTCGCTGTCATAGCAGATCAGCACCCCGATTCTCCCCAGGGCCGTGTCGAAGATCTTGAGCGGCCCGCCTCCCATGATACCCCACTCCTCGCGCTCGAACCGGGTCATGATCTGCTTGTCCTGATGGTCCCGCTTGCCCGCGGGCGTGTACAGCTCTGCCCGGTTCACCGGCCGGTCCAGCCCGCTGTTCACCGGTGCGGAAGCGCCGAGGATATGCACGCCGTGCTCGGCCGCCAGTTTCAGATGCAGCGCCGCCGCATCCTCCATCTTCTCCGACACCGAATGGATCGACTGCTCCAGATCGCCGGCCACTGCCGCCCCATCCAGTGTCGACAGCTCCATTGCGCCGTATTCGGGAAAGACCAGCAGCTCGGCGCCCTTGCCGGCCGCCTCTGCGACCCAGGCGGCCAGTTTGTCTTCATACTGTGCCCAGCTGTCGAGCCAATCGAGCGGATAGGCGGCAGTGGCGATTTTCATGCGGTCTCTCCGGCGGTCAGCGGCCGCATTCCGGTGCGGTCCTTGGGCAGGATTGCCCGGCAAGGCAGCCCTGCGCAAGGCCGCGCAGCACCCAAGTTTCAGCTGCTGCCGGGCGCGCCGGGAAAAACCCCAAAAAGATTGCACATTTTTGCAACGGAAACAGGCGCGTACTGCGTTTCAACTTGGTGCTGCCCGGCAATTTGGCCATTCTCGCAGGCAGCAGATCATTTGATTTATTGGAAAAGAGGACCACTCCCTTGGCAACCAAGCTTGATGACAAGAACCTGAAGGGCGTTATTGCCGACATCCCTAAAAGAGGTTTCCGCACCAAATTTTGGCGCGAATACAGGGCCGGCGCCTGCAAAGGCAGCGGCGTGGGTAAATACATGGACGTGCTGGAGAAATTGGGCGTTCCGCCGTCAGGTGACCCGGCCAAGGCGGATCTGGACAACATGCCGGAGATTGTTCAGGCCTTCAGCATGCTGGCCAATGCGATGCTCAAGGCGCGCGGCAAATGCGGCAAGCTGCAGTCCCACAGCCGGGAGCTGTGCCTGGCCTACGCCAAGCAGATCGAAAAACGCGAAGATACGGCAGCTGACCTCGCCCGCAATGCGGACAAGATCAAGCAAAAGCAGATGGCGCAACAGCTGAAGGCCGAAAAGGCCAACGAGGAGACCGACAAGCATCTGGCCAAGCTCAAGAAAGAGCATGAAGAAACCCGCAAACTGCTCCTCAAGGAAATCAAGGCAGCCGAAGTGCGTGGCAAGAAGATCGAAGCCGCCTGCCTGGACATTTCCAAGGATGTGAACGCCGCGCTGGACAAGCTGGAAGCGATCAAGACGGCTTGGAAGGCCGCCTATCACAAGGAGGGCGCGGACCGTTCCACGATCGAAGCCCAGGCCGACAAGGGCATTCGCGGCCTGACCAAGGCCTACAAGATCGATGCGCACGCAAAAAACGTGAAAGGCGCCCTGCCAAATCTGTTCAAGGAACTGGCTGAGAACTACAAGCAGTTCAAACAGGAAGACTACAATAAAAAGGAATACGTTGCGGCCGGCAAGGCAGTGACAGCGGCCAAGCGCACCTTTGATGACGCCCGCGATTCCGTGAAGCTGTATGCTGCCCAGCAGAAGATCGCGCTGGAAGAAGTACAGGCGGCGCGGCCTGAAGGGGTCTGAACCAAAGACAACAGGCGTCCGCCGGGCGCCTGTTGTCCATTACAGATCCCGGATCCAGAATTGCAGCGGCTTCTTGGTCTCTTCTGCCTGGTCCACGTCTTTCCAGGAAAAATGCGCAACAGCACCCTCCAGCGGGGCATGGCCGCGCTTGCGCCAGAACGGATCCAGCGGTGCGTAGCCCACAGGCCGCAGCGGGTGGTCCGCCGGGCGCTGCACGCCGCAAAAGGCGGTTTTCCTGAACCCGTGCTTGCGGGCATGGGTTTCGCGGGCATCAAAGAACCCGTGGCCGACGCCATGGCCGCGGTATTCCGGCAGCAGCACGGATTCGGCGCAATAAAAGACGTCGTTTAGATCAATCCCGGTGCCCGCAAACGCCGCCGCGAAATCATCCGCGTGGTCGCTCAGCGGCGCCCCGGTGGAGGCACCCACGAGGGTCTCGCCGTAAAAGGCGCCCACGACCACGGCGCGGGTGCTGTCGCGGTAGCTTTGCAGGTACTCCCGCTCATAGGCCAGATCGCCGTCGTATAGATACGGCCAGGCGCGGAATACCTTGATGCGCAGGCGCGCCACATCATCCAGCGCGGCCTCCAGTGCCGCGCCGGTCATCGCTTCGACCCGGATCGTCATCCTGCCGAAACCTGGGCGATCCAGTCGGCCAGGTTGTAAAAGGTGGTGACGCGGGAAATCTTGCCGTCCTTCAGCTCAAAGAACGACCCGCCGGGCAGGCGGTACGTCTGGCCCCTGGCCTCCGGCAGGCCGTCGTCTGTCACCAGATAGGTGCCGTTGACGATGAATTCCGCCGCCGCGCGGCTGCCGTCGTTGCCGGAAAAGATCACCATATCGGTCAGCTCTTCCTTGTAGCAGCGGCTCATATGGGCGCAGAACTCCGCGAATTCCTCTTTCCCCACACGGATTTTGCCCTCGTTCACGTGATGAGCAATCTGCTCATCCAGGCAGTCCAGCATGGTGTCCGTGTCGCCGGCGTTGAAGGCCGCGAAATAGCGCGCGATGGTGTCGGTCATGTTCTCTCCGTCGGTTCACCCCAGCGGTTCTTCAGATGCTGGATGATTTGATCCCGTGTTTGACGGTAGATATCTAACTTGGCCTGGCGCGTCTCGCCGAGCCCGGTAGGGTCCATAATCGGCCAATATTCGACATCGAGGTGAAAAAAACGGGTAAGCTCCAGCGCCCGGCGCTGGCTGGCAGGCGACAGCGCCACCACCAGATCAAAGGACGACAGGTCGTCGCCCCAGCGCTCCATTTCGTCGAATGAACGCGACCGGTGCCGCGACAGTTCGACGTCGATCTCCTGGCAGACCGCGATCGAGAAGCCGTCGATCTCCATGTCGTTCTTGACGCCGGCGGACTGCACATAGGTGCCGGTGCCATAGAATTTCTTCATGATGCCCTCCGCCATCGGAGAGCGGACCGAATTGTGGTCGCAACAGAACAGAACGGACTGCGGCAGCTCCTCCACGCGTCAGCCTCCGAAGTGCAGGACGCAGATCAGGGTGAACAGGCGGCGGGCGGTGTCGGTGTCAACCTCGGCCTTGCCCTCCAGCCGTTCCTGCAGAACCCGGCTGCCTTCGTTGTGGATGCCGCGCCGCGCCATGTCGATGGTCTCGATCTGGCTTGGCGGCATGGTCTTCACCGCGGTGAAGTAGCTTTCGCAGATCTGGTAGTAGTCCTTGACCACCTGCCGGAACGGCGACAGCGACAAGTGGAACTCTGCCGCCTTCTCGCCGGCTTCGGTGTTGATATCAAAGACCAGCCGCTTGTCGCGGATAGCCAGCCCCAGATGGTAGGGGCCCTTCGGCACATCGCGGTCTTCCCGCTGCGGCAAGGCGAAACTGTTGTCCTCGATCAGGTCATAGATCGCCACCTTGCGCTCCTGCTCGATCTCGGGCGTCGGAGGCGGCAGGTTGCGGTCGTCCAGTTCGATATGGCTGATGCGGCTCATGGGTCTTTGTCTCTGATATGCGCAGGGGCGTCCGGCCATGAGTATCGCACCGCTCAGCCCGGGGCAATGCAGCAGCGGGCGTCAATCTCCTGCCCGTTTGCGGCAGTGCTTGACAGGCCACGTCTCCGCAACCAGCCTGCCGCCAGCAGGAGACAGCACAATGACAGCCCTTGAACAGTTTTCCCTTCACGGCCGCCGCGCGCTGGTGACCGGCTCCACCGGCGGTCTCGGCTTCGCCGCGGCCAGCCTTCTGGCAGAGGCCGGGGCCGAGGTCTGGATCAACGGCCGCAGCCCGGCGCGGGTGGATGCCGCGCTCGCCCGGCTGCCCGGCACCGCCCGCCCGCTGGTACTGGATATCGCCGACGAAAGCGCCGCGACCACGGCGATGGCCGGGATTGCACAGGAGGGCGGGCTGGACATCCTGATCAACAACGTCGGCCAGCGCGACCGGCGCAGCCTGCCGGAATTCACCCGCGCCGACCTGCAAAAGCTGTGGGAGGTCGATCTGGTCTCGCCCTTCCGCCTGTCCCAGATGGCGGCGGCGCAGATGGCGCCCAAGGGCTGGGGCCGCATCATCAATATCTCGTCGATTGCCGGTCTCATCGCGCAATCCGGTGACGCCGCCTATACCACCGCCAAGGCGGGCATCAACGGTATGTCCAAGGCGCTGGCAGCAGAGCTTGGCCCCCAGGGAATTACCGTGAACGCCATCGCCCCCGGCTTCTTCAAGACCGCACCGAATATGGCCGCAGCCGAGGATCCAGCGATCGCGGAAAAGCTAAAAAGCGCCACCGCGCTGGGCCGCTGGGGTAAGCCGGAGGAACTGGCGCCCGCTATCTTGTTCCTCGCCTCGCCTGCGGCCTCCTACATCACCGGGCAGGTGCTGGCCGTGGATGGCGGCTATACTGCGCACTACTGAGCGCGCAGAGGGGCTGCGCCCCTCGCTCCCTTACCCGTTCAGCGCATCCAGACGGGCAGTCACGGACAGCCCGTGCGCTTCCAGGCTTTCGCTTTTTGCCAGCACCTCTGCTGCCGGGCCGATGGCACGCAGTGAGTCCGGGGTCATCTGGCTCAGCGTGGTGCGCTTGAGGAAATCCATCACCGACAGGCCGGAAGAGAACCGGGCAGAGCGCGCGGTCGGCAGCACATGGTTCGGGCCGCCGACATAATCGCCGATTGCTTCGGGGGTGTACTGGCCGAGGAAGATGGCCCCGGCATGGACGGTCTTTTCACTCAGAGCAACCGGATCGGCGACACACAGCTCCAGGTGTTCCGGCGCAATGCGGTTCGACAGCGCTGCGGCTTCATTCAGATCCCGCACCGTGATCACCGCGCCGAAATCGCGCCAGGAGGTCCCGGCAATGGCGCGGCGCTCCAGCGTTTCCAGACGATTGCCCACGGCTTCTGCTACCGCACGGCCAAACCCCTCGTCATCGGTGATCAGGATCGACTGGGCGCTTTCATCGTGTTCGGCCTGGCTCATCAGGTCCAGGGCAATCCAGTCCGAGTTGTTGTCCTTGTCCGCAATCACCAGGATCTCCGAAGGCCCTGCAATCATGTCGATGCCGACCTTGCCGAACACCCGCCGCTTGGCCGCGGCGACAAAGGCGTTGCCGGGGCCGGTGATCTTGTCCACCGGCGCGATGCTGTCTGTGCCGTAGGCCAGCGCCGCCACCGCCTGCGCGCCGCCAATGCGGTAGATCTCATCCACACCCGCCAGCCGGGCCGCCAGCAGCACCAGCGGGTTCACCTGCCCGTCCGGGGTCGGTACCGTGATCGCCAGCCGTTCGACACCGGCAACCTTGGCCGGGATTGCGTTCATCAGCACTGAGGACGGGTAGGAGGCCAGCCCGCCCGGCACATAAAGCCCGGCCGCGGAGACCGCCGACCAGCGCCAGCCGAGCGTTGCGCCGCTCTCGTCCGTCCACTGCGCATCTTCGGGCATCTGGCGCGCGTGATAGGCACGGATACGCTCTGCCGCCAGTTCCAGTGCGGTGCGTTCTTCTGCCGGAACATTGGCGATCGCAGCATCCACCTCGGCCTCGGTGAAACGCAGCTGCGATGCGTCCAGTTCCAGCCGGTCGAATTTCGCCGTCAGCTCCACCAGCGCCGCATCGCCGCGGGCGCGGACATCTGCAATGATACCGGCCACGATGGCGTCCACATCCGGACTGTCCTCGCGCTTGGCGCCCAGAAGCGCGGTGAAGGACTGTTCAAAACCGGCATCAGAGGTGTTCAGAAACTGCGGCATCGGGATCTCCTTTCGCCCCCGCATATCCGCAAGGGGGCAGAGCCTCAAGATTTATGCGCGGGGCCGGTGCAATTGGACGCAAGCAAATGACCGGTGCAAACCGGCATAAGCCGTTTAGATCCTAGCTCAGGGCTTTGCGCATCGGGATGCAGGGGGTTCCGCAGCATCCGCCGGTCTCTTCAGCCGTCTGCCAGCCGTGCTTGCGGTAGAAACCCAGCGCTGTCCGGGTGGCGTCAAGGCGGCCCTCGGCATGGCCATCGCGCAGCAGTTCCGCTTCGAGATGCGCCAGCATGGCGCCGCCAGTGCCCCGGCCTGCTGCGGCAGGGGCAACATACAGCAGGGAGATGGAGCCGTCCGGAGACAGCCCGCCCACGGCTGCGGCCTCTCCGCCACGGTCTGCCAGCCAGTATCGCCCGGGGCCGCCAATCCAGCCGCGGATCTGCTCCGGAGTCTTGTTAGCGGTCCAATCTGCGATCCGGGCGGCATCGCCGCCGTGGTCGGCCGTGCACAGATCGCGGATCGAGGCAACCAGAACCTGGCTCATGGCGAAAACGTCAAAAACCGTGGCAGCGCGGATTTCCAGCGGTGCCGCCGGGGCGGCGAAGGCCTGGGAAATGCCGCGCTTGTTCTGCACGGCTCAGTCGCCGTGATCCGGCGCCTGGCCGGACGGGGCCTTATAAGGCCGGGTGACATCGCGCAGGGACACCTCCAGTGCTTCCACCGCCAGACGCAATGCGCCGTCGCCTGCAAGGGTCAACAGCACATGGCCCGCTCCGTCGCTGCCTGGCTCAAACGTGACGGAAAGCAGCGACAGGATCAGGTCTTTGTCCTTGCGGTCCACGCCCTGCGAGGACACCCCCAGCACATTGTCCACCGTCAGCAAGGACTGCACCCGCTCAAAAGCCCGGCCGCGCCGCTCCGCCGCGTCGCGGTCTTCCCAGCGGAACCGGTTCACCAGCAGGGCAAAGCGGCGCTCAGACGCGCGCCAGCTCATTTCAGTCACCGGAAACACCGCGTCCTGCAGCAGCGAGGACAGCACCTTAAGGTCCTCTTCCTCCAGCGCGCCCAGGTTCAGCGGCGCCTCGCGGCCGTCCTCGAAACTGGCATCCGTCATGACTGTTCCTTGATCCGCTCGATTTTCGCGCCGACACCGGACAGCTTGCGCACCACATGCTCATAACCGCGGTCCAGGTGGTAGACCCGGCTGACACGGGTTTCGCCTTCCGCCGCCATGCCTGCCAGAATCAGCGAGACAGAGGCGCGCAGGTCGGTGGCCATCACCGGGGCGCCTTTCAGCTTCTCGACACCGGTCACCGTGGCGTGGCCGCCGTGCACCTCGATCTCGGCGCCCATGCGCACCAGTTCCGGCGCATGCATGAACCGGTTCTCAAAGATCTTCTCTTCCAGCACCGAAGTGCCCTCAGCGGTGCACATCAGCGCCATCATCTGCGCCTGCAGGTCGGTGGGGAAGCCAGGGAAGGGTTCGGTCACCACGTCCACCGCCCGCACCCGGCCGTTCTTGCGGCAGACGGTCAGGCTGTTTTCACCCTCAGAGATTTCGATGCCGGCCGCTTCCAGCTTGGCACAGAAGCTTTCCAGCAGGCTGCGGCGTCCGCCCAGCAGCTCCACCTCGCCGCCGCAGATCGCGGGGGCCAGCATATAGGTGCCCAGCTCGATCCGGTCGGTCACCACCTGATGAGTCGCGCCATGCAACCGGTCAACACCCTGAATGGTGATGTCCGGCGATCCGTCGCCCTCGATCTGCGCGCCCATCTTGCGCAGGCAGTCGGCCAGATCGACGATCTCCGGCTCGCGCGCGGCGTTCTTGATGACGGTGGTGCCCTTGGCAAGCGTCGCCGCCATCATGATGTTCTCGGTCGCCCCGACAGAGGCAAAGCTCAGCTCCACCACCGCGCCTTTCAGGCCGCCCGGCGCCTTGGCGTGCAAATAGCCGTCTTTCAGCTCAATCTCTGCGCCCAAGGCTTCCAGCCCGTGGATATGCAAGTCCATTGGCCGTGCGCCAATGGCGCAGCCGCCGGGCAGCGACACCACCGCCTGGCCCAGCCGCGCCAGCATCGGGCCCAGCACCAGGTTCGACGCGCGCATCTTGCGGACGATGTCATAGTCGGCGACGTGGCTGGTCAGGTCATGGCTCGACATAGCCAGCACCTGCCCGTCCTGCAGGCTGGACACTTCGGCGCCCAGCGATTGCAGCAGCAGTGTCATTGTCTTGATGTCGCTGAGGCGCGGCGCGTTGGTCAGTGTCAGCGGCTCCTCGCTCAGCAGCGTTGCCGGCATCAGGGTAAGGCAGGCGTTTTTGGCGCCGGCAATCGGGATCTGCCCGTTCAGCGGGCCGTTGCCCGTTACCAGAATCGAATCCATCTGACGTTATTCTCCACTCTTGCCCGTATCCTGGTCCTGCTTGTCTGCCCGCGCCTTGGCCTGAGCCTTGCGCCGGGCCATGTTAGCCTTCAGCGCGGCCTTCAGCCGGTCTTCGCGCGATACTGCGGAACCGTCGTTTTTAGGTGATTTCTTCTCTGCCATAAGACTTCTGTAACTTAGTGCGAAAAAACCGTCCAGAATGCTCTTGCACCCCCCAGCGTTTATGCCTAAAAGCCCCCTCACCGGCGCTGCTGTAGCTCAGAGGTAGAGCACTCCCTTGGTAAGGGAGAGGTCGAGAGTTCAATTCTCTCCAGCAGCACCATTAATCACTGAAATCGCTGAACTTTCCACCCAGCTCAAATGTTGGGCCGATCGTGTTTCTGGCGCTGGTTTTATGCGTTTCAGATCCCCTGCCGGTGCGTACGGCAGGCCATCTCCGGATTCTGCATCAGCCGGGTCTTTGCGAATCGTTTTTCGCTTTCCCGAAGCACCGCGCCGGCAGGGGGGAGCGGTCAAGCGCAGCAGCCGGTTATGCTCTGCCTCCGGGTTGGCGCCAAAGGCGCCGCGAGGGATTCGGGCGCGGGCAGGCTGTCGGCTGATGCGGCAAAGAACTCCGGTTCGGCCGCCTGAAACCTTCATCTGGCGGGGTGATCCGGCGGGCCGAGTTTCAATTTCACTTTTTTGAATATTTATCTTTTTCAAATCCGCCTCCTGCGAAATGATTCAGATCAAGGTGCAGGCGGCGCCGCTTTTCCATGGTGGCGCTGGCAGAGCTGAAACCGGACAGCTGAAAAGATGGATCTGACATCACTGTTAGAGAGCCATAGGGCAGCACCGGACCACTCTGCAAACGCTTGCACGGCAGGCTGCGGTTAGGCCGCAAACCGATTGTGTGATAATATCAGCCAAGGAGGACTCATATGTCCGAACAGCCAACCAAAGCCGAAGAGAGGAACACTTTTCTGTTCCTCGCAGTGGTCCTGGCGCCGGTTCTGGCAGTGGGAATCGTCGGCGGATACGGCCTGATCATCTGGATCTCGCAGATCTTCCTGGGACCGCCCGCAGGTTAAGGGCCCAGGCCGATGCCAGCACATGCCAGCACAGCCCCCTCGCGGCGCGCCTTCCTGACTGGAAGAGTGGCCCGCCCGGATCCCGAGTTCCGCCCGCCCTGGACGGATGAGGCCCGGGTGCAGGCGCATTGCACAAGCTGCAACGCCTGCGTGGAGGCCTGCCCGGAGAACATTATCGAATTCGACAGCCGGGGCCGTCCGCGGATCAGTTTCCGCGGCGGGGAATGCACCTTCTGCACCGCCTGCGCAGAGGCTTGCCCGGAACCGGTTTTCGATCTGACGCAGCCCGCGCCCTGGCCGGTCACGGTAGAGATCACCGGCAGCTGTCTGAACGCCGCCGGCATTGCCTGCCAGCTGTGCACGGACATCTGCGATCCGCGCGCCTTGCGGATGGATCTGTCGGTCCGCCCGGTTGGCGCCATCCAGGTGGATGCCAGTGCCTGCACCGGCTGCGGCGCCTGCCTGTCCACCTGCCCGAACAACGCCATAGCGATCACCGATCCCCGCCAGCAAAGGACGTCCGCGTGACAGAAGAAATCCATATCTCCAGCCTGCTGGTGCGCAGCAACCCGGCGCGGATGGAAGCCGTCCTGGCCGACATCGAATCCATGCCCCGCGCCGAGATTTCGCAGACCGATCCCTCGGGCAAGATCGTGGTCCTGTTCGAGGCGGACAGTGACCGGGCCATCGGCGATGCGCTCGCCAGAATACAGCTTCTCGACGGTGTCGCCAGCGCGGCGCTTGTCTTCCATCAAACCTGCGATGCGCAGGACCTCGCCATTGAAGAAGGAGTCCCCCAATGACCGGACTTACCCGCCGTGACGCCATCAAGGCGCAGGCCGCTGCAGCCGCCGCGCTTGCCGCCGGCCTGCCGGTTCCTGCCGCCGCGCAGAACCTTGTTACCGATGCAAGTGTGACCGAACTCAAATGGTCCAAGGCGGCCTGCCGCTTTTGCGGCACCGGCTGCTCGATCATGGTCGCCACCAAGGCCGGCCGCGTGGTCGCCACCCACGGCGACACCCAGGCAGAGGTCAACCGCGGCCTGAACTGCGTCAAGGGCTACTTCCTGTCCAAGATCATGTATGGCGCCGACCGCCTGACCACGCCGCTGCTGCGCAAAACCAATGGCGAATATGACAAGAACGGCGAATTCACCCCGGTCAGCTGGGATGAAGCCTTCGACATCATGGCCGAGAAGTGGAAGAAGACCCTGGCCGAGAAAGGCCCCGAGGGCATCGGCATGTTCGGCTCCGGCCAGTGGACGGTCTGGGAAGGCTATGCGGCGTCGAAGCTGATGAAGGCGGGCTTCCGCTCCAACAACATCGACCCCAACGCGCGCCACTGCATGGCCTCTGCCGTGGGCGGCTTCATGCGCACCTTCGGCATCGACGAACCGATGGGCTGCTATGACGACTTCGAGAATGCCGACGCCTTCGTGCTGTGGGGCTCGAACATGGCGGAGATGCACCCGATCCTGTGGACCCGCATTACCGACCGCCGCTTCAGCCATCCGCACGTCAAGGTGGCGGTGCTGTCGACCTTCACCCACCGCAGCTTCGACCTGGCCGACATCCCGGCGGTGTTCACTCCGCACACCGACCTGGTGATGCTGAACTACATCGCCAACTACATCATCCAGAACGGCGCGGTGAACGAGGACTTCGTCGCCAAGCACGTCAACTTCAAGCGCGGCAACCAGGACATCGGCTATGGTCTGCGTCCGGAACACCCGCTGGAGCAGATGGCCGAGAACGCGGACAAGGCCGGCGGTGCGTCGGATATGACGTTTGAGGAATTTGCCGAGTTCGTCTCCGAGTACACGCTTGAAAAAGCGTCGGAAATGTCCGGTGTCCCGGCAGAGACCCTGGAGAAGATCGCCAAGCTCTATGCCGATCCGGATACCAAGGTCATGTCGCTCTGGACCATGGGCGTGAACCAGCACACCCGAGGTGTCTGGGTCAACAACATGATCTACAACATCCACCTGCTGACCGGTAAAATCTCCACCCCCGGCAACTCGCCGTTCTCGCTGACCGGCCAGCCGTCGGCCTGCGGCACCGCGCGCGAGGTGGGCACCTTCTCGCACCGCCTGCCTGCGGACATGGTGGTGAAGAACCCGGAGCACCGCGCCTATGCCGAAAAGATCTGGAAACTGCCCGAAGGCACCGTTCCGGGCTGGGTCGGCTCCCACGCGGTGAAGCAGAACCGCGACCTGAAAGACGGCAAGATCAACTGCTACTGGGTTCAGGTGAACAACAACATGCAGGCCGCCCCCAACATGATGGAGGAAGGGCTGCCGGGCTACCGCAACCCCGATAACTTCATCGTGGTGTCCGATGCCTACCCGACAGTGACGGCAGAGGCCGCCGACCTGATCCTGCCCGCCGCCATGTGGGTCGAGAAGGAAGGCGCCTATGGCAATGCCGAACGCCGCACCCAGTTCTGGTACCAGCTGGTCAACGCGCCGGGCGAATCCAAATCCGACCTGTGGCAGCTGGCAGAATTCTCCAAGCGCTTCACCACGGATGAGGTCTGGCCGGCAGAACTGCTGGATGCCAATCCGGAATACAAGGGCAAGACCCTGTTCGACGTGCTGTTCGCCAACGGCAAGGTCAACAAATACGAGCTGACCGAAAAGGCCCGCGAATACGGCAACCACGAATCCGAGGACTTCGGCTTTTACATCCAGAAGGGCCTGTTCGAGGAATACGCCGAGTTCGGCCGCGGCAAGGCCCACGACCTGGCGCCATTCGACCGGTACCACGAAGTGCGCGGCCTGCGCTGGCCCGTTGTGGATGGCCAGGAAACCCGCTGGCGCTTCAAGGAAGGCTCCGACCCCTACGCAAAACCCGGATCGGACTATGATTTCTACGGCAAGCCCGACGGCAAGGCGGTGATCTTTGCGCTGCCGTATGAGCCGCCGGCGGAAAGCCCGGATGACGAATACCCGATGTGGCTGGCGACAGGCCGCGTGCTGGAGCACTGGCACTCCGGCTCGATGACCCAGCGGGTGCCGGAGCTGTATCAGGCCGTTCCCGATGCGCTCTGCTACATGCATCCGGACGATGCCCAGGCGCAGGGTTTCCGGCGCGGCACCGAGGTGCGGATCGTCTCCCGGCGCGGCGAAATCCGCACCCGGGTGGAAACCCGCGGCCGCAACAAACCGCCCAAAGGCCTGGTCTTTGTGCCCTGGTTCGATGCGCGCCGGCTGATCAACAAGGTCACGCTGGACGCCACCGATCCGATCTCGAAACAGACGGACTTCAAAAAATGCGCAGTCCGTATCGAAGCAGTGTGAGGCCCGTCATGAAACATCTCCGTCTCGCTATCCTGGCTGTTCCGGTTTTTATGGCCACGGCAGCCTTCGCCCAGAACCAGGTCGCCACGCTGCGCAACACCGCGCCGCTGGATCAGGAGGGCGAAGCCACCCAGATCCCGGGCATCGTCAACACCGACATCCGCCAGGTGCGCAACTACCCGGATCAGCCGCCGCTGATCCCGCACAAGACCGACAACTACCAGGTCGATCTGAACTCGAACAAATGCCTGACCTGCCACAGCCGCACCGCCGTGGAGGTCAGCCAGGCGCCGATGATCTCGGTCACCCACTTCATGAACCGCGAGGGCCAGACCCTCGGCGCAGTCAGCCCGCGGCGCTATTTCTGCACCCAGTGCCACGTGGTGCAGACCAACGCCCGGCCGCTGGTCGAGAATGAGTTCGTCGATGTCGACAAGGTGATCGACTACGTCAAGGCACAGCAGGGCGGGGCGGACTGATGATTGCTTTCCTGAAACGGCTCTGGTGGATCATCCGCCGTCCCAGCGCCTATTTCTCGCTCGGCTTCCTGACCATGGGCGGCTTTGTGATGGGGATCATCTTCTGGGGCGGCTTCAACACCGCGCTGGAGGTCACCAACACCGAGGCCTTCTGCACCAGCTGTCACGAAATGCGCGACAACGTGTTCGAGGAGCTGAAGCCGACGATCCACTATTCCAACCGTTCCGGCGTCAGGGCGTCCTGCCCGGACTGCCACGTGCCGCACAACTGGACCAACAAGATCGCCCGCAAGATGCAGGCCTCCAAGGAGGTTTGGGGCAAGATCTTCGGCACCATCAACACGCGGGAGAAATTCCTGGAGCACCGGCTGGAACTGGCGCAGCACGAATGGGCGCGGCTTGAGGCCAATGACAGCTTGGAGTGCCGCAACTGCCACTCGGACGAGTCGATGGATATCACCCGCCAGTCCAAGCGGGCAGCGGATGCGCATGAGCGCTTCCTGTTCACCGGCGAGAAGACCTGTATCAGCTGCCACAAGGGTATCGCTCACCAGCTGCCTGACATGGCCGCAGCCGAAGGCGAGGATCACGCAGGCCTGCTGGCTCCGGCCCACGGCGAGGGCCTGCTGGCCAGCACCCGCAGCTACCTGGGCCTGAGCAGCGACTGACGCTGCCGGCCCCGCAAAACACGAAAAGGCCGCTGTCCCGATGAACAGCGGCCTTCTCAGTGTCTGCTTTCAGGTTCAAGCTTACAGCGGGATGCTGCCCAGATGCTCCTCGCCGCGCGCGCGGGCCAGCTGCATCTGTTTCTGCCGCTCGCGGAACCGGGTCTTGTCCTCTTCCGAGGTCTGATCGATGCACAGGTGGCAGCTGACGCCCTGCTCGAACTCGGGGCGTGCCTTGTCCTCGGGCAGGATCGGGCGGCGGCAGCCGTGGCACAGCTCATGCGGGCCTTCGACCAGCCCGTGGCCGACCGACACCCGGTTGTCGAACACAAAGCATTCGCCTTCCCAGGTGCTGTTCTCGGCAGGCATTTCCTCCAGATAGCGCAGGATGCCGCCCTTCAGGTGATAGACATCCTCCACCCCCTGGCCCAGCAGGTAGTTGGTCGATTTCTCACAGCGGATGCCGCCGGTGCAGAACATCGCAACCCGCTTGTTGTGGAAACGGTCCTTGTTCGCCTCCCACCAGGCGGGGAAGTCGCGGAAGCTCTCGGTCTTGGGGTCGATCGCGCCCTCAAAGGTGCCGATGGCCACCTCGTAATCGTTGCGGGTGTCGATCAGCACAACATCGTCCTGCCGGATCAGGTCGTTCCACTCCTCCGGCTCGACGTAATGCCCGACAGAGGCCAGCGGATCCACGTCCGGCTGGCCCATGGTCACGATCTCTTTCTTCAGCCGCACCTTCATCCTGCCGAACGGCGGCTCGGACGCCGCCGCCTCTTTCCATTCCAGCCCCGCGCAGCCCGGCAGGGATTTGATATGCGCCAGCACCGCGTCGATGCCGGCCCGCGGGCCTGCAATGGTGCCATTGATCCCCTCCTGTGCCAGCAGCAAGGAGCCTTTGACATCCTGTGCCCGGCACAGGTCCAAAAGCGTCGGCCGGATCGCGGCGGGATCGGGGAAACGGGTGAAGTGATAGAGGGCAGCAATCGTGTACATGCCCCGCCCTTAGAACCATGCGCCCGGGTTTTCAAGTCAAAGAACCCGCCCGGCAGCCCCAATAAAACAAGGGCTTTGGATGTATGTTTTCGCCTCGCGTGCGTGCCGTCGTGCAGCAACAGTTCCCATGACCCGCCTGTACCGCTAGATATTGTGTACACAGCATAGGAGATGCCGATGACCCACGCCCTGATCGTTGTCGATGTGCAAAATGATTTCTGCCCCGGCGGCGCGCTGGCGGTGCCCGGCGGGGATGAGGTGGTGGCCCCGATCAACGCGATGATGGGCCGGTTTGATGCGGTCATACTGACCCAGGACTGGCACCCGGCGGCGCATTCCTCCTTTGCTTCCTCGCACCCGGGCAAAGCGCCGTTTGAAACCACTGAGATGCCCTATGGCCCACAGGTTCTGTGGCCGGATCACTGCGTTCAGGGCACTGACGGTGCTGCGTTTCACAAGGACCTGCGCACCGATGGCGATCTGATCATCCGCAAGGGCTTCAGGCCCGCGATCGACAGCTATTCCGGTTTCTTCGAGAACGATCAGACCACGCCCACCGGGCTGGAGGGATACCTGCGCAGCCGCGGCATCACGCATCTGACACTGGCCGGGCTGGCCACCGATTTCTGCGTCGCTTTCACCGCACTGGATGCGGCAGGTCTGGGATTTGGCGTGACGGTGCAGCTGTCTGCCTGCCGCGCCATTGATCTGGATGGCTCTCTCCAGGCCGCTTTGACGAAAATGGAGGCTGCAGGGGTAGAGCTTCAATCCTGAGGTGACGTTTCCAAATATTAACCAGTTACACTTAACACTGGCAGGGAGTCCGGACAGCAAGGCTGACTGATGAACATGGGGAAGGGGCCGCAAGACGGCCCGCTGGCCAGCTATGAAAGAAAGTACAGCTCGTCTGAGCTGATGATGCGCTATGCCAAGGGGCGATATAAAACTTTCTGGCCGCGCCAGGTCTTTGTTCTCGGTATTTGCGTGCTGCTTGGCCTGGCAACCGACATGAGGATTGCCGCTCTGGCGTTCGCGGCTGCGTTGATAGGCGACATCGCTGACAGTTACTGCCTGTGGCGTCTTTCAGCTCTGGCAGCCAGAGGCATCCCTGAATCCAGACTGCGCCTGCTGTCGACCTTTTCCGCCGCCGTGTATGGCATCGGGATGAGCATCTGCGCCACACTGCCATACTGGCCTTGGGCGGAGACCGGCGTTGATACCGACCATCACCTCGACATTCTGTTCACCATCGCGTTCCTTGCCGGCATTGCGATGAATGCCGCAATCACTCTGCCGTACCACCGTCCGGCCTCAGTTGCCTGGATGGTGTTCTTCTGTGCCGTGCCCGCAGCCATGCTTGCTGTCGACCTTCTTGCGGGCGGCGGCTTTACCACCGAATGGCAGCTGCATGCTGTTGGTATCATAACCTTGACCGGTTTCATGTTCTGGCTGGCCGCCTATGGGCGGCGGACCTTTGAAAACACCAGGCAGTACAACCTGGCCACCGCCACCCAGCAGCAGGAACTGGAAGCCGCGAACACCCGCCTGCAGGAGCAGCGGATCGAGGCCCGCCGCCTGGCGCTGGTTGCGGAAAATGCCAATGACAGCGTGATGCTGATGGACCGGACCGGGCGGATCACCTGGGTCAACGACAGTTTCACCCGCATCACCGGCTATTCCTTTGAGGAGGCGCTTGGCCAGCTGCCCGGCGACCTGCTGAACAGCGGTGAGACCGACCCGGGCGCAATTAAGCTGCTGCAGGACAGTATCCGCTACGCCCAGCCGGTCCGGGTTGAGATCCGCAACCGCTGCAAGGACGGGCGGCTGGTCTGGATTGAAACCAGCCAGGTGCCGATGCTGGACAGCGGCGGCAAGCTGGAAACCCTGATCGCGGTGGAGCGCGACATCACCGCCGCCAAGGAACATGCCCAGCAGCTGGAAGAAGCACGCGCCGCGGCGGAGGAAGGCGCCCGCGCCAAATCGGACTTCCTGGCGACCATGAGCCACGAAATCCGCACCCCGATGAACGGGGTGATCGGCATGGCGCAGCTTTTGCGCGACAGCGGCCTCAGCGAAGAGCAGGCGCTTTACGCCGATACAATCCTCAGCTCCGCGGACATGCTGCTGGGGCTGATCAATGATGTGCTCGATTTCTCCAAGATGGAGGCAGAGGAGCTCACGCTCAGCCCGGTCAGCTTTGACCCCCGTGCCTGTTTCGAAACCACCATCCGCCTGCTGCAGGCCCAGGCGGATGCCAAGGGGCTGGACCTGGCGCTGGAGATCCAGAAGGACCTGCCCGCACGGCTGTATGGGGACGACAGGCGGATCCGGCAGATCCTGATGAACCTGGCCGGCAATGCGATCAAGTTCACCAAGCGGGGCCGGGTTTCGGTGGCGCTGGGCGGCACTCCCGCGGCGGGCGGCGGGTATGAGCTGACGTTTTCGGTGACGGATAGCGGTATCGGCATTGCCGAAGACAAACTGGACAATGTGTTTGAGCGGTTTTCGCAAGCAGATGCCGCCATCAGCCGCCGGTTTGGCGGCACCGGCCTGGGGCTGGCCATCTCCCGCCGCCTGGCAGAGGCCATGGGCGGCAGAATCGCCGTGTCCTCGGAACTGGGCAGGGGCTCCTGTTTTGCGGTTCGCCTTCTTCTGCAGGACGCGCAGGATGAAGCCGCCGCGCTGCCTGAACCCGCGGCACCGGGCGACACTGCGGCGCTCGATGGCCTGCGGGTGCTGGTGGCCGAGGACAACGCCGTAAACCGGCTGCTGGTGGAGAAATTCCTGCACGCCGCGCCTGTCGAACTGGCCTTTGCCCAGGACGGCCGCGAGGCGGTGGCGCAGTTCGAAGCCTTTGCGCCGGATGTCATCCTGATGGACATGTCGATGCCGGAAATGGACGGGCTGGAAGCCACCCGCGCGATCCGTGCCCTGGCCCGGCCGCAGCCGGTGATCGTGGCGCTGACCGCCAATGCCTTTGACTCCGACCGCAAGGCCTGCCTGGAGGCCGGCATGGACGATTTCATGAGCAAACCGATCAGCAAGCCCAAGCTGCTGGCGCTGCTGGACCGGCTGGCGCCGCAGGCGCAAAGCCGCCGCGCGGGCTGATCTCCTTGCCCCGGCTGCCGCGCTGTCCTATCAATCAGTGACCCTTATGCACGAGGCCGCCGGTGGATATTGCAACCCGCGTCTACAATCACAAATGGAAGATCGACCCGATCGTCCGGTCGCTGATTGATACTGATTTCTACAAGCTTTTGATGTGCCAGTCGGTGTTCCGCAACAAGCCGGACACCACGGTGACCTTCTCGCTGATCAACCGTTCGGCGCATGTGCCGCTGGCAAAACTGATCGACGAGGGCGAACTGCGCGAGCAGCTGGATCACATCCGCTCGCTGTCCCTTTCCCGCGGCGAAAGCACCTGGCTGCGGGGCAACACCTTTTATGGCAAGCGGCAGATGTTCCGCCCCGATTTCATGGAGTGGTTCGAGGGGCTGCGGCTGCCACCCTACCATCTGGAGCGCAAGGGCGACCAGTATGAGCTGACGTTCGAGGGCAAATGGCACGAGGTCATGCTGTGGGAAATCCCGGCGCTGGCGGTGCTGATGGAGCTGCGCAGCCGCGCCGTGATCAACAGCATGGGCCGGTTTGAACTGCAGGTGCTTTACGCCCGCGCCATGACCCGTGTCTGGGAAAAGATCGAACGCCTGCGCGAGGTGGAGGGCCTCACCATCGCCGATTTCGGCACCCGCCGCCGCCATTCCTTTCTCTGGCAGGACTGGTGCGTGCAGGCGATGATCGAGGGGCTGGGAGAGAAATTCACCGGCACCTCGAACTGCCTCATCGCCATGCGCCGCGAGGTGGAGGCGATCGGCACCAATGCCCACGAACTGCCGATGGTCTATTCCGCGCTGGCAGACAGCGACGCGGACCTGGCGCAGGCCCCCTATGATGTTTTGTCCGACTGGCATGACGAGCACGAGGGCAACCTGCGGATCATCCTGCCGGACACCTACGGCACCCAAGGCTTCCTTGACCGCGCGCCGGACTGGCTGGCCGGCTGGACCGGCATCCGCATCGACAGCGGCGACCCGGCAAAGGGCGCCGAGGTGGCAATCAACTGGTGGAGGGCGCGCGGCGAAGACCCGGCAGAGAAACGGGTGATCTTTTCCGACGGCCTCGACGTGCAGCAGATCCAGGACCTGCACGCGCAGTTCTCGGACCGCACCAAGGTTTCCTTTGGCTGGGGCACGCTGCTGACCAACGACTTCCGCAAGCTGGTGCCGGATGACGCGCTGGCGCCGTTCTCGTTGGTGTGCAAGGCGGTTGCAGCCAACGGTCGTCCCACGGTGAAACTGTCCGACAACCCGGAAAAGGCGATGGGTCCGGCAGAGGAAATCACCCGCTACAAGCGGGTTTTCGGCGTTGGGGAGCAGGAGCGGCAGGCGGTAATAGTCTGATAACACTTCGCCAGTCTTGCGGCAGGGTTTTCGTCAATCAGCACAATTAGTGGCAGAGTCACTGTCCAAATGTTTCGCGCGCGAAACATTTGGACATAACGGCTGACCTATTTTCAGACCTTACCCGTGATGTGCCGCCACGGTCTTCAATTGCGAAAACCCGTAAAGCGCCTCGAACCCTTTTTCCCGCCCGTGGCCGGACTTCCCGACCCCGCCGAAGGGCAGTTCCACCCCGCCGCCGGCCCCGTAGTTGTTGAGGAACACCTGGCCCGCCCGCAGCCGTTTTGCCAGCCGCATCTGCCGCGCCCCGTCGCGGGTCCAGACGCTTGCGACCAGGCCATAGTCCGTGTCATTGGCAATCCGCAGGGCGTCTTCTTCGGTGTCGAACGGGATCAGCACCTGCACCGGGCCAAAGATTTCCTCCCGCGCCAGCACATGATCCTCCGGCACGTCCGCGAACAGGGTGGGGGGCACATAGGCGCCGCTTTCCGGCGCATGGGGCACAACCGCCCCCTGCGCCGCAACCGGCAGGTCCGCCCCCTGTTTCAGATAGGCCTCGACAATCTGCTTTTGCCGGGCTGAAATCAGCGGCCCGACCCGCAGATCCTCTGCCGCCGGCCCCACGGTCAGCGCCCCATAGGCCGCTGCCATCCGTGCCTTCACCTCCTCGTAAACCCCGCGCTGCACCAGGATGCGCGAGGAGGCGGAACAGGTCTGGCCCGCGTTCTGGATGCCGGCGTTCACCAGAAACGGCAGCGCAGCGTCCAGGTCGGCATCGTCAAACACCAGCTGCGGGGACTTGCCGCCCAGCTCCAGCGTAACCGGCACCACATTGGCCCCTGCCGCCTGCTGCACCAGCGCGCCGGTTCGGACCGACCCGGTGAAGGAGATGTGATGCACACCGGGATGCGCCGCCAGCGCCGCGCCGGCCTCAGCCCCCAGGCCCGGCACCACGTTCAGGGCCCCCGCAGGCAGCCCGGCCTCCATGGCGATATGGGCGAACGCCAGCGCGGTCAGGCAGGCCTCCTCCGCCGGTTTCAGAACGCAGGCATTGCCCATCGCCAGCGCGGCCCCCACAGAACGGCCGATGATCTGCATCGGGTAGTTCCACGGCACGATATGGCCCGTCACCCCATGCGGCTCCCGCAGGGTATAGACGGTGTAGCCGTCGAGATACGGGATGGTCTCCCCCATCACCTTGTCCGCCGCGCCGCCGTAGAATTCGCAGTAGCGCGCCAGCGCCACCGCGTCGGCGCGCGCCTGGGTCAGCGGTTTGCCCACGTCCATCGCCTCGATCGCGGCCAGCGGCTCCACCCGCTCCAGCACGAACTGGCCGATCCGGGTCAGGATGCGGCCCCGCTCCAGCGCGGTCATGCGGCCCCATTCGCCGTCCAGCGCCGCCTCTGCTTCCAGCACGGCGGCCTCGATATCGGCTGCGCCGCCGCGGGCGATCTGGCAGATCCCGCTGCCGTCTGATGGGTTCACCAGCGGCAGCGTGCCGCCGCTGGCTGCGGGCAGCCACTTGCCGCCAATCAGGCAAAGCGCGGGATCGAACCAGAGGGGATCAGACATGCTGGGGGCTCCTTTGGAGGCCATTGAGATCGGGCAGCACCGGCGCTGCGGCGATCAGCTGGCGGGTGTAGGGGTGCTGGGGATCGCTGAACACGGCTTCAGTTTCGCCCTGCTCCACAATCTCTCCGTGCTGCATCACCAGGCAGCGGTCGGTGACCGTGCGAACCACGCTCAGGTCGTGGCTGATGAACAGATAGGTGAGGGAATAGGCCCCGCACAGCTCTGCCAGCAGGTCGAGGATACGGGCGCGGACCGAAACATCGAGGGCTGAGACCGCCTCGTCAAAGATGATCAGCTCCGGCCTTGTGATCAGGGCGCGGGCGATGGCAATGCGCTGGCGCTGGCCGCCGGAGAATTGGTGGATGTATTTGCCGGCATCCTCCGGTTTCAGCCCGACTGCGGAGAGTGTCCCGGCAATCAGATCCCGGCGCGCTGACCCGGCGGGCGGGTCAGGCAGCGTATGGAACGGTTCGGTGATCAGCCGCTCCACCCGGTGGCGCGGGTTAAAGCTGCCGTAGGGATCCTGGAACACCACCTGCATCTTGCGCCTGAGACCGGGATCAAGCCCGGTTGTCACGGGCGCGCCATCCAACAGGATATCCCCGCCTTGCAGCGGCTCCAGCCCCAGAATTGCCCGTGTTAGGGTCGATTTTCCGCAGCCCGACTCCCCCACCAGCCCCAGCCGCTCACCGCGGTTCAGGGTGAAGGAGACATCGTTCACTGCGCGGAATGTGCCGGGTTTTGCAAACAGCGACGGGCGCGGGGTCTTGTAGTCGCGCACCGCGTTCCTGACTTCCAGCAGCGGCGCTGGTGCGGGCGGTTGGGGCAGTGCCACCTGATGGTTTGAGGCTTCAAACAGCATCTGCGTGTAGGGATGACGCATGTTGCGCAAGAGCCAACCGGTGTGTCCGGTCTCCACCACTTCGCCGTGGCGCATGACGACGATGCGGTCTGCCAGATCCGCCACCACCGCCAGATCATGGGTGATGATCAGCAGACCCATGCCATAGTCCTGCACCAGGTCCTTCAGCAGCGCCAGGATCTGCGCCTGGGTGGTCACATCCAGCGCGGTTGTCGGCTCATCCGCGATCAGCAGTTTCGGACGCAGGGCGATGGCCATGGCAATCACCACCCGCTGGCGCTGGCCGCCCGACAGCTCATGCGGATAGCGCGACAGCGGAAAGCGGTCCTGCGGCAGCCCGACCCGCTCCAGCACCTCGCGGGCGCGGGCTTCGGCCTGTTCGCGCGGCATCGCCTTGTGGATCAGGATGGTTTCCATCACCTGCGCGCCGATGGTCTTGACCGGGTTCAGTGCGGTCATTGGCTCCTGGAACACCATGCCCACGGACTGGCCGCGGATGGCGCACATGCGGTCCTCAGGCTGCTCAAACAGTTGGGTGCCGTCCAGGGTGATGTATCCCTTGGCCTCCGCCAGTTCCGGCAGCAGTTGCATCACCGCCAGCGCGGTCAGCGACTTGCCCGATCCGCTCTCGCCGGTGACGGCGACAATCTCGCCCGGATCCACGTGGAAGGACACGTCCCTCAGCACCTGAAGGGCGCCGATGCTGACTGACAGGCTGGTGACATCCAACAGGGTCATGCGCGCGCCATCCTCAGTTTCGGGTCCAGATAATCGCGTAAGCCGTCGCCCAGCAGGTTCAGCCCCAGCACCGTCAGGATGATCGCCAAACCCGGGACCAGCGCCAGATGCGGGGCAAAGCTGACCATGGTCTGCGCATCGGCCAGCATCCGCCCCCAGCTGGGCGTGGGCGGCTGCGCGCCAAGGCCGACATAGCTGAGGCCGGCTTCCGCCAGAATGCCGAGCGAGAACTGGATGGTGCCCTGCACGATCAAGAGGTTCATCACGTTGGGCAGGATATGCTCAGCTGATATGCGTGCCGCGCCCTTGCCTGCGACGCGGGCGGCCAGGATGAACTCGCGTTCCCAAAGGGACAGCGCCGCGCCGCGGGTGATGCGGGCAAAGACGGGGATGTTGAAGATGCCGATGGCGATGATGGCGTTGACGGCGCCCGCGCCCAGAACGGCGGTGATCAGGATGGCGATCACCAGCGAGGGGAAGGCAAAGACCAGATCATTGCCGCGCATGATCAGCTCATCCAGCCACGATCCCTTGCGCGCGGCTGCCGCCAGCCCCAGCGGCACGCCTGCCCCCATGCCGATGCCAACCGCCACCAAGGCGACGGCGATGGAGGTGCGCGCACCCACCATGATCATCGACATCAGGTCGCGGCCGAAATGATCGGTGCCCAGCCAGTGCTGTGCATTGGGCGTCTGCAGCTTGGCCGGGATGTTCATGGCCGCGTGGTCAAACGGCGTCCAAAGAAACGACACCGCCGCTGCCAGCAGCACCAGTGAGGCCAAAACGGCACCAAGGATCAGATTGCGGGTCATCTATCGCCCCCGCCTGTGTCAATGATCCGAGGGGCGCGCCCGAGCCTGGGAGGGTGCGAAGCGCCCTCCCGGGGGGAGGGGAGGGCGCGGCCCGGCGTTGCCGGGCCAAGAGACAGAAATGGTTGCTCAAGTTTCCGGATCATGCCCGGCTCCTCAGCCGCGGGTCGACCAGCGCATAGGCGAGATCGACCAGGAAATTCACCGTGATGACGGCAAAGACCAGGAGCATCACAACGGATTCCACCACGATCAGATCACGCGACGAAATCGCCTGGAACACCAGCCGCCCGAGGCCGGGCAGATAGAACACCTGCTCGATGATGATGGCGCCGGCCAGCAGGAAGGAAAACTGCAGCCCGATGATGGTCAGCACCGGAATCAGCGCGTTGCGCACCCCGTGGCGCCACAACGCCTGCCGGCGTGTCAGCCCCTTGGCCCGCGCGGTGCGCATGAAGTCCTCGCCGAGGATGTCCAGCAGGGCGGAGCGCATGACGCGGGTCAGGATCGCCGCCTGCGGCAGCGCCAGCGCGATGGCGGGCAGGGTGAGCGCATGGAGGCCCGCCCAAAGCCCCGCGTCCCAGCCCGGAAACCCGCCGGCGCCGAACCAGCGCAGGTTGATGGCAAAGATCAGCACCAGCATCATCGCAAACCAGAAGTTCGGCACCGCAACGCCCAGCTGGGTCGCGCCCATCACCGCCATGTCGCCCGGCTTGCCGCGGCGGGCAGCGGCGTAGATGCCGGCTGGAAAGGCAATGAGGGTGGACAGCGTCAGTGCAAAAAGCGCCAGCGGCAGAGACACCCACAGCCGGTCGGCGATCATCCCCGCAACCGGCGTGCGGTAGGTATAGGAGGTGCCGAAATCGCCGCTCAGCATGCCCGCGGCCCAGTTCAGGTAGCGGGCCGGCTTGCCCTGATCCAGCCCCAGCTCCGCCCGCAACGCGGCGACGGTATCAGGCTGCGCGTTGACGCCCAGCATAAAGGAGGCGGGATCGCCCGGCGCCACCTCCACCACGAGGAAAATCACCAGCGAGGCAACGGCCAGGCTGAGGATCAGTGACACCAGGCGTTTCAGGGTGTAACGCAGCATGGATGCCACGTTAGGAGCCCGCAGGAGGCGGGTCTAGTGCGCGGTGGAGCGAAACCGGAGAGGCCGGGCAAAAAGGCGCAACGTCAAAGGGTTGAGCTATGCCCTTTGGCATCCGGCTGAAACCGGCTATCACTAGGCCATGCTGGCCCGCCCCCTTTTCATCGGATCGGAAATCTACCGCGGCTCGTCTTATGGCCGCACCCATCCCTTGCGGGTGCCGCGGGTTTCGACCGTGATGGACCTCTCGCGCGCGCTGGGCTGGCTGCCGGATACGGTCTATGTGAATTCCCCCCGGGCCAAACCCGCGGCGCTGACCATCTGGCACACGCCGGAATATGTCGCGGCGCTGCAGGCGGCAGAGGCCGCGCAGGCGGTGAGTGCGGAAGTGCGCGCGCGGCACTGCCTGGGCACGATCTCAAATCCTGTATTTCCGGAAATCTTCCGGCGCCCGGCCACCGCGGCGGGCGGGTCGATCCTGGCGGGCGAGCTGCTGGCGGAGGGCGGCATCATCTACAACCCGGCGGGCGGCACTCATCACGGGATGCCGGACCGGGCCAACGGGTTTTGCTATTTGAACGATCCGGTGCTGGCGATGCTGTCGTTGCGCCACCATGGCGCGCAGCGGATCGTCTATGTAGATATCGACGCCCATCACGCCGACGGGGTGGAGCATGGCTTTGCCGGCGACGCGGATGTGCTGATGATCTCGGTGCACGAGGAGAACCTCTGGCCCAAGACCGGCAGGCTGAGCGATGACGCAGGCGGATCAGCCCTGAACCTGCCGGTGCCGCGTGGCTTCAACGATGACGAGATGGCGCATATCCGCGACGCGCTGATCCTGCCGGTGGTGGAGGCCTTTGGCCCGGATGCCATCGTGCTGCAATGCGGGGCGGATGCGGTCACTGAAGACCCGCTGCCGCATCTGGACCTTTCGAACAACGCCCATTGGGCGGTGGTGCGGGCGCTGATGGGGATGGCGCCGCGCTATCTGGTGCTGGGCGGCGGCGGTTACAACCCGTGGTCGGTCGGGCGGCTCTGGACCGGGGTCTGGGCCACGCTGAACGGATTTGAGGTGCCGGACCGCCTGCCTGCTGCGGGCGAAACGGTGCTGCGCGGGCTGGAGTTCAACGGCAACCGGCTGGGCCGCAACCCGCCGGAGCATTGGTTCACCACGCTCCGCGACCAGCCGCGCGGTGGTGAGGTGCGGCGGGAGATCCGGGAGCGGGTGGCCTATCTGCGGAAAAGACGGGGGCTTTGAAGCGTTGAGGGCATCGCCCGAACCGAGGGGTGGGCGAAAAGCGCCCGCCCGTTTTGCCGGAGGCAAACCTGCGGTTTGACGGGGGCGGTTCGGGCGCTGCCCGGCGGTGCCGCCGGGCAAGACATCCGTGTGAAGCTACTTCGCCCAGCTGAGCGCGCTGAGGTCGATGGCCGCTGTCGGCGCGTTCTCCCACAACCCCTGCAGCCCGGCCTTGGCCACCCCCAGCTTGGCCAGCTGGAACAGGTAGCCGTTCACGTAATCCGCCGCGATCATTTCCTGCGCTTCCTGCAGGATCGCGGTGCGGGCGTCCGCATCAGTGGTGGCGGTCAGAGTGGCCATCAGTTCCTGGAACGGTTTGCTGTCATACTGGAAGTAATACTCGGGCCGGGCATAGATACCGATGTCCATCGGCTCGGTATGGCTGACGATGGTCAGGCCAAAGCTCTTGCCGCGGAACACGCTTTCCAGCCATTGCGCCCATTCGACGTTGATGATCTCAGCCTTGATGCCCACCGCGGCCAGCTGGGCCGCGATGATCTCGCCGCCGCGCCGCGCATAAGACGGCGGCGGCAGGTGCAGGGTGGTTTCAAACCCGTCCGGGAAACCTGCCTCTGCCAGCAGCGCCTTGGCCTGATCCGGGTCATAGGCTGACTGGCCGGTCAAGTCCGTGTAGGCCGGGTTGTGCGGTGCAAAATGGGTGCCGATCGGGGTGCCGTATCCGAACATTGCGCCATCGATGATCGCCTGCCGGTCGATAGCATGGGCCAGGGCCTGCCGCACCCGGATGTCGTCAAACGGGGCCTGCTTGTTGTTGGTGGACAGGATCGTCTCGCCCTCGGTCGAGCCGACCAGCACCTGGAACCGCGGATCGGCGTCGAACTGGGGCAGGTTCTCCGGCGCCGGGAAGTTGTCAAAGGCGTCAATGTCCTCTGCCATCATCGCAGCAAAGGCGGCGGTCGGGTCGGAGATGAACTTGAAGGTGGCAGAGGCCAGCGCGGGCTGTTCGCCCCAGTAGTCCGGGTTGCGCGCCAGCGTGATGCGGTCGCCCTGCACCCATTCCTGGAAGGTATAGGCGCCGGTGCCGATGGGGCTGGTCTTGATGTCCGCGATGCTCTCCGGCGCGACAATTACTGCGTCGCCCCAGGCAAGGTTGAACAGCAGGCTGCCGTTCGGCGCCTCCAGCGTGATCCGCACGGTCTGCGGGTCCAGCGCTTCGACCGACGTGATCCCCTCAAACAGCGCCTTTTGCGCATTGGTGCTGTCCTCAGCGCGGGCGCGGTCGAGCGAGAATTTCACGTCCTCCGCATCCATCGTGCTGCCGTCATGAAAGGTGACGCCCTCACGCAGTTTGAAGGTATAGACGGTGCCGTCCCCGGAGATTTCCCAGCTTTCCGCCAGCCCTGGCACCACGGAGCCATCGCCCATGAAGCGCGTCAGCCCCTCAAAGATGTTGCTGTAGACCACCGAGTCGATGGCCTGCGCCGCGGCGCTGGTCGGGTCCAGATGCGGCGGTTCCAGCTGCAGGCCGATGGTGACGCTGTCCTTGGCCCAGGCGCCGCCCGCCACCAGCGCCAGCGCGGAACTGGCGGCAAAAACAAAGGATCTGAAACCCATCTGAAATCTCCCTGTGTGCAATCTGCGGGCCTGAAAACGGCGCCTATTGGAAACGAGTTTCCCTGTTTCCCGAACGTAATCAAGACCACGGGACATTTCGCGCACTGGAAGCACGCGGCGTTAATTGGTAATCCGTGCGCCATTCGAACTGCGGACAGGAAGCCATGAGCGCAACAGCCAAGAAACAGGCGCCCAACGCCGAAGACATCCGTGCCCGCAAGGGCGGCACTCCTTTGGTGAGCCTGACGGCCTATACCACGCCGATGGCGCGGCTGATGGACAAGCACTGCGACTTCGTGCTGGTCGGCGACAGCGTCGGTATGGTGCTGCACGGGCTGACCTCCACCCTGGGCGTCACCTTGGAGATGATGATCCTGCACGGCCAAGCGGTCGCGCGCGGCCTGGAACGCGCGATGCTGGTCATCGACATGCCGTTCGGATCGTATGAGGAAGGCCCGCAGCAGGCGTTCCGCAACGCTGCCCGGCTGATGGCGGAAACCGGCTGCGCTGCGGTCAAGCTGGAAGGCGGCGTCGAGATGGCAGAGACGATCCGCTTCCTGGTCAAGCGCGGCATCCCGGTGATGGCGCACATCGGGCTGACGCCGCAGTCGATCAACACCCTGGGCGGCTACAAGGTGCAGGGCCGCGATGCGCAGGCTGATGCGGTGCTGGCGGATGCCCGCGCGGTGGCCGAGGCCGGGGCGTTTTCGGTGGTGCTGGAAAAGGTGCCGCAGAAACTGGCCGACAAGATCACCGCCGAGGTTGCGATTCCCACCATCGGCATCGGCGCCAGCGCCGGCTGTGACGGGCAGATCCTGGTGGTCGATGACATGCTGGGCTTCTTCACCGCCTTCAAACCGAAATTCGTCAAACGATACGCCGACCTTGGCCCGCTGGCAGAGGCCGGCATTGCCGAATACGCCGCCGAAGTGCGGGCGCGCAGCTTTCCAGCAGCGGAGCACGTGTTCGCTGATCAAGCGCCCTCCAAAGGATGAGTGCCGGCATGACTGCTCCGATCCTGCGCCGCTTGTCTAATTTGCGCGCCCAGACCGCGGACTGGCGCCGCAAGGGCGAAACCATCGGCCTTGTGCCGACCATGGGCGCACTGCATGCGGGCCATCTGTCGCTGGTGGAGGCGGCCAAGGCCGCTTGCGACCGCGTGATCGTGACCATTTTTGTGAACCCCAAGCAGTTCAACAACCCGGAGGATCTGGCGAACTACCCGCGTACCGAGGTCGAGGACGCGGAGAAGCTCGCCCCCTACGGGGTTGACCTGATCTATGTGCCGGACCCGGACCAGATTTACCCGGACGGCTATGCCACCAATGTCTCTGTCGGCGGCAGCATCACTGCGGTGATGGAGGGCCCCTTCCGCCCCGGCCATTTCGATGGCGTGGCAACGGTCGTCGCCAAGCTGTTCCTGCAGACCAGCGCGGACAAGGCGTTCTTCGGCCAGAAGGACTATCAGCAGCTGATGGTGGTGGCCCGCATGGCCCGCGATCTGGATATCCCGATCGAAGTGATCGGCTGCGAAACCGTGCGGGAGGCTTCGGGCCTTGCCATGTCCTCGCGCAACCTGCGTCTGTCGGAAGAGGCGCTGGCCAAGGCTGCGGCCCTTAATGCGGCCATGCGCGAAGCCGCCGCCAAGGCATCCGCGGGCGAATCCTGGGCGCCGCTGGAAGCTGCTGCACGGCAGGTGCTGGCAGAGGCTGGGTTTGGCGACGTGGAATACTTCGATCTGCGCTGCTCTGAGACGCTGGAGGCGCTGGACACTCCAACCCGTCCCGCTCGCCTGCTGGCCGCGGCCTGGATGGATGGCATCCGCCTGATCGACAATATCGCAGTATCCAAACTAAATTTTTAGTAGGGGCTGGCAGCGGTAGCGCCTTTGCGTTTATTGTCCCCGGTCAGAGGAGACTGGAGGGCAGCCGATGACCTATATTCTGGCAATTGATCAGGGCACCACGTCGACCCGGGCAATCCTGTTTGATGCAGGTATGCAGGTCGCGGGCACTGCGCAGCAGGAGTTTACCCAGCATTACCCGCAGGCGGGCTGGGTGGAGCATGACCCGGAGGAGATCTGGGACACCACTGTTGCGGTCTGCCGCAAGGTGATGGCGGATCTGGATGTGTCTGCCGTGGATATCGCGGGCATCGGCATCACCAACCAGCGCGAAACCACCGTGGTCTGGGACAAATCCAGCGGCAAGGCGATCCACAACGCCATCGTCTGGCAGGACCGCCGTACCGCCGCCATCTGCGAGGATCTGCGCAAGGCGGGCCATGCAGAGATGGTGGCCGACCGAACCGGGCTGCTGCTGGATCCCTATTTCTCCGGCACCAAGGTGAAATGGATCCTCGACACCGTTCCCGGCGCGCGGGAGCGGGCGGCGGCGGGCGATCTGCTGTTCGGCACCGTGGACAGCTTCCTGATCTGGCGCCTGACCGGCGGCGTGTCGCATGTGACCGACGCCACCAACGCCGCGCGCACGCTGATGTATGACATCCGCAAGTGCCGCTGGAGCCGCACCATCAGCGACCTGCTGGACGTGCCGCAGCAGATGCTGCCGGAGGTGAAGGACAGCGCCGCCGATTTCGGCACCACCGATCCTGAAATCCTGGGCGGTGCGATCCCGATCCTGGGTGTGGCGGGCGACCAGCAGGCGGCTACCATCGGCCAGGCCTGTTTCCAGCCGGGGATGATGAAATCCACCTACGGGACAGGCTGCTTCGCGCTGCTGAACACCGGGGACGAACCCGTCGTGTCCAAGAACCGGATGCTGACCACAATCGCCTATCAGTTGGATGGCAAGCCGACCTATGCGCTGGAAGGCTCGATCTTCATCGCCGGCGCCGCGGTGCAATGGCTGCGCGATGGGCTGGGGATCATCGAACAGGCGTCGGAATCGGGTGAGCTGGCCCTGCGCGCCGATCCGGGCCAGGACGTGATCCTGGTGCCCGCCTTCACCGGCCTCGGCGCGCCCTACTGGGAGCCGGAGTGCCGCGGCGGCATGTTCGGCCTCACCCGCAATTCCGGCCCGGCGGAGTTTGCCCGCGCCGCGCTGCAAAGCGTCGCCTACCAGACCCGCGATCTCTACGAGGCGATGCGCGCCGACTGGGAGGACGACAGCCACCACACCGTGACACTGCGCGTCGATGGCGGCATGAGCGCCAGCGACTGGACCATGCAGAGCCTGTCGGACATCCTGGGCGCCGCGGTCGACCGCCCGGTGATGCAGGAAACCACTGCGCTGGGCGCCGCCTGGCTGGCCGGTATGCGGGCCGGGATCTATCCGGATCAGACGGGGTTTGCGGATACCTGGAAGCTCGACCGCCAGTTCTCGCCGCTGATGCAGCCCGCGGCGCGGCAGGCGGCCTACGCCCGCTGGCAGCGCGCAGTGCAGGCGGTGATCGGCGTCTGACCCGGCAGCGTGACGGGCAGGGCGGGGCGCTCCCGCCTGCTCCGCCGCATTCATAGAATGCGCCTCACAGTTGGGCGTGGCGCCGCGCTTTGCGCGGCGTTTTCTTTTTGCTGAGAAGCGGTTTAAGGGCAGGTCTGCCCTTAAACGCGCCTGATCGAGTGTGTTCACGCCCATCCGCGCCTCAAGGGTAAACCGTGCCTGCGGCACGGCGGCTGCGCCGCCCTTGACCCGCGGCTGGCCGCAGGAGTGCTTCAGCTCACGCGGGCGCCTGCCGGGATGGTCGGGGGGCGGGCGTTCAGCTCTTCGATGGAAAAGCCTGCAATCGACTTGTACTTGGCGGCATGGGCGGCCAGCTCCGCCTGCGGGATCACCTCGCTGATGTCTGCAAAGTCTCCGCCGCAAAGATCCTCGACCCGCTGCAGCACCCCGTCCGGCCCGCTGCCCGCGCGGTTGGCGAGGCCCACCGCTGCCGTCACCGGGCGCACCTCTGCTTCATAGGCCTCGAGCGCCGCAGCAGTCACGCCGTGCGCCAGCAGCTTCGCGCCGATCACCCGCGCGTCGACGATGGCCTGGCTGGCACCGTTCGATCCCACCGGATAGGTCGGATGCGCGGCGTCGCCCATCAGGGTGACGTTTCCATGGGTCCAGGGCGCCAGCGGGTCGCGGTCCACCATCGGGTACTCATAGACGGCCTGTGCACCGCGGATCAGGGCTGGCACATTGATCCAATCAAATTGCCAATCCTCGAAATCCGGCAGAAAGTCCTGAATGTCCGCGGGCCGGTTCCAGTCTTCCTTCCGCCAGGGGGCAGAGGGATCAAAGCTCTTTTCCGCAATCCAGTTCATCATGACGCGGCCATCGCCATCCGGGGGCGAGATCGGATAGGCCACCAGCCGCAGATGATCATGGCCAATCATCGCCATCGCCGCGCCGCCCTTGAATTCGGGGGCTTGGGTGGTGGCGCGCCACAAGATGCGGCCGTTCCAGATGGGGGCGCCCTCATCCGGCACCATCTGCGCGCGCAGGGCAGAGTGGATGCCATCCGCCGCGACAACCAGGCTGCCTTCGATCCGCCGCCCGTCCGCCAGCAGCAGCGCCGCGCCGCCGTCCGTGTTTTCAAACCCGGCGGCCCGCGCACCGGGCTCAATGCAGCCCGCACCGGCCCGCGCGATCAGGGCGCGGTAGAGCATTATCTGCAATTCACCGCGGTGCACCGAATACTGCGGCCAGGCATAGCCCGCGCCGGTGCCGCGGGGCTCTTCCCAGATCGTCTTGCCCAGCTTGCTGTAGAACCCCAGCTGCCTTGTCCTGACGCCAGTTGCGTCCAGTTCCGCCTCCAGCCCCAGATCGAACAGCTCCCGCACCGCGTTGGGCTGCAGGTTGATGCCAACCCCCATCGGCTTCAGCTCCCGCGCGGCCTCGAAAATGCGGAACGGCACCCCGATCTGATGCAGCGTCAGACCCAGGGTCAGCCCGGCAATGCCGCCGCCGGCGATCAGGATGGGCATGATAAGCATACTCCCTATTTGCGGGCGCAGATAACCACGGCATGGGGAGCGGGGCAAGCTGTCAGGGCGGGAAAGAGGTCAGCGCCGACCGCCGATGATCAGGTCGGGGCCAAAGATCACGTCGGCGTAGTTGTGCAGGTAGATCTTCAGCCAGGGGGTGAAGCGCTCCGGGTGGCGGCTCACCTCGGCCAAGAGGTCATGGTAATCGACCCAGCGGGTCTCCATCACCTCATCCGGGTTGGCATCGATCCGCAACGGCCGGTGGGCATGGGCCAGGAACACATCCACTGCCTCATGCTCGACCAGCCCGTTGCCGACGTCGGCGCGGTATTCCAGGTGGTGGCGGAATTCGGGGTAAAGGCCTGAGAGCCCCAGTTCCTCATTCATCCGCCGCACCGCGCAGGCCGAGGACTGTTCATCCCACATCGGATGGGTGCAGCAGGTGTTCGCCCAAAGGCCCGGCGTGTGGTACTTCCCCATCGCGCGCCGCTGCATCAGGATTTCCACGCCTTTCACCACAAAGACGGAAACCGCCTTGTGCTTCAGCCCGCGCTCATGCGCGGCCAGCTTGTCGACCGGGGTCAATTCGCCGTTCACCCAGGCGGGGATCATGTGGCTCATGCTGTGTCCGTGACGGTTTCTTGTTCTGCGGCCTGCCGCATTTCGACAGCTTTGAAAACTACCGCTAACGTCTGCGCGAAGGGAAAGCAATTACGCGAAAAGCCGCGGCCAAAATGCCGCGGCTTCGCTGCCGTCACGGACGGGTCTGAGGGCTTATTCGGTGGCGGCTTCTGCACCGTCCTCAGCCGCCGCTTCGGCTGCCGGGGCCTCTTCGGCCGGGGCCGGGCTGTGGCTGGCCAGGAAGGCATAGATGTCCTCGCCGCCTTTCTTCAGGCGGAACGACATTTTCGACTTGGCCTTGGCGTTGCCGGTTTCAGCCTGCAGGAACTTCTTGGGGTCTGCGGCAAAGGCGATGAATTTCTCCTCGTCCCAGACCAGGCCTGCTTCGCCAGCCGCAACCAGGTCAGCGCCGTAGTTGAAGCCTTCAACTGTGCCTGCCTGACGGCCGGCCAGGCCCCACAGGTTCGGGCCGGTCTTGCCGCCCTTGACGATCACGTCGCCCGCGTCGGACACCACCATGTGGCACGACTTGCACTTGTTGAACCCCTTCTCGCCAGCTGCCGGATCGCCTTCGGCAAAGGCAGGGGCTGCGAGGAGGCCGAAAATAGCGGCGGTCATAAGAGGTTTCATATTGCTTGCTCCAGTTCTGAGTTGGCAGATGTGACTCATGATTTATTACCCGGCAGTGTCAACCGGCAGTTTGACGCGCATCAAAGTCCCGGCAGGAAGCTGCGGCAGTTCAGGGCGCGGCCCAGCAGGGCAGCAGGTCGCCGGGTTCAGGCCGGGCGTGAAAGACCGCGCGGGCGATGGCACGGCTCAGGCACAGCGCGGCAGCATGGCAGAGCGGTCCCAGTTCCGCGTCCGGTGCGTCCAGCGCTGTGGCACCGGTGCAGGCGGCAAAGACCAGATCGCCGTCGCCGGGGGAATGGGCAGGCACGATGGCACGCCCGATGCCGTCATGCGCCGCAGTGGCCAGCCGCTGGCATTGGGCCTTTGAAAGTGCGGCATCAGTGGCCACGATGGCGATGGTGGTATTGGCCCGTTCAGGCGGCAGCGGGGTGCCGCCCAGTTTCTGGATCGCTTCGATCTTGCGGCTGTGCAGGCTGCGGCCCAGCCCGGCGGCTGTATCAGGGCCAATCCCGCCGAATTCATCGCCGATTTCAAACGGCGCGGCCCAGAAATGCCGCTCTCCCGGGGTGGTGACGGCGCCCAGCGGATTGGCCGCGACCAGCGCGCCGACGGTGACGCCGTTCTCCAGAACCAGAGAGGCAGAGCCCAAGCCCCCCTTCAGCATTGCCGTCAGGGCACCTGCGCCGGCGCCTGCGGTGCCCAGTTCAAACGCCTCAGCCGCGGCGTCAAAGGCGGCCCGGCCCAGAGCGCGGTAGGGGTTCTGGTCCCAGCCCTTGTCGCCGCCGTTCAGCAGGTCAAAAAGAATGGCCCCCGGCACCAGCGGCACCCGCACCGGGCCGACCGGAAAGCCGCGGTCCGCCGCGTGCAGCGCGTCCATCACACCGGAACAGGCATCCAGCCCGAAGGCCGAGCCGCCCGACAGCACCAGTGCATCGATCCTGGCGACCGATTTGTCGGGTGCCAGCAGATCGGTCTCCCGCGTGCCCGGCGCACCGCCCATCACATGCACCGAAGCGGTGAAGGGTTTGTCCGCCGTCAGCACCGTGGTGCCGGATTTCAATGCCGCATCCTGGGCGTTGCCGACCCGCAGGCCGGGCACGTCGGTTATCAGGTTCCTGGGGCCGGGGAGCATGGCGGGATGTCCTTTTCCTGGGGAGCGCGCTGGCGCGCGCGGCCTCCGGCGGGAGTATTTGCCTCAAAGAAGAAATGAAGCGTTCATTTTGACCCAAGCCTCAACTTGGCGGCAACCAATTCGTCTGCATAGTTGTTCGACAGAACTGCTGGCAGGCTCTTCTCTAGCTGTGCTTCAAGATCAAAGAGACTTTGCTGTTCGCATTCGTCCAGGTTGGCGGCTGATAATTCAGCCCCATTAAGTTTCGCGGCAGCTTCCAACAGGACAAGTGCCTCATCCAATGTAAAAGCTATGGATATCTTGTCAGTCGGCATCGTGTGACCTCAGCGTAAGACAAAAAGCGTTAAATGCAGCGCCCTCCGTCCACTTCCATGGCGACGCCCGTCACCATGCTGGCCTCGTCCGAACACAGGAAGCAGGCTGCATTGCCCATGTCCTCCGGCGTTGAAAACCGGCCGATCGGGATGGTGGACAGGAACTTGGAGCGCATCTCCGGCGTGTCTTCACCCATGAAGGACTTGAGCAGCGGGGTTTCCCCTGCCACCGGGTTGATCGCATTGACCCGCACGCCGTGCGGGGCCAGTTCCACTGCCATCGTCTTGGTGGCGGTGATCATCCAGCCCTTGGAGGCGTTGTACCAATTGAGATTGGGGCGCGGCGACACGCCGGCGGTGGAGGCGACGTTCAGGATCGCACCGCGCCGGTTGGCTTTCATATGCGGCACCAGCGCACGGGCGGTCAGGTAGACCGATTTCACGTTGACGCCCAGCACCCGGTCGAAATCCGCCTCACTGATCTCCTCAAGGGGGCTGGGCAGATGGGTGACGCCGGCATTGTTCACCAGAATATCCAGCTGCCCGAACGCTGCCAGCGCGGCCTCTGCCATTGCGCTGACCGACGAGCCATCCGCGACATTTACCGTCTGCGCAACCGCATTGCTGCCCAGCTCTGCTGCCATCGCCTCTGCTGCTGCGGTATTGATGTCGGCGATCATCACCCGCGCGCCTTCCGCCAGGAACTTGCGCACGATGCCCGCGCCAAAGCCCGAGGCGCCGCCGGTCACGATGGCGGTCTTTCCGTCCAGCCGCATGATTTCCCTCCCGCACTGTTTGGCGTCAGCATGGGCGGAGAGACGGGCGGGTGCAATCCCCGGAACAGGGCTGGGTTAATCCGGGTCGATCTTACCGCGCGTCGCTTTCAGTTCGCCGCGCTGCTTCTTGGCGTCCAGCCGCCGCCTGACCGATCCGCGGGTCGGCTTGGTGGCGATGCGCCGCTTCGGCGCCACCAGCGCCTTGCGCACCAGCTCTGCCAGCCGCTCGCGCACGATCTCGCGGTTCCTTTGCTGGGACCGGGTCTCGTCGCATTGCAGGATGATGGCGCCGTCCTTGGTCCAGCGCCGTCCTGCCAGCCGTTTCAGCCGCGATTTGACCGCGGGCGCCAGCGCCGGCGAACGCTCCGCCTCGAACCGCAGCTCGACCGCGGTCGCCACCTTGTTCACATTCTGCCCGCCGGGTCCCGAGGCGCGGATGAAGCTCTCGGTCATTTCCCAGTCCTGCAGGGCGATTTGGTCGGTGATGCGGATCATGGTCCTGGTCTGTGTTCGGCGGGGTGTTCCAAAATCGAAAGGGCTGTTCCACACGCGGGGAACAGCCCTTCGAGATGATAGGAGGTGCACCGGTTAGGTCAGCACCAATTCATGGGTCTATACGTACCAAGGGCTGCCTCGGCCGCACACCTTCTGAACTGTTCCGGCACTGCTCTCCATAGCTTCTCTAGACAATGGGCACCTCCTTTCTGATGTTTCGTGTAAGTCCAGCCTGCCACAGATTCGGTTAATGTCAAAACAAAATCATGTGGTCTTTACGGAGAGCTTACGCACGATGATGCGGAAGGGCACAAGCGCGAGCAGCGCCAGCGCCAGTTTCACCAGCCAGTCGGCGAAGGCCAGCGAGACCCAGTAGGGCACCACAGGACCCTGTCCGATCAACGGCAGCATGTCGCCGGCCCAGGACACATCATTACCCGGCTCGATCCAGATCAGCGCGGGCGAGAAGGCAAGGGTGAAGAAGATCGCGGTGTCCACGGTGGAACCGGTCAGGGTGGAGGCCAGCGGCGCCCGCCACCACTTCCCTTCGCGCAGGGCGGAGAAGATGGCGACGTCCAGCATCTGCGCCGTCAGGAAGGCGAGGCCGGAGCCAAGCGCGATGCGCAGGGTCACCGCCGGATAGGTGAAGCCATCGCCCTGCAGCATGATCCGGGTGCCGATCAGCGAGCAGATCACCCCGGTGGCAAAGCCCGCCGCCACAACCCGGCGCGCGGCGGCGGCGCCGTAGACGCGGTTCATCACATCGGTCACCAGGAAAGCCACCGGATAGGTGAAAGCGCCCCAGGTCAGCCAGTTGCCGAACAGGAATTGCACCAGGACGTTGGAGGCCGCCACCACGGCGGCCATGGCAAGAATGCCGGGAATATGCGAGCGGGTCATGCGCGGGATCCGTTTGTTCCGGGGCTGCGAAGAAGGCTGCGCAGCAGCAAAAGACCGGCTCCCTTAAACTGCTTGAGCCTGTTTCGCAAGATTGCCGCGTGCAAGGGGAGGGGGCTCCCGCCCGCGCCGGGTGCCTTTTGCAAAGGCCCCCTTGCGGTTGGGCCGGGCGCCGCTGGCGCGGCGCGGGACGCCGGGTCAGTCGGGCAGGGCGTATTCCACCAGTTCGGTGCGCTGCACCGGCAGGAAATTGTCGTCGGAGACCATGGTGGCGAACATCCGTCCGGCGGCGCCAGCCCAGACCGACAGGCCTTCGAGGTTGTCATGGGTGCCGGGGCCTGTTTGCAGCAGCAGGGTTTCATTGACCGGACCAGCGGCGGTGATATCCCAGCGCCGCAGCCGGCTGCGGAAGCCGAGCAGGGTCAGGTCGCGCTCCAACAGGTAGAACCGGCCGTCGGGACCGAAATCCGCGTCCACCGGCAGGAAGCCGCCGCGCGGCGGCAGGCTGAAAGGCCGGCTCCAGCGGCTGCCGTTCCAGCGCCAGACCGGGATCTGCCCGTGTTTGTCAAAGGCGCGCTCCGGCAGGGTGTAGAGATGGCCGCGGGCATCAATCGCCAAGGTTTCCAGCGATTTGTTGAGCGGCAGCTTGCGGAAGGCCTTGGGCCGCGGCAGCACCTTGGCGCGGCTATCCGGGCGGCGGTAGCGGGCAACCCGTGCGGCGCCTTCAAAGGAGATGAAGCGGCTGCCGTCGGAGGCGACGGCCAGGCCCTCGCTGTCGCCGGCAAAGCCGGTCAGCATCTTGCCGGTGGAGGCGCGCAGCCCGTGCGCCGAATGCGCGGTCACGCCGGAAATCAGCCCGCCGTTGCGCTGAAGACTGGTTGTTACCAGTGTGGCCCGGTCGCTGAGCACCGTCATTTCCTGCCCGCCAGCGCTGATCTTCAGCGCCGAGAAACCGCCGAACCAGGGCTGTTTCAGCTTCCAGGTGTAGCTGCCCAGAAATTGCGCCTTGCTGATTGCCGGCGCCGGGCGGCTGGCCGCAAAGGCCGCCGCTGCCAGTCCGGCGGCGGCGGCAAAAGCCAGGGTCAGTTTGATTGCAGAACGGCGGCGCATTGCTGGGGCAGATCCGAAAGGGTGTAATCCCGTCTCGGTTTAGGCTTCGGCGCGTTCGGGTCAACCGGTTTCGGCGGCGGCGGGTTCAGAATGTCATTGACCCAGCGCTGCGCATCGGCGCAGCCGTCGCCCTTGGGCGGCGGATCCTGGTCAACGCAGCCGCGGGCGCCGCGCGGGCAGTTCAGCCGCACATGGAAGTGGTAGTGATGTCCCCACCACGGCCGGATCTTGCGCAGCCAGCGGCGGTCGCCCTTCTCGTCATTGCACATCTGAACCTTGGCGCCGGGAAACACGAAGATCCGCGCCACCCGCTTGTCCTGGGCAGCGGCCTTCAGGATCTCGTGATGCGCCCGCGTCCAGCTGGCGTTCACATAGGCGCCCTTGGCCCGGCGCATGGAGATCGAGGAGATGTTTTCCCGCGCGCTGCGGCTCAGGTTCAGCCGGTCCGGCGGACGCATCCAGATGTCGATATCGAGGCCGATCTGGTGGCTGCGGTGGCCTGACAGCATCGGCCCGCCGCGCGGCTGGCTGATGTCGCCGACATAAAGCCCCTTCCAGCCGCGCTGTCTGGCGGCCACGCGGCTCAGGTCCTTGACGAAATCAATCGCGGCGGGGTGGCCCCAGTTGCGGTTGCGGCTGAGGCGCATCGCCTGCCAGGTGGGGCCGGTCTCCGGCAGCTGCTCGGCGCCGGCCACGCAGCCCTTGGCGTAGGAGCCGAACGGCGCGGGTTTCTGCTGCGAGGCGCTGGGCTTGGCCCCGAACAGCGCCTTGGCGGGGGTCTGCGCGCTTGCCGGAACACTCAGTCCCGCAACCGCCAGACAGATGGCAAGTAACAGTCTCAACCCTGATCTCCTTCTCCTTGAACCCAGAATAACAGTACCAATCCGATCAGAAACAGGCCGATGACCGGGGTGATCCCCAGCCGGGCGCTGCCGGTGACAGTGGTTGCAACGCCGATCAGCATCGGCGCCAGAAAGGCGGTGGCGCGGCCCGACAGGCCATAAAGGCCAAAGCTCTCGGTTGCCTTGGCCGGGTCGGTGTGGCGCACCATCAGGCTGCGGCTGGCCGATTGCAGGATGCCGCCAAAGCCGCCGATCAGCACGCCGCAGCCAAAGAACACCGCGTCCGGCAGTTTCGACCCCTCGGGCAGGGCAATGCCGAATATCTGTTCGCGCGACATGCTGACGATGGTCAGGCAGACCAGGCTCAGCACCAGGATAGAGAGGATTATCACCGGCTTGGGCCCGTATTTCCGGTCCGCCTTGCCGCCGGCCCAGCAGAATAGGGTGGCCGCCAGCGCCGCCACGATGCCAAAGACGCCAATGAGGGTGATCTGCCAGCCCAGCACCAGCTTGGCGTAAACGCCGCCAAAACCGTAAAGCCCGTTCAGCGCATCGCGGTACAGCATGGAGGAGCCGAGGTAGCTGGCGAGGCTGACCCGGTTGCGCAGGTTTTTCACCGACTGCACCACCAGTGCCACCGCCTGGCCCACGGTGCCGCGCTGGCCGGTGGCGCGGCCCTCATGCACCCACAGGAAATAGGGGATCATGAAGACGGCAAACCACAGCGCGGTGAAGGGCCCGACCGCGCGGGTGCCTTCGCGTGCTTCGGCGTCCAGCCCGAGCAGCGGGCTGAGGCCGATCAGGGTCCTGCCGCTGGCCTGCTCGACAAACAGCAAGAGCATGATGAACAGCGAAATCACCCCGCCCAAGTAGCCAAAGGCAAAGCCGGAGCCGGAGACATTGCCGACGTCTTCCTTGCCGGCCAGCGAGGGCAGCTGGGCGTTGACGAAGATCAGTGCAAATTCCGCCCCGATAAAGCCGAAGCCAAAGCTGATCAGCATCCACCAAAGGTTGCTGCCGCCCGGGTCCATGAACCACAGCCCCCAGGCGCCCAGCACATACATGCAGGAAAACACAACGATCCAGGGCCGCCGCCGGCCGGAGATATCGGCCAGCGCCCCCATGAACGGCGCGCCGAAGCCGATGATCAGCCCGGTCACGGTCAGGCACAGCGACCAGATGGTCTGCGCCTGTGCCTTGGCGGCCTCATCTGCCAGTCCCTGGCCAATGAAATGCTCCGCGGCAACGGCGGCAAAGAACGGGCTGAAAACAAAGGTGACCAGCAGGGTGTGATAGGGCTGGCTGGCCCAGTCGAAGAACCACCACCCCCAGATGCGCTTGCGCATGGATACCTGCTGCATGCCCGCCCTCTTGTTATCGGGGCGCAGGGATTACGGGTCTGCACCCTCTTGCCTTCAGGTATGGCAGGCGGGCAGGGGCCTAGGCAAGCCCGTCCTGCATCGGCGGCCAGGGCCGGCCGCCATCCGCCGCGCACCATTCCTTGATCCAGCCGGGCAGCTCGGGCGAGGCTTCCGCATCCTGCCCCAGCGCCGCCAGCACTTTTTCGGGCGGCACGATGCCGTTGCGGTCCGTCACTGCGGTGCGCAGCATCACATGGCTGGCGCAGTCGCCGCTCTTCTTCCACATCGACTGCTCGACATAGATGAATTTGTCGTCCCAGCCCGCGGTGCGGCTGCGCATCTCAAACTTCTCGAAACCGCGGATGCGGCGGCGGTAGCGCACAGAGGATCCTGCCACCGTCAGCCCCCAGCGCTGCTGCCGCAGGCAGCGGATCAGCCCCACCCGCTGCGCCAGCATGGTGCGCCCCAGGTCATAGAGCGTCATGGTACGGCCGTTGTTCAGCTCCATCCACATGTCCAGGTCCCAGGGCCAGCAGATGTGGCTGGAGACATGCATGCCGGTGATCGGCAGCGGCTCCATCCGGCTGGCCAGAACGGTATCCTTGATCAGGCGGAAAATCGGGTACATCGGCGCGCGCTCCTTGATGGCATGTGCCCGTGATGCCACCCGTTTACAGCGCGTCAACCGCAACCTCGCGGAAGCCTTGCGCATTTCGCCGCGTCTGCTTACCTGTGAGGCTGTTCGAAAGAGGGAAATACTGATGGTCTCGCTGTTCCAAATCCTGATGCTGATCCTGGACGTGGTCTGGTTCTTCATCATTGCCCATGTGATCATGAGCTGGCTGATCAACTTCCAGGTTCTGAACCTGCACCAGCAGCTGGTGGGGCAGATCTGGTACGGCCTGAATCGGATACTGGAGCCGCTTTACGCGCCGGTGCGCCGCATCCTGCCCAGCATGGGCGGCATCGACCTGGCGCCGCTGGCGGTGCTGATCGGCGTCTATGCGCTGCGCATTATCCTGGTGAACAACGTCTCGGCGTTCTACTGATCTGAAAATCTCCGGCCCGGCATTTCCTGCCGGGCTTTTAACCTGCGGGCCTTGCCGCCCCATGCCTCCTGTGGGATTGTGCCTGCCAAAGAAGAGCAGCACTGACCACGAGGCCCTCCGCCCCCATGACGGATATGACCGCCCTCAGCGGCGCGACTCCCATTCTGCGCGAGATTTTCGGCTTTGACGCCTTCCGCCCGGGGCAGGAGGAGATCGTCGACGCCGTGACCGCCGGGGAAAACGTGCTGGCGATCATGCCCACCGGCGGCGGCAAGTCGCTGTGCTTCCAGCTGCCCGCGCTGCTGCGCGACGGCATCACCGTGGTGATCTCCCCCCTGATTGCGCTGATGCGCGATCAGGTCCGCGCCCTGCAGGAGGCCGGCGTCAATGCAGGCGCACTTACCTCCGGCAACACCGATGAAGAGACCGAACAGGTCTGGGAGGCGATCGAGGCCGGGCGGCTCAAGCTCCTCTACATGGCCCCCGAACGGTTGGCTTCCGGCGCCGCCATGGGGATGCTGCGCCGTATCGGCGTCAGCCTGATTGCGGTGGACGAGGCCCATTGCGTCAGCCAATGGGGTCATGATTTCCGCCCCGACTACCTGCGCATCGGCGAGCTGCGCCGTGCCCTGGATGTGCCGCTGGCGGCCTTCACCGCCACGGCGGATCAGGAAACCCGGGAAGAAATCGTCCAGAAGCTGTTCGACGGCGAGGCCCCCCGCAGCTTCCTGCGCGGCTTTGACCGGCCCAATATCCATCTGGCCTTTGGTGCCAAAGACAGCCCGCGCCGTCAGATCCTGGACTTCGCCGCCGCCCGCAAGGGCCAGTCCGGCATCGTCTACTGCGGCACCCGCGCCAAGACCGAGGCACTTTCGGCCGCGCTGCGCGAGGATGGCCATTCCGCCTGTTTCTACCACGGCGGCATGGATCCCGAAAACCGCCGCACCGTCGAAACCCGTTTCGCGCGCGAAGACGGTCTGATCGTGGTTGCCACGGTGGCCTTTGGCATGGGTATCGACAAGCCCGACATCCGCTGGGTCGCCCACGCCGACCTGCCGAAATCCATCGAGGCCTACTACCAGGAAATCGGCCGCGCCGGCCGCGACGGCGCGGCCGCCGAAACCCTGACCCTGTTCGGCCCCGACGACATCCGCCTGCGCCGCGCCCAGATCGACGAGGGCCTCGCCCCGCCCGAACGCCGCGCCGCGGATCATGCCCGCCTGAATGCTCTGCTGGGCCTCGCCGAGGCGCTGCACTGCCGCCGCCAGAAACTGCTGGGCTACTTCGGTGAAGAGGCAGCGCCGTGCGGCAACTGCGACCTCTGCGACACGCCCGCCGATGTGTTCGACGGCACTACTGTGGTGCGCAAGGCCTTGTCGGCGGTGCTCAGGACAGAGGAATGGTTCGGCTCCGGCCATCTGATCGACATCCTCTTGGGCGCCGACAACGAGCGGATCCGGGCCAAGCGCCATGACGAGCTGTCGGTCTATGGCTGCGGCAAGGAGTTCGGCAAGCGCCAGTGGCAGGCGGTGTTCCGGCAGATGATGGGCCATGACCTGTTGCGCCCTGATCCGGAACGCCACGGCGCCCTGCGCTTTACCGAAGCGGCGCTGCCGATCCTGCGCGGCGAACAATCCATCGAGCTGCGCCGCGACACCATCAAATCCGCGGACCGCCGCCCGGCGGTCAAGGCGCTGGTCTCCGAAGAGGACGCGCCGCTCTTGTCCGCCTTGAAGGCCAAGCGCCGGGCGCTGGCCGAGGCGCAGAAAGTGCCGGCCTATGTGATCTTCCCCGACCGCACCCTGATCGAGATGGCGGAGATGCGCCCGGAAACCCTGGACCAGATGGCCCGCATCAGCGGTGTCGGCGCCAAAAAGCTGGAACGCTATGGCGACGACTTCCTGAGCGTGATCACCGGCGCGGTTGAGCAGCTGCATCCGGCACGGCGCAAGCTGGCGGGTCGGGACTCCGGTTCCGTTTATGACGGGCTCTTGGAAGTGCAGGCACAGCTGGCGCGGGGTGAATGCGGCACCCTGAAGCCGCTTAGCTGCTCAGCGTCCCTCCTGGCGAAAGTCGCCCAGATGCGCAGCGATGACGAGGCCGGCATCACAAGACTGTTAGGGGAGCGCCGCGCCGAACGTTTCGCCTCGGCGTTTCTGGACGTCCTGCGCGGCGCGGGCTAGGGTCGCGCCAAGAAACCGGGCTAGGAAAATTTGGGGGCAGACATGCTGGTAGTAACCTCTCCGGCCAAGAAGCTGGACTGGGCGGAACGGGAACAGGAAATGACCTGGCCTGCGCTGCATGACGATGCGGTGGCGCTGGCAGAGGTGGCCCGCGAACAATCGGTGGCGGACCTGATGAAGCTGATGCACATCAGCGAGGATCTGGCCAAGCTGAACCATGCCCGCTTCCAGGACTTTGCCGCCGACCCCAAAACAGAGGCCACCCGCCCGGCGGCGCTGGCCTTTGCCGGCGATACGTATCAAGGGCTGGAAGCAGCCTCGCTCGACGCGGACGAAATGACCTGGGCGCAGCAGCATTTCCGTATCCTGTCGGGTCTTTACGGCGTGCTGCGCCCGTTGGACGCGATGCAGCCCTACCGGCTGGAAATGGGCTCGCGGCTGAAAAACCCGCGTGGCAAGAACCTCTATGAGTTCTGGGATCGCAAGATCTCGGACGCGCTGAATGCGCAAGCAGAGGCCGTGGGCGCGGAGGTGCTGGTGAACTGCGCCAGCCAGGAATATTTCGGCGCCGTGGATCTGGCGGCGCTGAAGCTGCGGGTGGTCACGCCGGTGTTCATGGAAGACAAGAACGGCACGCCCAAGGTGGTGAGCTTCTATGCCAAACGCGCCCGCGGTGCGATGGCGCGCTATATCATCCAGCGCCGGCTGACGGATAGCGAAAGCCTCAAGGACTTCGATGCCGGCGGCTATGCCTACCAGCCGCAGATGTCGGCGCCGGACAAGCCCGTCTTCCTGCGCAAAGCCTGACGTCCGCCAAGGGCGGCTCCCGCCCGCTCCGGCACATTCAAGGAATGCACCGTCCCGGTTGGGCCCGGCAGCGCGCGGAACGCGCGCTGCCGGGCCCAAGGCCGCATAAGGGTGTGTCCGGTGCAGCCGATGCGCCCGCGGGCGCGGGAGCATTGCCTGGCTGTCCTGCAAACCTTACGCAATCAAGCCGCGGCCGGTCCCCGCTGCGGCGGCGGCGGTGGCTGCGGATCCGGAATGCGATGCGGAGCGTGGTCGAGCCGCCATGCTGCTGAATCGCAAATGGCGGGGGATCATGCGGGAGCGGCGCTGCCGTGCAGCAGGTTATATCCGCGGGCACATGAGCGTCAGCATCGGTTGTAAGCATAGGGTGGCAGCAGGTGCCCGTGCCGGTTCCGGGTCAGGGCGCGCCGCCCGCTGCGGCCTGGGCAGGGGCATCCTCCATCTCCACCGGCTGGATGCCTGCCGGCGCGTGGCCGCGGATCTGCTCGTGGATCAGCGCCTTGCGCAGCGGCTTGGTCAGGTAATGGTCCAGTCCGGCGGCCAGAATACCTTCGGAATCGCCTGCCATCGCGTGTGCGGTCAGCGCCACCACCGGCACATGGCGGCCGGTCCCCGCCTCCAGCCTGCGGATCTCCATCGTGGCCTGCTTGCCGTCCATCATCGGCATCGAGATGTCCATGAAGATCAGATCGGGGCGGTAGGTCTTGAAGGCTTCCACCGCCTCCAGCCCGTTGCCGGCAAACTGCAGCTCGATGTTCAGCTCCTTCACGATCTTGCGGAATACCAGCTGGTTGGTCTTGTTGTCCTCCGCTGCCAGCACCCGCATTTTGCGGATCGCCGGAGCTGCGGGCGCGGCCGGAGCGGCCTGAGCGGCCGGTGCCGCCGCCGCCGCGGCCTCTGGCGCGGGAGGCACCGCCGTCTCAGGCGCCGGCGCAGAGGCTGCTGCCGCAGCCGGAGCAGCCGCCGCGGGGCGCGCATCCGGACCCGTGGTGCCGCTGCCCAGCCGGGCCAGCTGGCTGAACAGGTCATCGCGCGGGGCCGGGCTTTGCAGAACGCCGCTGACCAGCTGCCGCAGATCGGAACCGATGGGAGTATGCGGGCTGGAGTTCAGCAAGAGGACCGGCACGCCGGTCCAGCCATAGGACCTGAGGTCGCGGGCCAGCTGCAAGCCGTCCAGCCCTGGCAGGTTATGGCCGCTCAGCACCAGGCTGATATCGCCCTGCATCGCTGTCAGCGCCTCAGTTGCTGTGCCGGCCGTGGTCACCTTGAGGCCCAGCATCTGCAAATGCTTCTGCAGGATCTCGCAGTTCAGCGGCACATCGTCCACCAGCAGCACATGGCGCAGCGTTCCGGGCAGCTTCGGCAGCGTCTGTTCTGCCGTGCCGCCGGCCACGGGCAGCGGCAGCCGGAAGCCGAAACAGGAGCCCTTGCCCTCTTCGCTGTCGACCCAGATCTCGCCGCCCATCATCTCGATCAGCCGCTTGGAGATCGCCAGCCCCAGCCCGGTGCCCTCGAACTTGCGGTTGCGTTCATCCTCGACCTGATTGAATTCGCCGAACACATGCTCCAGCTTCTCTGCCGGAATGCCGATGCCGGTGTCCTCGATGGTGACATGCACCGCGCATTGCCCGTCTTCGGGCGAGGTGATGCCGGTCACCCGCAGGGTCACATGGCCCTCCTTGGTGAATTTCACCGCATTGCCGGCCAGGTTTGTCAGCACCTGCCGGATCCGGCCCGGGTCGCCGACGAACCGGGTCGGCAGGAACAGGTCGTAATCCACCAGCAGCGCCAGCCCCTTGTCGCGGGCGGTGGGCTGCAGCAGCATCACCACCTCATGCAGGCTGCGCTCCAGATCGAACTCCTGCGGGTGCAGCTCCAGCTTGTCCGCCTCGATCTTGGAGTAATCCAGCACGTCATTGATGATGACCAGCAGCGCCTCGCCCGAGTTCTTGATCGTCTTGGCATAAAGCCGCTGTTCATCGTCCAGTTCGGTATCGTTCAGCAGTTCGGCCATGCCGACCACCCCGTTCATCGGGGTGCGGATCTCGTGGCTCATATTGGCGAGGAAGGCGGATTTGGCGCGGTTCGCCGCCTCGGCCCTTGCGCGGGCATCCTGCAGCTCCTGCTCATATCGCACGGTCGAGGTGATATCGAGCGCCAGTGTCACCACATCGCCGCCGTGGCCGCGCTGGTCGATCAGCCGCAGGTACCGCTCATCCCAGAGCTGGACCACCACCGGCTCCGGGGAATCGCAATGCCAGCGCTCCGACATCATCGCATGCCAGTCGCGGGCCTTCATGCTGCCGGTGCTGATCAGCCCCTCTTCGATCAGCAGCTCCAGGATCCGTTCATAGGTGATGCCAGGCGTGACCTCTTCCAGCCCGTCAAAGATGTTGAGGTATGCGGTATTGGCACCGATCAGGTGCCCGGCCGCGTCAAAAAAGGCAAACCCGTCCTGAAACGCCTGGATCGAATGCCACAGCCGCCGCTCTGCGGTCTCGATCTTTTCGTTGGCGGTGTGCAGGTCGGATTTCACCTTGGCGTTTTCATCGCGCACGGTGGCGACCTCGGCCTGGGTCTGGCCGATCTGCTTGGTCAGCGCCAGCGCGTGGCGGCCCAGCTTGCGGTTTGCAGCGGACAGCTCAGCCTGCTTCAGCTCAAGCAGCCGTTCGGCAGCGAGCCGCGCCCGCCGTTCTTCCGCCAGTTTGTCTGCAAGGCTCATCCCTGCGAACTCCGCAATCCATCACCACAAAAAGGCGCGCAGCAATTTCTGCGCGCAGGGCAGCCGTGCTGCTCTCTCTTTTTGTTACGCTGAGGAATCTTGCTATGACGTTAAGCCCGTGCCAGCCTGCCCCTAGTATTGGAGGGTGCCATGCCGCGTCTGTTTGCTTCTGCTTTTCTCTATTTTATTGCTTTTGTTGCGTTTCCGCCAGCCGCTCAGGCGCAGCAGGCGGTTCCTGAGTTTCGTTACCGCGCCTACGCGGATACCGATTTTTTCGGCTCTGACCTGCAGCCGCTGTTTGATACAGACGCTGCCTCCTGCGCCCGGGCGTGCGCAGCGCAGGCGGACTGTGCGGGCTTTGTCTTCAATCAGCGGGCAAATGCCTGCTTTCCGAAATCGGCTCTGGAGCAGTCCAGCCCCTATGCCGGCGCCCTGTCTGCGGTAAAACAGCCTGCCGCGCCCGGGCTGGCTGCGGCGGCTGCGCCCCGCGCTGCCCGGCTGGATTTCCTGCAGGAACAGGAGCTGCAGCGCGCCGCCGGCCTTTCCCGCTCCCTGGGACTGGACTATCCGCTGGACACCAATGACGCAGACACGGCCCGCGCCGCCGCCCGGAGCCTGCAGCGGGACGGTGAGCCCCTCGCTGCCCTGCGCTGGATGGCCCAGGCCGTTGTGCTGCAGGATGAGGCCGCGGATTGGACCGGATTCTCAGAATATTTGCTCGCTGCCGCCAAGGACAGCAACAGCCGCAGTCAGCAGCGCCGCTACCGCGCGCAGGCCTTTTCCGCGGCGCTGAACGGCTACCTGCGCGCCACGGAGCCCGAGGCGCAGGCCCGGGCGCTGCGCCAGGCGGCAGAGGCGGTTGAGACACTGGGCCGCGGGCGGGACATGCTGCCGCTCCTGCATCTGGCAGAGGAGATCATTCCGCTCAAGGACAATGCCGAACTGCTGAACTATGCGATCCGCAAATACGGCTTCCGCGTCACCTCCAGCACGGTGGAAAGCGACAGCGCCGCGCCGCGCATCTGCGCCGAGTTCTCGGAAGACTTGGAACAGGCCGGCACTGACTATGAAAATTACGTCCGTATGGATGAGGCCAGCCTCGCCGTCACGGCCCAGGGCCGCCAGCTGTGTGTGGACGGGGTGGAGCACGGAAAACGCTACCGTATCACCCTGCGCCGCGGCCTGCCCGCGGCCAGCGGCGAGCAGCTGCTGAAGGACGTGGAACTGACCCATTACGTCCGCGACCGGTCACCGCAGGTCCGCTTCCCGGGCCGCGCCTATGTGCTGCCCGCGGGCGGTCAGGCTGCGCTGCCGGTGGAGACGGTGAATGTCACAGACCTGGACCTGCGCCTGCGCCGGGTCAGCAGCCGCAATGTGCTGCGCACCCTGCAGGAGGGCTATTTCGCCAAGCCGCTCTCGCAATGGGAAGATGAGCATTTCGCCGCGAGTATTGCCGAGGAAATCTGGACCGGCAGCGCCGAAGTGGACACCGCCATCAACCAGGTGATGACCAGCCTCCTGCCGCTGGACGATGCGCTGAGCGGGCAGAAGAAGCCGGGGCTTTACGCCCTCACCGCCCGGGTGCCGGGCGCTGATCCCTATGACGATGCCGGCGCCACCCAGTGGTTCGTGCTGACCGGCCTTGGCCTCAGCACCATGTCCGGCAGCGATGGCCTGCATGTTCAGGTGCAGGGGCTGCGCGATTCCAAACCGCAGGCGGATGCCGAGGTCAGCCTGATCTCTGCCGCCAACGAGGTTCTGGCGACCGCCAGCAGCGACGCCAGCGGATACGTGCATTTTGCCCCCGGCCTCACCCGCGGCACCGGCGGTGCGGCGCCGGCGCTGATCACCGCGCGGGCGGGGAAGGGCGACTTCACCTTCCTGCCCCTCAATGATGCCGCCTTTGATCTGTCGGACCGCGGCGTTTCGGGCCGCCCCGCATCGGGACCAGTGGATGTGTTCCTGGCCACCACCCGCGGCGCCTTCCGCGCCGGTGAAACCGTGCATGTGACCGCGCTGGCCCGTGACAGCAACGCGCAAGCCATCGGCGGCCTGCCGCTGACCGCGATCCTGCTGCGCCCGGACGGGGTGGAATACACCCGCAAGACCTCCGCCGCAGGCCATCAGGGCGGCCATGTCTTTGCCCTTGCCACCGGCCCCGCCGCCCCGCGCGGCACCTGGCGGATCGAGATCAAAAGCGACCTCAAGGCCCCGGCGCTGGCCAGCCGCCAGATCCTGGTTGAGGATTTCCTGCCCGAGCGCATCGACTTCGAGCAAGAGGTTACGAATGCCGGCAGCCTCCAGCCCGGCGCCGCTGCCCAGATCAGCCTGCAGGCCGACTACTTGTTCGGCGCCCCCGGCGCGGGCCTGAAGGTAGAGGGCAGCCTCCGCCTCACCGCCGCCAATACTCTCGAACAGTGGCCCGGCTTCCGTTTCGGCCGCTATGATGAACCTTCCTCGGCCCAGACCGAGTATTTCGGCGGCGAGGAAACCGGCACAGACGGCAGCGCTGTGATTGCTGCCAGCCTCCCCGCTGCTGCTCCGGCTGAGGGTAAACCGCTGCTGGCCACCCTCACCACCCGCGTGGCTGACGGGTCTGCCCGCCCGGTGGAGCGCACGATGGAATTGCCGGTCCGGCCGTCCGGTCCGGTCCTGGGCATCAAACCCATGTTTGATGAGGTGGCGGCAGAGGGCTCCGAGGCTGGTTTCGAACTCATTGCCCTGGCCCCGGACCTGACGCCGATGCCGATGCGGGTCAAATGGACCCTGAACCGGGTCGAGACGCGCTACCAGTGGTATCAGCTTTACGGCAACTGGAACTGGGAGCCGATCACCCGCCGCACCCGCATCGCCACCGGCGAGGCGCAGCTGGGCAGCGATCCGCTGCCGCTGATGCAGCCCGTCGATTGGGGCCGCTATGAGCTGGTGGTGGAGCGCCTCGACGGCGCCTATGCCTCTGCCGCTATTGACTTCTACGCCGGCTGGTATGCGCCCGAAGGCAGCACCGAAACCCCGGCCAAGCTGGAGCTGTCGCTTGACCGCGATAGCTATGCCCCCGGCGGCACCGCCCGCCTGCGCATCGTGCCGCAAGCAGCGGGCACCGCGCTGGTCTCGGTGGTCTCCAACCATCTGATCCACCGCATGGCAGTGGAAGTGCCCGCAGGCGAAACCGTGATCCCGCTGGAGGTGACGCAGGACTGGGGCAGCGGCGCCTATGTGACGGCAACCGTGATCCAGCCCGTGGCAGGCGGCCGCGGCCGCACCCCGCTGCGCGCCCTGGGCCTGGCCCACGCCAGCGTCACCCAGCCCGGCCAGCAGCTGCAGGTCGCCATTGACGTCCCCGAAGTCGCCCGCCCGCGCGGCACCCAAGTGGCCAAACTCCGCGTGGACGGCGCGGCGGAGGGCGAGGAGGTCTGGCTGACGGTGGCCGCCGTCGATCTCGGCATCCTCAACCTCACTGGCTTCACCAGCCCCGATCCCAGCGCGCATTACTACGGCCAGCGCCGTTTAGGCGTGGAGCTGCGCGATGTTTATGGCCGCCTCATCGACCCCGGCAACGGCGCGATGGGCCGCATCCGCTCCGGCGGCGACGCCGACAGCGGCATGAAGATGCAATCGCCGCCGCCCACGCAGGATCTGGTGGCGCTGTTCTCCGGCCCGCTGAAAGCAGATGCCAATGGCGAGGCGGAGTTCCCCCTGACGCTCCCCGCCTTCAACGGTACCGTGCGGATGATGGCGGTCGCCTGGACGGGCAAGGCCGTGGGCCAGGCAGAGGCCGACATGCTGGTGCGCGACCCGGTTGTGGTCACCGCCTCCCTGCCGCGCTTTCTGGCGCCGGGCGATCAAAGCCGCGCCCGGATTGAAATCGTCCACGCTGATGGCCCGGCTGGGGAGATGGCGCTGAGCGCCGGAACCGCAGGCGGCCTGACGCTTGGCAGCCTGCCGGCTTCTGTCACTTTAGCGGAGCAGGGCAAAACGGTGCTGGAACTGCCAATCACAGCCCAAACCGTGGGCGACCACAACCTGATCCTCACCGTTACCACGCCGGACGGGCAGGAGCTGCGGCAGGACCTGCGGATGCCGGTCCGCGCCAATGACCCGGTGACGTCCAACACCCGCCGTTTCACTTTGGCAGGTGGCGACACTTTCCTGTTCAGCAAGGACGTCTTCACCGGCCTGCGCCCCGGCACTGCGCGGGCCACAATCTCCTCCGGCCCGCTGGCGAAATTCGACGTGCCGGGCCTTCTGGCGGAGCTGGATCAGTACCCCTATGGCTGCACGGAGCAGGTGACTTCCAAGGCGCTGCCGCTCCTTTACCTCAGCAGCGTGGCGCAGGCGGCGGGGCTGGGCAACGGCCCGGCGGTGGACGCGCGTATCAATGCCGCCGTCCGCCAGGTGCTGACCCGCCAGGCCCCCTCCGGCGCCTTCGGCCTCTGGCGGGCAGACAGCGGCGAGTTCTGGCTGGATGCCTATGCCAGCGACTTCCTCAGCCGCGCCCGCGCCCAAGGGTATGAGGTGCCGCAGCAGGCCTTTGCGCAGGCGATGGACAACCTGCGCAACCGCATCAACTATGCCCCCGACTTCGACATCGGCGGCGAGGAGATTGCCTATGCCCTGCTGGTTCTGGCGCGTGAAGGCGCAGCCCAGATGGGGGACCTGCGCTACTATGCGGATGTGAAGGGCGAGGGGTTTGCCACGCCCCTTGCTGCCGCCCAACTGGGCGCTGCTCTTGCGGCCTATGGCGACCAGCGCCGCGCTGACCGGATGTTTGCCCGCGCCGCGCAGATGATCGGCAGCGAAGGGCAAAATGAGGCCCGCCTCTGGCGCGCCGATTTCGGCACCCGGCTGCGTGACACCGCGGGCGTTCTGGCGCTTGCGGCAGAGGCCGGATCAGAGGCCGTGGACCGCGCCAGCCTGTCGGCGCGGATTTCTAACGCCAGCGGTTACCGCTCCACCCAGGAGTCCGCCTGGACCCTGATGGCGGCCCATGCGCTGACCCAAAATCCCGAGGACTCCGGCCTGCTGGTCAACGGCCAGCCCGTCCAAGGCCCGTTTGTTCAGGCCGCAGATGGTCAGGATATCCCGGAACTGGCTCTCACCGCCGCCAGCGGACGCACTGCGGAAATCACCCTTACAACGCTTGGCGTGCCAGAGGTTCCGCCGGCCGCGGGCGGCTTCGGCTACACCATCGAGCGCAGCTACTACACGCTGGAAGGCCAGCCGCTGGACGTGCAGTCCGTTGCTGCTGGCGCGCGGTTTGTGGCTGTCCTGCGGGTGAAACCGCATGAGAAGACCGGTGCGCGGCTGATGGTGAACGACCCGCTGCCCGCCGGGTTTGAGATCGACAACCCGAACCTCCTGCGTTCCGGCGACCTGCGCGATCTCGACTGGCTGAACCCGGCAGAGGCTGAATATGCCGAGTTCCGCAGCGACCGTTTCCTGGCGGCGGTGAATTTGCGCGACGCCTCACAGGTGACGCTGGCCTATGTGGTCCGCGCGGTGACACCCGGCGTGTTCCACCACCCGGCGGCTTCGGTTGAGGACATGTACCGCCCCGCCTACCGCGCCCGCACCGGCACGGGGCGTGTGGTTGTTAAGTGAAGCGCTGGCGGACCAAAGCTAAGGGAATTGCCCGTCCGCGGGTGGGCGAGTATCGCCCGCCCGGGGGGGCGGACGGGCGATGCCCGGCCTATCGGCCAGGCAAGTGGCAAAAATGGAGCGCCTTGGTCCTGGCAGTCCTGATTGCGGTGACGTTCACCGCCTATCGCGCCTTCGACACTTGGATCGACCGCACAGACCTCCCGCTCACCCTGTCGGAGACCTCCACCGAAGTCCTCGACCGCAATGGCAAGCTCTTGCGCGCCTACCCCGTCGGCGACGGCCTCTGGCGCCTTGCCGTCCAGCCCGCCGACGTCGACCCGCGCTTCCTTGACATGCTCCTGCGTTACGAGGACAAGCGCTTCCGCTCCCACAACGGCGTCGACCCCGTTGCCCTGCTGCGCGCCGCAGACCAGGCGTTGTGGAACGGCAGAACAGTCTCCGGCGGGTCCACCCTCACTATGCAAGTGGCGCGCCTCTTGGAGGATGGCACCACTGGCCGCTGGTCCGGCAAGCTGCGCCAGATGCGGGTGGCGCTGGCGCTGGAGCGCCGCCTCAGCAAGGACGAGATCCTCACCCTCTACCTGACCCACGCCCCCTATGGTGGCGCGGCTGAGGGCATTCGGGCGGCTACCTACAGCTGGTTCGGCAAGGAGCCGAAGCGCCTGACCCCGGCTGAGGCCGCGCTGCTGGTTGCTCTGCCGCAGAGCCCCGAGCGCCGCCGCCCCGACCGTTTCCCGCAAGCGGCCAATGATGCCCGCAACCGGGTTCTGGAGCGCATGGAACGCCAAGGTATCCTCAGCGCAGAACAGGCGCAGGCCGCCCGCCGCACACCGCTGCCGCATCAAATGGCTGCCTTCCCGCGCCTCGCCCCGCATCTGGCAGACCGGGTGGCGGCACAGCACCCCGGCCAGCGCCAGCTGCGCCTGACCCTCGATGGCGCGGTGCAAGCGCGGTTGGAAACCCTGCTGGCAGAAGCCGCCCGCCGCACAGGCCCGTATCTCTCCGCCGCCCTCATCGCCGCCGACCATCAGACCGGTGACGTCCTGGCGCTGGTGGGCTCCCCCGGTTACTCCGACGCCACCCGCCGCGGCTTTGTCGACATGACCCAGGCCATCCGCTCCCCCGGTTCCACCCTGAAACCGCTGATCTACGGCCTTGCCTTCGACCAGGGGCTGGCGCATCCCGAAACCCTGATACACGACGGCCCGGTCAACTTCGCAGGCTACGCTCCGCAGAATTTCGACGGCGCATTCCGCGGCGACATAACCGTACGCGAGGCGCTGCACCTGTCGCTCAACATCCCCGTGGTGAAACTCACGCAGGAGCTTGGCCCGGCCCGGGTGATGGCGTCTTTGCGCGCCAGCGGCGCCAATCCGGAACTGCCCGGCGGCGCCCCGGGCCTGGCGCTGTCGCTTGGCGGCCTGGGCATCAGCCTGCAGGACATGGTGCAGCTTTTTGCCGGGCTGGCGGCAGGCGGGCAGGGGCCGCACTTGCGGGTAATGCAAGGCGAGGCACCCCAGCCCGCGGGCCGCCTGACCTCGCCGGAGGCCGCCTGGCAGGTGGCAGACATCCTGCGCGGCCTGCCAGTGCCCGCGGGCGCGCGGGCCGGAACCATCGCCTATAAGACCGGCACCTCCTACGGCCACCGCGATGCCTGGGCAATCGGCTGGGACGGGCGCCATGTGATCGGTGTCTGGATGGGCCGCGCGGACGGCACGCCCGTTCCCGGCATTTTCGGCGGCGATCTGGCCGCGCCGGTGCTGTTTGAGGCTTTCGGGCGGCTGAAACCCGCGTTTGACCCGCTGCCGCCGCCGCCGCCCGCCACGCTGATCGTCAGCGCCGCAGACCTGCCGCCGCCCTTGCAGCGCTTCCGCCCCCGCGACGCGGCCTTCTCAGAGCCCGCGGACGCGCCCGAACTGATCTTCCCGCTCGAAGGCGCCCGGCTGATGCTGGAGGGCGCGGACCTCACGCTGAAACTCCGCGGCGGCACCGCGCCTTTCCTGGTGATGGCTAACGGACAGCCGGTGCTCTCCGGCCAGCGCAGCCGCGAGTTCTCCCTGCCCAGCCCCGGCCCCGGCTTTTCATCCCTGGTGATTGTCGATGGCACGGGGCGCTCTGACCGGGTTAACCTGAGGATCGACTGATCCCCGTCTTGATCGAGGCCCTTTCCATGCTGAAACCCCTCCTTGCCGCCTGCTCCCTCGCCTTCACGGCCCCCGCCGCCTTGGCCGCTTGCGCCACAGATGCGGAAATCGCCGCCTTCGTCGAAAGCTACCTGGCCAAGACCCCGGCGCAGGCGCTGTCACCCGGCGGCAGCATCGAGGATGCGCTCTGCTCCCAATCCAAACTCGCCGCCGCGCTGGAACCGCATATGGGGCCGTTCATCGGCTACAAAGCGGGCCTCACCAGCAAACCTGCGCAGGAGCGTTTCGGCGCCACCGAGCCGGTGCGGGGCCTGCTGTATCGAAACATGATGCTGGAGAACGGCGCCAAACTGGACGCGCCCTGGGGTGCTATCCCGATGGTCGAGGCCGACCTGGTGCTGGTGGTCGCGGACGAAGCGATCAACACCGCCGCCACGCCGGAGGAGGCGCTGGCCCATATCTCCGCCATCCGCCCCTTCATTGAGCTGCCGGACCTGACGCTGGCAAAGGGCCAGCCCTTCACTGCGGAAACCATCACCGCAATGGGGGTTGGCACCCGTCTCGGCGTCCTCGGCGCGCCGGTGGCGGTGGAGGACCCGGCAGCAATGGCCCGGATGCTGGAGGAGATGTCCGTCACGATGCGCGATGCGGCGGGCGGCGTTCTGGTGCAGGCGCCGGGCCGGGCGGTGCTGGGCAACCCGGTCAATGCCGCCTTGTGGCTGCGCTCCAAAGGGGTGGTATTTAAACCGGGCGACCTGATTTCGGTGGGGTCTTTCGGTCCGCTGTTCCCGCCGCGCGCAGGCAAGGGCGGGGTCAGCGTCACCTATGAAGGGCTGCCGGGCAACCCGGTGGTAGAGGTGTTTTTCCCGGAATAATCCGCCGCCTCAGGGGGAGGTGTTTCGCTTCGGGCTGTGCCCGAAGCGACCCGCGCCGCGCCTTCGGCGCGGCGCTTGGCCCAACCAGAACGGATTCCGGCAGGAAGCCGGATAGGGGCGGGAGCGCCCCGTCTGCAGGAGCCCCCTACCGCCGCCCCTCGCGCAGCCAGCCTGCAAGGATGAAGAAGGACGCCAGCAGCAGGGCCAGCCAGCCCGGCAGCAGCGGGCCTTGGCTGACCGAAAGCGTCTCATAGGCCTCCCGCGGGGTCAGGCCGATCCAGCCGCGCCCCGATGCGGGCCGCCCGGGCCGCACGCTGCGCAAGGACGGCATCCCGTCCTCCAGCCGCAAGACACCGCCGCGCAATGGCTCCAGCACCGGCGCCAGCACAGATCCTGTGGCAATGGTTTCCTCGAACTCCCGGGGCGACGCAGGCCCAAGCCCGACGACCGTGCTCTCCTCGCCTTCTTCCAGCCGGTACAGACCCGGCTCCGGCCCCTCATAGCGGGTTTCCCACTGGCCCGGCGCGGTTTGGCGCAGCTCCAGCGCCACGGCGGAGCCATCGGGCGCGGTCACCGTCACCGGCCCGACCCGGCCCGCCAGCGTGCGGCGCAGGATGCGCATCCGCTGGCCGCTCACCTCGGCCCACAGCGCCTCTTCCTCCAGCTCCGGCTCCTTCATCATCCAATGCGCAAGGCGGCGCAGCAGTTCCAGCTGCGGGCCGCCGCCCTCATAGCCGCGGCTCCACAGCCAGGCGTGATCCGATGCCAGCAAGGCCACCCGGCCCTCGCCCACCCGGTTCAGCACCAGCAAAGGCCGTTCGCCTGCGCCGCTCATCAGCACATGGCCCTCCGGCGCCAGCAGCTCGATCTGGCGCAGCCAGCGGCCCCAGTCCGCCGCGCCCTCAAGGCCCGATGTGACAGGGTGCTGCTTGCCCAGACCGGTGACTTCCGGGCGGTAGGCCTCCTCCAGCACCCGGGCCGACGGTTCTGCCGGCAGGATCAGCGACAAGGGTGAGCGGTAGATGCTGTCGGCGCTGGCGAAATCGGGGCCGGCCGCCACCAGCACCGCGCCGCCGTTCATCGCGTAGTTGGCGACATTGTCCAGATAGACGGCCGGCAGGATGCCGCGCCGCTTGTAGCGGTCAAAGATGATCAGGTCGAAATCCTCGATCTTTTCCAGGAACAGCTCGCGGGTCGGGAAGGCGATCAGCGACAGCTCCTCCACCGGCACCCCGTCCTGTTTCTCCGGCGGGCGCAGGATGGTGAAATGCACCAGATCCACCGCGCTGTCGGACTTCAGCAGATTGCGCCAGGTGCGCCCGCCCGCGTGCGGCTCGCCGGAAACCAGCAAGACCCGCAGCCGGTCGCGCACCCCGTTGATCTGCACCAGCGCGGCGTTGTTGCGCGCGGTCAGTTCGCCCGGCTCTTCCGGCACCGAGAATTGGATCACGTTGCGCCCGCCATGCTTCAGCACCATCGGCAGCTCGAAATCCACGCCCACGGGCAGGGCAAAGCGCTGCGGCGGCCCGCCCGCAACCGAGACATCTATGTCGGCAAAGCCGCCGCGCACCGGCACCGCGCCCTGATCCTCGATCCTGATCGTCAGCTTCACCGGCTCGCCGATGATGGCAAAGCCGGGGGCATTCTTCACGATCAGGCGCCGGTCCCAGTCATCCGCGCGCCCGGTCAGCAGCAGATGCATCGGTGCGGGCAGGTTCACCGGCTGCTCCGCGTCATGCACCTGGCCGTCACTCAGCGCGATGATCCCCGCCACCCGCGCCCGCGGCTCATCCGCCAGCGCCTGGGCGATGGCCGCCATCAGCCGCGTGCCCGCGTCGCCGTCGCCGTCCGGCACGGTGACCCAGCGCACATCGGTGCCGGGCCGGTCCGCCAGCGCCGCCTTCAGCTGGCTGCGCGCCCGCGCCAGCTGCTCCGGGCGGTCCCGCAGCTGCTGGCTGGCGGTCTGGTCCTCTGCCACGATGACGATGTCGCTCAGCGGTACGCGGTCCTCGCTCTGATGCACCGGGCCTGACAACGCAGCCAGCAGCACCAGCGCCGCCAGCGCCCGCAAGGCCCAGCCCGCGAGCCCCTTCCACACCCCAAGCAGCAGGGCGGCCAGAGTGACAGCCCCCGCGGCCCAGATCACCGGCCAGGGCACCAGCGGGTCGAACAGGATCGTCTGTGTCATCGCAGCACTCCTATTGCCCCAGCCGGTCCAGCAGGGCCGGCACATGCACCTGGTCGGATTTGTAGTTGCCGGTCAGCACATGCATCACCAGGTTGACGCCGAACCGGAACGCCAGCTCCCGCTGCCGTTCGCCGGCATAGCCGCGCCCGACCGGCAGCAAGGGCCGCCCATTGTCATCCACCGCCCAGGCCGCGGCCCAGTCGTTGCCGCCGATCACCACCGGCGTCACCCCGTCATTCAGATTGCGGAAGGGGATGCCTTCGGCCTGTTCCGCATCCGGCGGCGCCGCCTCGACCCAGACCGGGCCGCGCCCGTGGCGGCCGGGAAAGGCCTGCAGCAGGTAGAAGGCACGGGTCAGCACATGGTCCTCCGGCACCACCTCCAGCGGCGGAATGTCCAGCGGCAGCGCAATCTGCTGCAGCCGCCGCGCTGCCGGGCTGGTCGCGCCCGAGGCCGCCAGATCCGCATCGCGGGTGTCAAACAGGATCATTCCGCCCGACCGCAGATAGGTGTTGAGTTTGGCATAGGCCTCAGACGAGGGCAGCGGCTGGCCGCGGGTGATGGGCCAGTAGAGCAGCGGATAAAACGCCAGTTCATCGCGCTCCAGATCGACAGCTGCCGGCGCGGCGGGTTCGACCGAGGTGCGGAAGAACAGCGTGTCCGTCAGCCCGCGCAGCCCCGCCGCTGCGACCCGGTCCACCTGCGCGTCGCCGGTCAGCACATGCGCCAGCACCAGTTCCGAGGCAATGGCCGCCGCCCGCAAATCCTCCTGCGTCTGTGCTTGCGAGGGCGCGGCGGTGTCCTGCGCCCTCAGCTCCTGCGCCGGAACCAGCGCCGCCAGACCCACCGCTGCCGCCAGTGCCGCGGTGCGGGCGCGGCCCAGCAGGCCGGAGACCGCCAGCGTGCCCAGCACATCCAGCGCCAGCAGCCCCAGCGCCAGCGTCAGCAGCGTGCCGCCCAGCGGCAGCTCCTGCGGCGCGCCATAGCCGCTGACCGCAACCGAGGGCGGCCAGCGCGCGGCCATCAGCTCATCGCCCGGGCGCAGCACATTGCGTGCCAGCATCCGCGGCCCGCCGTCATAGACGCCGGGCCGCAGCTCTGGCCCTGCGGGTGCCGTCACCAGATCCGGGCCGGACACTCCGGGCAGCGTCTCCGCCGCCTCCAGGCGGCCGAAACCGTCCAGCACCTCCACCGGCGTCCAGGTGGTGCCCTCCAGATCCTCCGCTTTGGGCTGTGCGGCGGAGGAGGAGACCGCCAGCCGCTCCAGCATCGACACGAACAGGCCCGACAGCGGCAAGCTGCTCCACTCCGCATTGGCGGTCACGTGAAACAGCACCACCTGGCCCTGGCCCAGCGTCTTGCGTGTGACCAGGGGGGTGCCGTCCGCCAGCTCTGCAATCACCCGCTCTGCCAGCTCGGGGTCCGGCTGCGCCACAACTTGGGAACTGATTGAGACCTCGCCCGGCACCTCCAGCCCGTAGAAAGGCGAGGCCTCGCCAAAGGGAGCCAGCGTCTTCGGCTCGCCCCAGCTCATGGCGCCGCCGATGCTGCGGCCGCCAATGCGCAGGCGCACCGGCATCAGCGGTTCTTCACTGCTGCGCGCGGTATCGCTGGCCGCCAGCCGCGGTCCGGCAAAGCGCAGGAGCAGGCCGCCGTTTTCCACCCATTCGATCACAGCCTCTTCCTGCGCCGGTGCCAGCCGCGCCACGTCGGCCAGCACGATCACATCCGGATTGGCAGGCAGCAGATCCCGCAGCGCGCCTTCCAGCAGTTCGGCTGAGGGCGCCAGCGCCTGGCGCAGGTAATGCAGCGGCGACAAGAGGGCGAGGCCCTCATCGGCGCTTTGCGAGGAGACCAGCGCCACCTCCCGCCGCCGCAGGCTGTCGTCCGTCAGCGCCACCGCACCCGCCGATGTCACGCCGCTGATTTCAAACCGCGACAGCCGCGCGCGCAACTCCGCAGGCAGCGACAGTTCGGCAGTGGCTTCCCGCGCCCCATCGGCAAACCGCAGCGGCAGCGAGGCCAGGCTGCGCTCGGTGCCGCCCGGATCCTTGCCCTGCGCCACCACGGAGACCTCCTGCGCAGGCCCGGCGCGGCTGCGCTGCACTGTCAGCTCAATCGCGCTGCCGGTATAGGTTGCGGGCATCAGGCCCAGCACTGGCAAGGGCTGCTCAAAAACTTCAATCTCGCCGCGCTGCCCCAGCGCCTCGATCAGCCCGTCGCGGCCCGGATAATCCAGCCCGTCGCTGAACCACACGGTGTCAAACCCGCCCTCGGCGGCGCCAATCGCCTGCAAGGCCTGCGCCAGCTGCTCCGGCCCCGGCTGCCAGGGCAGCGGCGCCAGCCCGGCCAGTTGCCGCTGCCAGTCGCTGGCGGCGCGGAACTGCAACGCGTCCGGTGCGCTCAGGCGCAAGACTGCCACCGGACGCCCGGCACGCCCGGCCTCGTCCAGCTGCACCGCGGCCCGGACGCTGGTCTGTTTCCAGCCCGCCGCGCCGCCCCAGCTGGCGTCCATCACAATCAGCAGCGGCCCGTTGCCGCCCGCATCCTCGGTTGCGGGGTTCAGCACCGGCCCCGCCAGCCCGATGATCGCCGCCGCCACCGCCAGCAGCCGCAGCAGCAGCAGCCACCACGGCGTGCGGTCCGACAGGCTCTCGTCATCCTTCAGCCCCAACAGCAGCGTCACCGCCGGGAACGGCTGGCGTTTCGGCGCGGGCGGGATGGCGCGCAGCAAGAGCCACAGCACCGGCAGGGCCAGCAGGCCCAGCAGCAGCCAGGGCGCGGTAAAGCCGATGCCTGCAATCATGGTCATGGTGCGGTCCGCTCCAGTGCGTGGTAAAGCCACATCAGCGCCGCCTGCGCCGCGTCGCCCGTGTGATGCTGCCCGAACCGCCAGCCGGCCTCGCGGCACAGCCGCTCCAAGGCGTCCCGCCGCTCCGCCAGCCGGTCCAGATAGCGCTCCTGCAGGGCAGAGGCTTTCAGTGTTTCATGTGTGACACCGCCCGCGATGCTCTGAAACAGCGTGCGGCCGGAGAAAGGAAAAGCCTCCTCCGCCGGGTCCAGCACCTGCAAGAGCACGCCACGCACCCCGCGCGCGGCGGCTTTGGACAGGGCCTGTTCGACCGGTTCATAAGGCCCCAGGAAATCCGAGATGAACAAGGCGCGCGCATGCGGTATAAGCGCCCGGTGGCCGGGCGGGGCGTAATCTTCAGCGTCATCCGCCGACAGCGCTTCCGCCAGCCGCAGGATCTGCACATTACCGCGCCGCGGCGGCAGGGTGCCGCCCGTCAGGCCCACGCGTTCGCCGCCCTGCACCATCAGCACTGCAGCGGCGAGGCCCAAGAGCCGCGCGCGCTCTGTCTTCTGCGGCAGCTTGGGCGCGGAGGCAAAGCGCATCGAGGCGCCGGTATCCACCCACAGATGCACCGTCTGGGCAATCTGCCACTCCCGCTCGCGCACGTACTGCACATCGCCCATGGCGGAACGGCGGTGATCGATCATCCGGCGGCTGTCGCCGGCCTGCGCCGGGCGGTACTGCCAGAAATCATCCCCCGTGCCGGCCCGGCGGCGGCCATGCTCGCCCATCAGGACAGAGCCTGCCAGATGCCGTGCCTGCACCAGGAGCGGCGGCAGGGCGCTGGCCTCGGCCTCCGCCCGGTGCCGCAATCCGGTTGCAGCGTCAGAGGCCGCAGGCCTGGTCACGCGGCGGCCCCGGTCCGGGCCAGTTCGCTCGCGGTTTCCTCAATCAGCGCCGCCAGGCTTTCCCCCCGTGCGCGCGCGGCAAAGTTCAGCTGCATCCGGTGGCTGAGGACCGGTTTCGCCATGTCCAGCACGTCCTCGGCGTTGGGCGCCAGCCGCCCCTGCAGCAGCGCCCGCGCCCGTACCGCCAGCATCAGCGCCTGCGCCGCCCGCGGACCCGGCCCCCAGGCGACGGTCTGCGCCACATGGTCCGACACGCCCAGCTCATCCGGGCGGAAGGCGCGCACCAGGTCCAGGATCATCTCGACAACCGATTCCCCCACCGGCATCCGCCGCAGCAGGGTCTGCGCCGCGATCAGCTCTCCCGCCGTGAACACCTGGAAGGCCTCGTCCTCCTCAACGCCGGTGGTCGCCAGCAGGATATCCCGCTCGGTCGCGCGGTCCGGGTAATTCACGTCGATCTGCAGCAGGAACCGGTCCAGCTGCGCCTCCGGCAGCGGATAGGTGCCCTCCTGCTCGATCGGGTTCTGGGTTGCCAGCACATGGAACGGCGCCCCCAGGGACCGGTCCTCGCCCGCCACCGTCACCACCCGCTCCTGCATCGCCTGCAGCAGCGCCGACTGGGTCCTCGGGCTCGCCCGGTTGATCTCATCCGCCATCAGGAGCTGGCAGAACACCGGCCCCGGCACAAACCGGAACGACCGGTGCCCGTCGGCGGCGGTGTCCAGCACCTCGGAGCCCAGAATGTCGGCGGGCATCAGATCGGGTGTGAACTGGATCCGGTTGCCATCCAGCCCCATCACCGTGCTCAGCGTCTCCACCAGCCGGGTCTTGCCCAGCCCCGGCAGGCCGATCAGCAGCCCGTGGCCGCCGCAGAGCAGCACCGAGAGCGTGAGGTCCACCACCCGCTCCTGTCCGATAAAGCGCCTGGTGATCGACGCGCGCGCCTGTTGCAGCTTGGCTTCCAGCGCTTCGATACCCCCCAGCAGATCGTCCGTTTCAGGCATGACATTCCTCGTTTCCCGGATATATGCTGTTACTCTATCGTGCTGACAGGAAATGGCAAAAGCAATGAGCGGACAAAAACCCGTGACCCCCGATGCCGAGGGCCTCGCCGCGGCGGCAAAAGCAGCCGGCAAAGGCAAGGGGTTGCCGCCCGTCCACCTGTGGAACCCGCCGTTCTGCGGCGATCTGGACATCCGCATTGCCCGCGACGGTGCTTGGTACTACCTCGGCACGCCGTTTACCCGGTTCGAACTGGTCAAGCTGTTTGCCTCCATCCTCAAGCTGGAGGACGGCAAGTATTACCTTGTGACTCCAGTCGAAAAGGTCGGCATCACGGTTGAGGACGCGCCCTTTGTGGCGGTGGATTTCGATGTGGCCGGGCAGGGGCGCGATCAGGTCATTACCTTCACCACCAGCATCGGCGACAGTGCCGCGGCCGGGCCGGAGCATATGATCCGGGCAGAACGCGACCCGGAAAGCGGCGAACCATCCCCTTATGTCATGATCCGCGCGGGCCTTGAGGCGCTGATCGACCGCAAGAGCTTCTACCGGCTGGCGGACCTGGGCGCGCACCATGACGGCTGGTTCGGCGTCTGGTCCGGCGGCACGTTCTTCCGGCTGATTCCCTCCGCTGAGCTGGGTGGGGACTGAACCCTAGGTGGAGGGAGCTTTCTCCAAAAGCTCAGTTTCGACAAAGGCACAGGCAAAGTCATTGCCGTTGATTACGTCGTGTTCGACTCCGGCCTGACGGAAGTAGGGCACCCCGTGCTGCATCACCGCTTCAGTACGCGACCCGTCGGGATGCGCAATCTCCAGAATGCCGTCAAACAGAGGCACCACGACATAGTCGAACTCGTGCCGGTGCCAGCCGGTATTGTCGCCTCGCTTGGCAAAACGCCACTCGGTCACGCGGACCCGGCTATTGTCAATTCTGCTGACCGGCTTGGCGGTTCCCTTCGCATCGCACATGGTGGCCTCCTCTGATGCGGCCAGCCTAGGGCAGCTTCAGGCCAAGGCGTTATCTCCAGTTGCCCGCGCCGATGCTGCCAGTTTCCAGCAGCCGGACGGCAATAAAACAGCCCGCCTCAGGTTAACGAAAGTTTAACATGAAAATTCTGCTCTTTTGACGCCTTGGCTGCCCCGCCGCGCAGCGCTAGACCATCAGGCAACAAGGAGAATCCTATGCCCCGCTTCGCGGCCAATATCTCGCTGCTGTTTGCTGAGCTGCCCTATCTCGACCGCTTCCAGGCCGCCGCCGCGGCAGGGTTTGAGGCGGTGGAGATCCTGTTTCCCTATGAAATCGCCGCCAAGGAAACCCAGCGCGCGCTGATGGCCAACGGGCTGCGGCTTTTGCTGATCAATGCGCCGCCGCCCAATTACACCGGCGGCATGCCCGGCTATGCGGCGGTGCCCGAAGGCACCGACCGCTTCCAGCGCGACATCCGCCGGGTGCTGCGCTACGCCGAGGCGCTGAAGGCGGGCAAGATCCATGTGATGGCGGGCTATGCCAAGGGCGATGCGGCGCAGCAGACATTCATCGAAAACCTGCAATGGGCCGCCGACCGCGCGCCGGAGCAGCAGTTCACCATCGAACCGCTGAACAGCGGCGACCAGCCCGGCTATTTCCTCGACGACTACAATCTCGCGGTGGAGGTTCTGGATGCGGTGGACCGCCCCAACGTCGGCCTGCAATACGACGCCTACCATGCGCAGATGATCCACGGCGACGCGCTCAAAGTGTGGGAGACCTTCGGCCCCCGCGCCGTGCATGTGCAGATCGGCGCCGCCCCGGGCCGCTGCGAGCCGGGCACCGGCCCGGTGGATTTCCAGGAGCTGTTCGAAGCCATCGACGAAAGCGGCTACGGCGGCTGGGTCAGCGCCGAATACACCCCCACGACCCGGCGCACCGAGGACAGCCTGGGCTGGATGCGCTGACCGCCCTTCCAGCCCGCCCGCGCAGATATCTGTGCAGCGGCGCAGATTGTCCCGCAGTCAAGGCTCCGCATATCCGAGGCAGCACCCCATGCCCTGCCGTCACGGAGACCGCCATGATCCCCGCCCGCTATGCCCCGCTTCTGTCCGGTTTCCTGATGTCGCTGATGATGTCCTCAATCGTATCCGGCATCTCGGCCTTGCGGGTTGCCGGCGCGGATCAGGGTTTTGCCGCCGCCTGGCTGGCCGCCTGGGCCTTCAGCTGGCCGGTGGCCTTCCCGGTTGTGCTGGTGGTGGCACCGCTGGTGCGCCGCATCGTGGCTATCGCCATCCGCCCGCCGGATGCGGCATGATGGCTCCGGCAGGCCGGAATACATATTCGTGAATTGAAATGTGTGATCCGCAACGGCATAAGCTGCCGTAACAGTAAAAGGACCCCGCCCATGCTCCCCGCCCGTTTTGCCCCGGTTCTGTTCAGCCTGATCCTGTCTGGTCTGATGTCCTGCATCGTGACCTGTGTGGCGACCTGGAAGGCGCTGAGTTTCTCCGCAGGTTTCGGCGGGGCCTGGATGCAAGCCTGGATGGTCAGCTGGCCGATCGCCTTCGCCGTCGCCTTCACTGCCGCGCCCATGGTGCGCAGGCTGGTGGCGAAACTGGTCAAGCAGCCTGCGGGCAGCTGAAACCGGGCGGTCAAAGGGCAGGGGCTCTCCCGCCCGCTGCAAGCTGCATCAAAGATGCAGGAGCAGCCGTTGGGCGTGGCGCCGCTGGCGCGGCGCGGATTGTGCCGCACACTCGCCTCACCGGGTCAAGGGAGGCGCAGCCTCCGCGCGTCCCGCGCGGCTTGCCCTTGACGCGGCCGGCCCTGAAAACAATCGCAAACGCCCCTCAAGGGCAGACCTGCCCTTAGGGGCTTCTCAGCAAAAATCCTTTCGCGCCGCGCCAGCGGCGCCATGCCCAACGGGATGAGATCATCAGATCGAGGCCGGGCGGGAGTGCCCCGCCGGCTTCTCGGGTCGGCTCTTAGTGCGCTTCGGCCCAGTTCGAGCCGCGGCCTGCGTCCACCACCAGCTTCACGTCCAGATGCACAGCCGGATCGGCGGCGTTTTCCATTACCTGGCGCGCAGTCTCGATGGTCTCCTCCACCGCCGCTTCCGGCACCTCAAACAGCAGTTCGTCGTGCACCTGCAGCAGCATCCGCGCAGGCAGATGAGCAATCGCCTCCGGCATCCGGATCATTGCCCGGCGGATCACGTCTGCTGCGGTGCCCTGGATCGGCGCATTGATCGCCGCGCGTTTGGCAAAACCCGCCTTCGGCCCCTTGGCGTTGATCTCCGCGGTGTGGATCTTGCGCCCGAACAGGGTCTGGACGTAGCCATGCTCCTTGGCGAATTCCACCGTCGAGTCCATGTATTTGCGGATGCCTGGGAAGCGGTCGAAATAGCGGTCGATGAACCCCTGCGCATCCTTGCGCGGAATGCGCAGGTTCCGCGCCAGGCCAAAGCCCGAGATGCCGTAGATCACACCAAAGTTGATCGCCTTGGCCTGACGGCGGATTTCCGGCGTCATCTCCTCCAGCGGCACCTCGAACATCTCGGAGGCGGTCATCGCGTGAATATCAACCCCTTCCGCAAAAGCCTGTTTCAGCGCGTCAATACCCGCCATATGCGCCAGAATCCGCAACTCGATCTGGCTGTAGTCGAGCGACAGGAGCACATTGCCCTCTTCCGCCACAAACGCCTCGCGGATGCGGCGGCCTTCTTCGGTGCGCACCGGGATGTTCTGCAGGTTCGGATCGGTGGAGGCCATGCGCCCGGTGCTGGCCCCGGTCTGGGCATAGGATGTATGCACCCGGCCTGTGTCGGGATTGATGTGGTCCTGCAGCGCGTCCGTATAGGTCGATTTCAGCTTCGACAGCTGGCGCCAGTCCAGCACCCGCCTAGCTAGATCGTGCTCGGTTGCCAGATCTTCCAGAATGTCGGCGCCGGTGGAGTATTTCCCGTTTTTACCGCGCTTGCCGCCTTCCAATCCCATCTTGTCGAACAGGATCTCGCCCAGCTGAGCAGGCGAGCCGACGTTGAATGTCTCCCCTGCCAGCTCGTGAATCTCCGCCTCCAGCCCTGCCATCTTCTGGGCAAAGGCGTTGGACATGCGCGAGAGCGTGTCGCGGTCCACCTTGATGCCGTTGCGCTCCATGTCCGCCAGTACCGGCACCAGCGGGCGTTCCAGCGTTTCATAGACCGTGGTCACGCGCTCCTGATGCAGCTGCGGTTTGAAAGTCTGCCACAGGCGCAGGGTGATGTCGGCGTCCTCCGCTGCATAAGGCACCGCATCCTCGATCGGCACCCGGTCAAAGGTGATCGCCGATTTGCCAGAGCCCAACAGCGGCTTGATTGGGATCGGCGTGTGATCCAGATAGCGTTCGGACAGCGCGTCCATGCCATGCCCGTGCATGCCTGCATGCAGCGCATAGGACATCAGCATGGTGTCATCAATCGGCGCCACATCCACCCCGTAGCGGTGCAGGATCTTGGCGTCATATTTCATGTTCTGGCCGATCTTGAGGATCGCCGGGTCTTCCAGAACCGGTTTCAGCATCGCCACCGCCTCTTCCAGCGGCATCTGCCCTTCGGACAGCCCTTCGCCGCCGAACAGATCATCACTCCCAGCCTTATGCGCCAAGGGGATGTAGCAGGCCTCGCCGGCCTCCACACACAGCGAGATGCCGACCAGATCCACCACCATCTCATCCAGGCCGGTGGTCTCGGTATCTACCGCCACCCAGCCGCGCTCGCGGATGCGGCCGATCCAGGCCTGAAGCGCCGCGGCATCGCGGACGCATTCGTATTTTTCCTTGTCGAACGGCACCGCTTCCGGCGCCGCCGCACTGGACGCTGCCGCTGCGGCGGGGGCTTCCGGAATGGCCGGCGCCTCCATGCCCAGCTGATCCGCCATGCGTTTCGACAGCGTGCGGAACTCCATCTCAGACAGGAACGTTAGCAGGGTTTCCGCATCCGGCTCCTTCACCTCCAGATCGTCCAGGGTGAAATCCAGCTCCATATTGCAGTCCAGCTGCACCAGCTTCTTGCTGAGCTCGATCTGGTCCCGCTTCTCGATCAGGGTCTGGCGGCGCTTGGGCTGCTTGATCTCCTCCGCCCGGTCCAAGAGCTCCTCCAGCGAGCCGAATTCGTTGATCAGCAGCGCCGCAGTCTTGATGCCGATGCCCGGCGCGCCCGGCACGTTGTCGACGCTGTCGCCGGCCAGCGCCTGCACATCCACCACCCGATCAGGACCAACGCCGAACTTCTCCACCACGCCGTCGCTATCGATGCGCTTGTTCTTCATCGCGTCCAGCATCTCGACACCGCCGCCGACCAGCTGCATCAGGTCCTTGTCCGAGGAGATGATGGTCACCCGCCCGCCCGCATCACGGGCCTGATGTGCCAGCGTTGCGATGATGTCGTCGGCCTCGAAGCCCTCGATCTCCTTGCAGGCGATGTTGAAGGCGCGGGTCGCCTCACGGGTCAGCGGGAACTGCGGCACCAGATCCTCCGGCGCAGGCGGACGGTTGGCCTTGTACAAATCGTACATCTCATTGCGGAACGACTTGCCGGAATAGTCGAAAATCACCGCCACATGGGTCGGCGCATCCGGGCCCTTGTTGTCCTCCACCTGCTTGAACAGCATGTTGCAGAACCCCGCCACGGCTCCAATCGGCAGCCCATCGGACTTGCGCGTCAAGGGCGGCAGCGCGTGATAGGCGCGGAAGATGAAGGCCGAGCCGTCGATCAGATGCAGATGGCAGCCCTTGCCGAAGTGTGTTCCGCTCATGTGCGCCGCGCTCCCTGGAAAATCCGTTCGTGTTCTGTTTCCCGGTTATCGGTGATCCGGGAGGGAAGGGCAATTGGTGTTTGGGGCGGACGCGGGTCCATGCCGGCTGGCACGGGTTGCAAGCCCGGGCCGCGCCCGGCGGACGGTAATTTTATGGAAAGGGCGGTGCCGCCGGGCGGTACAATTTTTCGAGCAATGCGTGCAGGGGCGCGCTACAACTCAAAACACCCCCATCGCCAGCCCCGCGCCCAGTGCCAGCCCCAGCTCGCGGCAGGCCTCCAGCTGTTCCTCCGGGATCACCTTCTCGGCCAGAATGGCCTCGGGTGTCTGAGCATGCGTGCAGATAATCAGCGGCTTCTGTACCTCTTTCAGACGCCAGCCGGTGGCAATCCGCGCGCATTGCCGGGCCGCGTTCTCCCCGTCGGAGCCGGCGCAGACCATCTGCGCATAAGGCCGCCCCTCTATTTGGCCCAGCACCGGATAATAGCAGCGGTCAAAGAATTCCTTCATCTGGCCGGACAGTGCCGCCAGGTTCTCCGGCGCGCAGAAGAGGTAGCCATCCGCCGCCAGCAGATCCTGCGGCATGGTGTCTTCGGCCCGCTTCAGAACCGTCCGGGTCTCACCGCGCGCAGCTTCCGCCGCCGCCTCCGCCATCCGGCGGCTGCCGCCGGTCCGTGAGTGATAAACGATCAGGAGCTTTGTCATAGGCAGCAGCCTAAGCGGTCAACGAGCAGGCAGGAAGCCCGGATCACTCCGCCGCCTTGGCCGCGTCCTCATAGACGTATTTGCAGTCGCAATAGGGGCATTCGACCCAGCCCTGCTCCTCCGGGATCTGCAGATAGACCCGCGGATGCCCCAGCGCGCCCTCGCTGCCGTCGCAGGCCACCTTGCGGCTGTTCACGATCCTGGTTTCCGGCGCTTCGGTGCTCATGGCTGGCAGTCCTTTCACTTTTCGGCTAGGCGCTTTTATGAGCCAAGGAAAAACCGGGGGCAAGTGCGGCGATGAGTGCGGACGCAATCCAGATCAAAGCTTTGCGGAAAATCTACAAGGGCCACAAAGGCCAGCCGGAGAAACACGCGCTCAAGGGCGTTGACCTGACGGTGCCGCGCGGTTCTGTGTTCGGCCTGCTCGGCCCCAACGGCGCGGGCAAATCCACCCTGATCAACATCCTCGCAGGCCTGGTGCGCAAGACCTCCGGCTCGGTTTCGATCTGGGGCTTTGACCAGGACGCAAACCCGCGCCAGGCCCGTGCCGCCATCGGGGTGATGCCGCAGGAACTGAACCTGGATCCGTTCTTCACCCCGCGCGGCGCGCTGGAGGTGCAGGCTGGTCTTTACGGCGTGCCCAAGCACGAGCGCCACAGCGACGAGATTCTGAGGATGATCGGGCTGGAGGACAAGGCAGAGGCCTATGCCCGGACCCTGAGCGGCGGCATGCGGCGGCGGCTTTTGCTGGGCAAGGCGCTGGTCCACCGTCCCAGCGTGCTGGTGCTGGACGAACCCACCGCGGGCGTCGACATCGAACTGCGCCAGATGCTGTGGGAGAACATCCGCAGACTGAACGCCCAAGGCATGACCATCATCCTCACCACCCATTATCTGGAGGAAGCCGAGGAGATGTGCGACGAGATCGCCATCATCAACCAGGGCGAGGTGGTGGCGCGCGACAGCAAGTCCAGCCTCCTGGGACGGCTCGACGCCAAGACCATGGTGGTGCAGCCCGCGGTGCCGGTTACGGTGCTGCCGCAGGGCGACGGCATCGAGGCCGAACTGCGCGAAGACGGCGCCGTCTGCTTGCGTTACCGCAGCCAGGCCACCAGCGCCGAGGACGTGCTGGCCGCGGTCCACGCCGCCGGCATTTCGATCCGCGACGTCAAGACTGAGGAAGCCGATCTGGAAGATGTGTTCCTGTCGCTGACCAAGGCGGGGTGAGGGGCGGGCCGCCCCTTCTTAGCCTCATCCACAGATTTAAGCAAAGGCCAGCGCCACATAGAGGAGTGCAGAAAGCCCCGCGATCCAGCGCGGTGGAAAATCAAGCATTGCCAGCACGCAGATCAGCGCAAAGGCCAGGTTCAGGTTTTGCGCGGTGAAACACCACGCAAGGAAGGGTTGCAGTTGCCACAACATAGGGTAATCTCCATTAAGTTGCGGCGGGCCCGCCTTGGTTAAGACGTTGTCGACACTGAAAATATCGTGGATTTTGACTTCTGTTTCAGTCACACAGAGTTTCCGTTGATAGCGAAGAGTGGCCCCCGGTTTCCTGAAGTTGCCCAAAGTTTCCCCCGATGATCTCAAAGCCTTTGGCCTGGCCGTCAAAAGGCACCGGACCCTGCGTGGCTGGACGCTGGACCAGCTGGGCGCAGAGTTTGATCCGCCTGTCGGCAAATCTTTCATCTCCAAGGTTGAAAAGGGAAAGAAGGAGGCCCTGAGCGCGCGCACAGTGGGCCGGTTCATCAACGCGCTGGGCTTGGATGCCGATTGGATTGACCGCTTCCTTGATGTGGAGGACAGCGCGGACAGCGATGAAACCGAAACGGAGCAGGAAGCCGACCGGCTGATGAAAGCGGTCGCGCACGATCCCTCGATTCCGCAGGGCAGTGAAGACCTGCTGATCTTGCTCGCCAACCAGCATGCACAGGGGAGTTACACCGACCGGATCACCGCTTTTGTCGGCCTGCGCGAAGCCTTGCGGGCTGCGGAACGGATCCGTGAGCGGGGTGAAATGCCTGCGGGCAATGCGGACTCACAGTTCAACGCCGTCATGAAAGAGGTGGCGCAGCTCAACGCCCATGGCGAAGTTGATGCCGCCGACGCGCTGCTTGAAGCCGAAGAAAAGCGCATGCTTCAGCTCCACAAGGCAGAACGCGACCGCATGGAGCAGCAGGCGCAGCTGCTGCTGGAGCGGCGCCTGGACCAGGACCGGCTTCGGGATGATCCGGCTGCTGCGGCGGACAGGTTGATCCGTGATCTGCACCGGCGCGCGCCTGCCGGGGGAATAGTCAAGTCGACCGATGACACGTTGCACGAATGGTGTAGGAACGGAGAGCGCCAGGGCGATCCGTTTGATCTGAGGGTCGCATTGGTTCTTGCAAATCGGAATTTCAAACGCGCAAAAGGCTGGCAAAAGGGCATAGCACTAAATTCTCTTGGAATCTGTAGAGAATCAATTGGGCGCCGCCGAGCCGGTTTGGAGATGTTGCAGTCTGCGGAGCAAGCTTATCGTGCTGCTTTGAAATTCATGGACAAGAAGCGTGACCGAGGAAACTGGTCTGCGACACTTGGCAATCTAGGCAGTGTACTGGCAGTTATTGGAAGGCGTAGAGAGGATCCTGTTACACACCGGGAAGCAATTGCCTGTCACCTCAAAGTCCTTGATATGAGCTCAAAGGATAACAAAGTCGAAGACTGGGCAACCGCACAAAGGAATCTTGGTAGCGCGCTTTCTGGTCTCGGGGCGTTGGAGCAGGACGCGGACGGATGCTGGGCAGCAATGGAGGCTTATCAGGCTGCATTGCCGGTATTCACTTCGAAGATGACGCTAGAACAGCGGGCGCGAATAACTGTAAGCATTGCCATTTGCTACCGGCATCTGGCTCGAATTTTGGGAGATCATGTGTTTTTTGATCAAGCTGAGGATGCCTATGGCAAGGCGCTACAGATCCTCAAACCTGACACGGCTCCCTATGACTGGGCCAACACAGTGGGCGGTCTTGGCGAACTTGCCCTGGACCGGTTTGCAGTCGATCCTGACCCAAACCTGCTGGATGAAGCTGAAGCGCGTCTGATGGAGGCAAAATCAATCATGTCCAAGTCAGATGAAGTTCTGAATGACCGGATTGACGACCTGCTCTCCAAGATCGCCGGAGCCCGCTGCGGGCTTGGCGGCACCTAAGCTTTTGAATGGGGCTGGGGCGGAGCGCTTCAGTTTTTCACGCCCGCCCCCAGCCCTCACCCCCGGTCGATCCGCGCCTGATAGCAGTTGTTGCGCGACGACCGGATGTGGATGTAGTCCACCCGTTCATCGGCAAAAATCGCCTCCGCCCGTGCCATCATCTCCGCCTGCGGAATGACAATGCCGGTGCCGTAAACGATGCGGTGCCCGGTGCTGTAGCCCTTGATCAGATAGTCCGGCGCGTTCTCCAGCACCTCCGGCACCTCTGTCCCTTCATGGCGTTCGCAAGGGTCCGCGCACAGGAATATGGGTCCGGTCTCGGCATAGGGCTGCGCCTCGGGGAAGGGGCGGTGGGCGAGGATCAGCATCTCCTGGCCTTCGGGGATGTATTGCAGGCAGTGGCGGCAGGGGTTGCCGCCGCCGTCCGACACCGTGCGCTCCGGCATCTGGCCATGGGCGTCGGGACCGCCATTCTGCAGGGCGCGGACGGTGTCAGTGGGCAGGGCGGTGATCTTGGTCATGGGGTTTCTCCTTTGCTGCCAGCACCCTGCCCGAACCATGCGGCGGCAATCGACCCGGATCCTGCGCATCCCGCAGCCGGGCCATGCGGCGCCTGAAGCAAGGCTCTCCCGCCCGCCGTGCAGGCATTGAAATGCCCTGCGGCGGTTGGGCGCGGCGCCGCGCTGGCGCGCGGCGCGGCACCGCAGTCCAGCAGGACTCCACATGAGAACAAAACGGGAATATCATGTGGATCATGTTTGCCGAATTCGCCTGTCTCTCGAACTTCACCTTCCTCACCGGGGCCTCCCACCCGGAGGAGTATGCGGCGCGCGCGCTGACGCTGGGCTTGGGTGCCTTTGCCATTGCGGACGAAAACTCGGTGGCGGGCATCGTGCGCGCCCATGCGGAGTGCCGCGATATCGCCCGCCGGGTGGCAGAGCGGCAGGCCTGGGACCGGCAGAACACCCCGATCGGCCCGCCGCGGCCCGCGGGTATTGCGCAGCCCGCCTCCTTCCCGGTTTATGAAACCGTGCGGCTGATCCCGGCCGCAAAGCTGATCTTCACCGATGCGCCGGACGTCATTGCCCTGCCGGTGACCCGCGCGGGCTGGGGCAGCCTGACCCGGCTGCTCTCAACCGGGCGGCTCAGGGCGGAAAAGGGCAGCTGCACCCTGCATCTCTCGGACCTCCTGGACTTTGCGGAGGGCCTGCACCTGCTCCTGCTGCCGCAGGCGCAGCATCTGCCCGGCGGCGCGGATGGATGGGTGCCGCATATGGATGGGCTGACGCGCCGCTTTGGCTCCCGCATGCACCTGATGATGGCGCCTGCTTATGACGGCGGCGACCGGGCGCGCTTTGCCCGGCTGGCGGACCTCGCCGCCCGTCTGAACCTGCTGCCCCTGGCCAGCGCCGCCCCCAGAATGCACCACGGCAGCCGCCGCCGCCTGGGCGACGTGCTGAGTGCCATCCGGCTGCGCTGCAAGGTGGAGGAGCTGGGCCGCGCCGCCATGGCCAACGCGGAGCAGCGCCTGCGGTCAGAGGCCGAGATGCGCCGCCTGTTCCGGGGGCATGAGGCCGCGGTGGACAATGCCGCCCTTCTGGCAGCGCAGCTGACCTTCTCGCTGGATGAGCTGCGTTATGATTACCCGGACGAGGGCCGCGAAAGCGAAACCCCGCCCCAGCGCCTGCGGCGGCTGGCGGAGGAGGGGCTCCGCTGGCGCTACCCGGGCGGCGCGCCGGACAAGGTGCGCGGCCTGCTGGAGCATGAACTCGCCCTGATCGCCAAGCTGAAATACGACCCCTATTTCCTCACCGTGCGCGACATCGTCGCCTTTGCCCGCTCCCGCGGGATCCTCTGCCAGGGGCGCGGCTCGGCGGCGAATTCGGTGGTCTGCTACTGTCTGGGCGTCACCTCCGTCAGCCCGGAACTGGGCACCATGGTGTTCGAGCGTTTCGTCTCCGAGGCCCGCGACGAGCCGCCCGACATCGACGTCGATTTCGAACACGAGCGGCGCGAGGAGGTGATCCAGTGGATCTATGAACGCTACGGCCGTGAGCGCGCAGGGCTCTGCGCCACGGTGATCCACTACCGCGGCAAACGCGCCATCCGCGAGGTGGGCCGCGCCATGGGACTGACCGAGGATACCATCTCTGCCATGTCCTCGCAGCTCTGGGGGTTCTTCAGCAGCAAGGGGGTAGAGGCCGAGCGGATGCGCGAGATCGGGCTGGACCCCGCGAGCCGCCGCCTGCAGCTGACCCTGCAGCTGGTGGAGCAGATCATCGGCTTCCCGCGCCACCTCAGCCAGCATGTGGGCGGCTTCATCATCACCCAGGGGCGCTTGGACGAACTGGTGCCCATTGAAAACGCCACCATGGAGGGGCGCACGGTCATCTGCTGGGACAAGGACGACATCGACACGCTGGGCATCCTCAAGGTCGATGTGCTGTCGCTGGGCATGCTCACTTGCATCCGCAAGGCGTTTGATCTGATGCGCCAGCACCACCAGCTGGACTACAGCCTGGCCACCCTGCCGCCCGAGGACCCGGCGGTCTACAACATGCTGTGCCGCGCCGACAGCATCGGGGTGTTTCAGGTCGAAAGCCGGGCGCAGATGAACTTTCTGCCCCGGATGCGGCCGCGCCATTTCTATGATCTGGTGATCGAGGTCGCCATCGTCCGCCCCGGCCCGATCCAGGGCGACATGGTGCACCCCTATATCCGCCGCAGGAACAAGGAGGAGCCGGTGCATTTCCCATCGGATGCGCTGGGCGAGGTCTTGGGCAAGACCCTCGGCGTGCCGCTGTTTCAGGAGCAGGCGATGCAGATCGCCATCGTCGGCGCCGGCTTCACCCCGGAGCAGGCCGACCGGCTGCGGCGGTCTTTGGCGACCTTCAAGAAGCATGGCAATGTCAGCGAATTCCGCAGCCTGTTCCTGCGCGGCATGGCCAGGAACGGCTATGATCAGGAGTTCTCCGAACGCTGCTTTTCCCAGATCGAGGGCTTCGGCTCCTACGGGTTTCCGGAAAGCCATGCGGCGAGTTTCGCGCTGCTGGTCTATGCCTCGGCCTGGATCAAGTGCCACCATCCGGGCATCTTTGCCTGCGCGCTGCTGAACTCCCAGCCGATGGGATTTTACGCGCCCGCACAGATCGTCCGCGACGCCCGCGAGCACGGAGTCGATGTGCGCCCGGTCTGCATCAACAACTCCTACTGGGACAACGTGATGGAGCCGGACGGCCACGGCGGGCTGGCGCTGCGGCTGGGGTTCCGGCAGGTGAAGGGCCTGCGCGATGAGGACGCCGCTTGGCTCACGGCCGCCCGTGGCAACGGCTACCATGAGGTCGAGGACATCTGGCGCAAGGCCGGTATCGCGCCGCCGGTGATCGAGCGGCTGGCCGAGGCGGATGCCTTTGCCGCCCTTGGCCTGAACCGGCGCGAGGCCTTGTGGGCCGCCAAGGCGATCACCGCCCGCAAACCGCTGCCGCTGTTTGCCCGCGAGCTGGAGGGCGAGGGGATCTATGAGCCGGACGCCGACCTGCCGAAGATGGGCTTGGGCGAGGAGGTGGTGGAGGATTATGTCGCTATGCGCCTGTCCCTGCGGGCGCATCCGGTAGCGCTGATCCGGCATTTGCTGACGCCGCAGGACAGGGGCGGCGGCGCGCAGGGCGGGCCGGGCGATTGAGTATTTCGGGAAAGATGAAGCGGCATTGCCCGGGTGCCGCGCCGTGATAACGCCAACTGTGGCAGGAAAGCCGGTTCACCCCGGCGCGGCAAGGCGCTAGAAGGCTTGCGAACATTGCCCAACCTTGCCCTGCCCCGGAGCTGACCCATGACCGCACCCAAACCCGTTGTCCTGTGCATTCTTGATGGCTGGGGCAGCGGCGAGCCCGGCAAGGCGAATGCGCCGTATCTGGCGCAGACCCCAACTTTTGATGCGATCATGGCCAAGGGGCCGAGCGCCCGGCTGATCACCCACGGGCCGGATGTGGGGCTGCCGACCGGGCAGATGGGCAACTCCGAGGTGGGCCACACCAACATCGGCGCGGGCCGGGTGGTGGCGATGGACCTGGGCCAGATCGACCTGGCGATCGAGGATGGCAGCTTCTTTGAAAACGAAGCGCTGCAGGCGTTTATTGCGCAGCTGAAGGAAAGCGGCGGTGCGGCGCATCTGATGGGGCTGGTCTCTGACGGCGGCGTGCACGGCCATATCAACCACATCCTGGCGGCGGTGAAGGCCATTCATGAGGCCGGCGTGCCGGTCTGGCTGCATGCGATCACTGACGGGCGCGACGTGGCGCCGAAATCGGCCTTCCGCCACTTCCGGCGGCTGGAGGAGAAACTGCCCGAAGGCGTGCGGATTGCCACTGTCACCGGGCGCTATTTCGCAATGGACCGCGACAACCGCTGGGGCCGCGTGGCTGAGGCCTATGATGCGATGATCCACGCCAAGGGGCGGCCGGGGCTGAATGCCCATGGCGCCGTGGACCATGCCTACAACCAGTCAGAAACCGATGAGTTCATCGCCGCCACCGTGCTGCAGGGCTTTGAGGGGGTGAAGGACGGCGACGGGTTCTTCTGTCTCAACTTCCGCGCCGACCGGGCGCGGGAGATCCTGCGCGCCATTGGTGAGCCGGGTTTTGAAGAATTCGACACCGGCGTGCGGCCCAGGCTGGCGGGCCTTCTGGGCATGGTGGAGTACTCCGATGCCCACAATGATTATATGTCTACCGCCTACCCGAAGGCGGCGATTGTCAACACGCTGGGCGCCTGGGTCGCCAAGCACGGCAAGACCCAGTTCCGCCTGGCCGAAACCGAGAAATACCCGCATGTGACCTTCTTCCTCAACGGCGGCAAGGAAGAGCCGGAGGAGGGCGAGGACCGCTTTATGCCGAAGTCGCCGAATGTGGCGACCTATGATTTGCAGCCGGAGATGTCGGCGCCGGAGGTGACGGAGAAATTCGTCGAGGCGATCGAGGCGGGCTATGATCTCATCGTGACCAACTACGCCAATCCCGACATGGTCGGCCACACCGGCGATCTGAAGGCGGCGATCCGCGCCTGCGAGGCGGTGGACCAGGGGCTGGCCAAGGTGGTTCAGGCGCTGGAGAAGGCGGGCGGCGCGATGATCGTCACCGCCGACCACGGCAACTGCGAGATGATGGTGGACCCGGAAACCGGCGGCGCGCACACCGCCCATACGCTCAATCTGGTGCCGGTGGCGCTGGTCGGCGGGCCCGAAGGCGCGCGCCTGCGCGATGGCCGCCTGGCCGATCTAGCGCCGACCATTCTGGAGCTGATGGGGCTGGAGAAGCCGGCGGAGATGACCGGGGAGAGCCTGCTGTCATGATCCGGCGTGCGGGCCTGATGCTGCTGGCCCTGCTGGCCGCGCCGCTGCAGACCGCAGCGGACCCGGCGGATGCTGCGCGGGATGCGGCGCAGCAGCTGGAAGCGGCCTCGGTTCAGCTGCAGGATGCCGGCAGTTCCCGCGACCGGGTGAAGGCGCTGACCTCTACCGTGCAGGCCTATGAGGCGGGGCTGGCGGCGATGCGCGAGGGCCTGCGCCGGGTGGCGCGGCGCGAAGGGCAGCTGAGCGCCCAGCTGGCAGCGCGGCAGGAGGAGGTCTCGGGTCTGCTGGGGATCATCCAGACCATTGAGACCTCGCCGCCGCCGGTGCTGATGGTGCATCCGTCCGGGCCGCTGGGCGCGGCGCGCTCGGCGATGATGCTGGCAGAGGTGACGCCGGCGCTGCAGGCGCGGGCTGAGATGCTGAAGGCGGATCTGGACGAGGTGCAGTCCTTGCGCCTGCTGCAGCAGAACGCCGCCAGGACGCTGGAGGAGGGGCTGGCGGGCGTGCAAAGCGCGCGGGTGCAGCTGTCCACTGCCATCGCCGACCGCACCACTTTGCCGAAACGCTTCACCGAGGACCCGGTGCGCACCGCCATCCTGATCTCCTCGACCGAGACACTGTCGGGCTTTGCCGACGGGCTGGCCGAGATTGCCGGCGGGGAAATCTCCGCCAGCGAGGGGGACATCAGCGGTTTGCGCGGCGCGCTGCCGCTGCCGGTCGAAGGGCTGCTGCTGCGCGGTTACGGCGAGCGCGATGCCGCGGGCATTGCCCGGCCCGGCTGGCTGATTGCCGCCCGCCCGCGGGCGCTGGTGACATCGCCCACCGCGGCCACCATCCGTTACCGCGGGCCGCTCTTGGACCTGGGCAACGTGGTGATTCTGGAGCCGCAGCCGGAAACGCTGTTTGTGCTGTCGGGCCTGGCTGAGGTCTTTGGCGAGGCGGGGCAGGTGATCCCCGAGGGCACGCCGGTCGGATTGATGAGCGGAGAAAACCCGAAACCGGACGCAATTCTGTCAACAAGCGGTGAAGGGGGTGGAACTGACCGGACAGAAACGCTCTATATAGAAGTGAGAATGGACAACAGCCCGGTGGACCCCGAAACGTGGTTCCGCACTGGAAAAGGTGGATGAAGGCTTGATGAAGAAATTTGCGATGGCCGCCGTTGGCGGCACGCTGGCAGGGATCGTGGCGACAACCTATGTGGCGGGCCCCTTGCTGGCGCAGGAAGGCGTGCGCGAGGCAAACGTCTATGAGCAGCTGGACCTGTTCGGCGACATCTTCGAGCGCATCCGTGCGCAATATGTCGAGGAGGTCGACGAGAAGGAGCTGATCGAGGCGGCGATCAGCGGCATGCTGGCCTCGCTGGATCCGCATTCCAGCTATCTGTCGCCGGATGACGCGGCCAGCATGCGGGTGCAGACCCGCGGCGAGTTCGGCGGCCTGGGGATCGAGGTCACCCAGGAAGAGGGCTTTGTCAAAGTTGTCTCCCCGATCGACGGCACCCCGGCGGATGAGGCCGGGATGGAAGCCGGCGATTTCATCACCCATGTGGACGGCGAAAGCGTTCTGGGCCTGTCGCTGGACGACGCGGTGGAGCTGATGCGCGGGCCGGTCGGCTCGGAAATCGTGATCACCGTGGTGCGCGAGGGCGAGGCGGAGCCGTTTGATGTCTCGATCATCCGCGACACCATCAAGCTGACCGCGGTGCGTGCCCGCACCGAGGGCGACACCGTGGTGATGCGGATCACCACATTCAACGACCAGACCACGCCGAACCTTGAGGAAAACCTCAAGAAGCAGATCGAGGAAGCCGGCGGCATCGACAACGTCAACGGCATCGTGCTGGACCTGCGCAACAACCCGGGCGGCCTCTTGACCCAGGCGATCAAGGTGGCCGACAGCTTCCTGGAATCCGGTGAGATCGTCTCTACCCGCGGCCGCGACCCGGAAGACGGCGAGCGGTTCAACGCCACCCCCGGCGACCTGGCAGAGGGCAAGCCGATTGTGGTGCTGATCAACGGCGGTTCGGCCTCGGCCTCGGAAATCGTTGCGGGCGCACTGCAGGATCACCGCCGCGCCATCGTGGTGGGCACCAAGTCGTTCGGCAAGGGGTCGGTCCAGACCGTGATGCCGCTGAAGGGCGAGGGTGCGATGCGCCTGACCACCGCGCGCTATTACACGCCGTCGGGCCGCTCGATCCAGGCGCTGGGCGTGTCGCCCGACATCATGGTAGCGCAGCCTCGCCGGACCGCGGAAGCCGAGGAAGATAATGACTCGCCTGCCCGCCGGTCGCGTTCAGAGGCCGACCTGCGCGGCAGCCTGAACAACGACAGCCTGTCCGAGGATGAAATCCGCCAGATCGAGGAAGAGCGCGAGAAGGCCGAGAAAGCCGCGGAACTGCGCGAGCAGGATTACCAGCTGGCCTATGCCATCGACATCCTGAAGGGGATGGTGGCGCTGGGGCCGAAGTAAGCCCGAAGCAGACACGCATCAGGAAGGGGCCGTCCGGTTGGGCGGCCTTTTTCATTTTTGCTGTGCCGCCGGGTTGGGCGGGGGTGGTTGCTGTGCCGTTCATGCGCTGTGTCCCAGTTAAGGGGGCGGCGCCGCCGGGGGGAGGTGGACAGACCCCACGGGGGGCCTGCTCGGACAGGATATCCTGGACGACCCCCTTTTTATCAGGGCCGGTCTCCGGGGTGTCGCGCAGGCAGCTCCACAGATACCTGCGCCTCGTATCATGGCCCATGCGCGGAGCCATGGCGGGGGATCGCGATCTTTTGGGAGTATTGCGGAGGGAAATGAGGATCACGTGAAGAGGGCGTACGGTGGGTACGCAACACCCTGGCGGAAGTGAGCTATCCCGCCCGGAACAAGGCGCGCAGCGCCGCCGGGCGAGCGCCGGCCCGCCCGCACGGGCTGTCGCTTTGGCGGACGTGGTGTTCCATTGAAAACTCGTACGGACGCGGCTGGGATAAACTGCCCAGCACCAGTGTTGCAGCGCCCCCCCGCGGGCAGGCGCCCGCCCGGCTGGATCGCAATGTTTTGAAAATCAACGCCCGATATCCGGCGTACTGGCGCGGCGGGCTGGGCTATGGTCGGCGCATGATGTTTGACCTGCCTGATTCCCGCACGCTCTACCAGGCGCTGCTTGACCGCGACGCTGCCTATGAAGGGCGCGCCTATGTCGGTGTGACCTCCACCGGCATCTTCTGCCGGCTGACCTGCCCGGCGCGCAAGCCGAAGTTTGAGAACTGCCGGTTTTTTGCCACGCCGGGCGCGTGCATCGAGGCGGGCTTCCGCGCCTGCAAGCGCTGCAGGCCGCTGGCTGCCGCCGCGGGCGATGATCCGATGGTGCAGGACCTGCTGGCGCGGCTGGAGGCGCGGCCTGCCTACCGCTGGGGCGAGGATGATCTGCTGCGGCTGGGGCTGGATGCCTCGACCGTGCGGCGCGCCTTCAAGCGGCATTTCGGCATGACCTTTCTGGAGATGGCACGCCAGCGGCGGTTGCGCGAGGGGTTCACGGCGCTGAAGGCCGGGGAGCCGGTGATTGCGGCGCAGATTGATGCCGGTTTCGAAAGCGCCAGCGCCTTCCGTGCGGCCTTTGCCAAGCTGGTTGGGATTGCGCCGGGCGTGTTCCGCAAGGATGCGCTTCTGCTGGCGGATTGGATCGACACGCCGCTGGGCGCGATGATTGCGATCAGCTGTGCCCATCAGCTGCATCTCCTGGAGTTTGCCGACCGCAAGGCGCTGCCCCGCGAGGTGGCCAAGCTGCAGCAACGCCAGCCCGGCGGCCTGGGGTTTGGCCGCCCGGCGCCGACGGAGCAGATTGCGGAGGAGCTGCGCCGGTTCTTTGCAGGCGAAGGCGCGGAGTTCCGGACCCCGCTGGCGCTGCATGGCACCGGGTTCGAGCGCGAGGTCTGGCGCTATCTGCTGACCATCCCGGCAGGCGAGACGCGCAGTTACTCGCAGATCGCGCGCGAACTGGGCCGCGCCTCGGCCACACGCGCAGTTGCACGCGCAAACGGCGCAAATCAGCTGGCGCTGGTGGTGCCTTGCCATAGGGTGATTGCAGCTGACGGCGCGCTGACCGGCTATGGCGGCGGGTTGTGGCGCAAGCAGCGGCTTATTGAGATTGAAACAGGCTACAGACAGAGGATTTCAGCATGACATTTTCCGACCGCGCCAAGGCATTTGCGGCGCTGCACCAGCCGGGCAACCCGATGGTTTTGTACAACATCTGGGATGCAGGCAGTGCCAGGGCGATTGCCGGGGCGGGCGCCAAGGCCCTGGCGACCGGCAGCTTCCCGGTGGCAGCAGCGCAGGGGTTTGCGGATGGCGAACAGGTGCCGCTGGAGTTTGTGCTGGGCAATGCAGAGCGCATCGTGGCCGCCACGGAGCTGCCGGTGACCATCGATTTCGAGGGCGGATACGCCCGCGAACCGGAGCAGCTGACCGCCAATGTGAAACGGCTGGCAGAGACCGGCGCGGTTGGCCTCAACTTTGAGGATCAGGTGGTCGGCGGCGAGGGCTTTTACAGCATCGAGGAGCAGGCGCGGCGGGTGGCCGCGGTGCGGGCAGCCGATGCGGATATCTTTGTGAATGCGCGCACCGATCTGTTTCTGAAGGAAAAAGACGCCGGAAAACACGCCGGGCTGGTCGGCGAAGCGCTGGAGCGCGCGGCGGCCTATGCGGAGGCCGGCGGCAACGGGTTGTTTGTGCCGGGGCTGAGTGATCCTGATCTGATTGCACAGGTCTGCGAGGGCTGCCCCCTGCCGGTCAACACGATGATGCGCGGCATCACGCTGGAGACCGCGCGGCAGGCGGGTGTGGCACGCTGCAGCTATGGCCCGATCCCGCATGCGAAACTGATGCAGGTGCTGGCCGCGCATTTTCAGGCGCTGGAATAAGCCCTGAGGGCCAGGACCTTACATCGTTTCCAGGCAGTGGCGGCGGAAGGCGCGTTTCAGCATGTCGAGCTCGGCACGCAGCAGCTCCACCTCGGCGCGCAGGTCGTCCGCCACTGCCTCGCCCGCGATCAGGGTGAAATCGCCCAGCCGGGTGCTGTCTGCGGCATCGAAGATCACGAAGGTCTGCACGCCGTCGGCTACGGCCTCCGCCGGCACCGGCACGGCCACCAGCCAGTCGCCGTCTTTCTGGCCCTCGGTCAGGATCACGTCCCGGACCGGCTGATCCTGGAACATCACGGTGATTTCGGGCCGCGCGCCGGTGGCGGGGGCGTTGCCGATCTTGCCCTCCCAAATGCCGTTGCGGAAGCGGATCTTGGTCAGTGTCAGGCGGCTCATGTCAGGTCACTCATGGGGCAGGGTTCCTCAGATCGCCGCGCGGCGGTGGCGCGAGAAGGTCAGGTCGCGCAGGACCACCTGGTTCAGGTCGGGGGCTTCAAAGATCAAGTCGAGCCAGATCTTCTCGATCCGTTTTTCGTTCAGCTTGGAATAGGCGAGGTCGAATTCGACCACGATGTTCTTGTCGTCCTGGGGCAATTCGCGCACCAGCTGTTCGGTGTTGGGGCCGTGCTGGATGTTGAGGCGGGCGAAGATCTCGATCGGTTTTTCGGATTCGATGATGCTGTCGATCCGCAGCAGGTGCTGACGGGTGATGCCCTGCACCGCCTCGGGCGGCAGGTCGATCACCAGCGACAGGAAGGAACCGTCGAATTTGAACACATCCATGCGCAGGCCGAAGGGGGCAAGATCCTCCTCGCGGGTGTTACGGAGCTGGCGCAGGGTCAGTTCGGAAACGCTGCAGTCGTGGAACAGCTGCACCTCATCGCCCAGGCGGGCCTTGGGCGGGACTTCGGCAAGACCGCGCTCCGGCAAGGGGCCGCGCCACATCTGGGGCCGCCAGGACCAGTCGGTGCCATGCGGGCGCGGAAAAAAAGATGAGCCGATCTGCGGCAGCGCCAGGCGGCCGTCGGCAGTGTGGATGAGCCGGTCCAGATGGGTGCGCAGCTGGCGCGCCTGGTTGCGCTGGCGGCGCAGTTCGGCAAGCGGCGCGCGCGAGGAGTCCTCAGCCGCGGCGCGCCAGCGGCGCAGGCTGCGCAGGTGAAACAACCGGTCCATGATCCTGCCCATAGTGCTCTCTCTTGCCTGTTAAAAGGTCTTGTGTGCCTGTCCGGTCCCGCTGCGGGGCTGGCGGCAGTGTAACCGGTCGGGGCTATTGAAATAAACCGGCAATCCGCTGGCGCAGCCCGCGTTTTTTGCCTGTCTCTTCTGTGCTGTTTGCTGCCAGTGCCTGCAGTTCAGCCGGGCGCGGCTGCGGGCGCAGGCCAGGTGCGGGCGCCGGGAGGGCGGAGGCAGAGGCGCTGCGCGGCGGGGCCGCCGCGGTTTCCAGCGATGGCAGGGTGGAGGCCTCCAGCGTGCGGTGGGTCATCTCGTTCAGGAGGGCGGCGCCGTGGCCGCCAAGCGCCCGGCTGCCCTCTGGCGCATAAAGCGCCAGCGCGACAAGGTGGCGGTCGAGCACGAAGGCGCCGCGCCAGTGCACCGGGCTGGCGCTGTCGGCGACGGCGCCGGGGAACTCCAGCTTGACCAGCGGCAGGAGCTGGTCCTCGCGGGTTTCCAGCACCGTGGCGCCCGGGAACATGGCGGCGATGTCAGCGGCCTGCGGGGCGGCGGCGGCGGGTTTGGCCGGGCCGATCGAGGCGGTGAGCACCGCCGACTTACGGGCGCCGAACCAGTTTTGACGGCCCATCCGGCTGCAATGGGCCAGAAGGGCAAAGCCGCCGTCCTTGTCGGTCTGGCTGCTGCGCCGGTCGAAGCAATAGGCGCCGGGTGCGGCCAGAAGCACATTGCCGCCGCCAAAGGACATCACCTGGACCCCGGCCTGCGGCGTCTGGCTGGCGGTGCGGGAGGCAAAGGGCATCCCCTGGGGCGCGGGGCTGCATCCCGCCGCTGCGAGGGCTGCGAGCACAATCGCCGCCGCTGCGCCGCGCCGCTTGGGCGCCTTTCCGCCGGGCGCGGCAAAAGGCACGGGTTTCCCGTTGCTTGTTCTGATCACTGCTGGTCCTGCCGGTCTTGTTTTTTTACGGGAATCATTACGGAGCGGGGGGCGGGGCGGCAAGCCAGAACCGCCGGCAGGCGGGCCTGACTTGCCTTGGCGTTGCAGCAATGCATAACGTGGGCCGGATTGCCGCCTGATCCTGATGCGGCGCGGAGGACCAATGCACGACAGGCACAGCTACAGGGCGCATGAGGCGCTGGTGCGCTATGCCCGGCATCAGCCGGCGCTGTGGCGCCTGATGCTGGGGCTGGTGATGGTGGCTTCGGTCAGCTTTGCCCTGACGGCGGCGCTGCAGGTGGCGGTGGCGGGGATGTTCCCGGGCGACTGGCTGCTGGGACTGGCCGATGGCAGCACGCCGGGCGCGATGCTGGTGCTGCTGGGCAGCTTTGCCTTTCTGTCGCTGGGGGTGGCAATGGCGGCGCGGCTGTTCCACCAGCGCGGCTTTGCCACCGTGACCGGCCATCTGCGTCCGCTGGTGCATCAGTTCGGGCGGGTCAGCCTGTATCTTCTGGGGCTCAGCCTGCTGCTGATGGCCCTGCCGCCCTATGACATGGGGCCGCCGATGACCCGGAACCTGCCGTTCTGGACCTGGCTCGGCCTGCTGCCGCTGTCCATTGCCGCGGTGCTGGTGCAGACCGGATCGGAGGAGATCCTGTTCCGGGGCTATATCCAGCAGGCGCTGGCGGCCCGGTTCCGCCATCCGGCTGTCTGGCTGCTGGTGCCCTCGGCGCTGTTTGCGCTGGGCCATTACCTGCCGGCCGAGGCCGGGGACAACGCGCTGGTGATCACCGCCTGGGCCGGGCTGTTCGGGGTGCTGATGGCGGACCTGACCGCGCGGGCCGGCACCCTTGGCCCGGCAATGGCGGTGCATTTCTTCAACAACGTCACGGCGCTGCTCTTGTTCGGCTCTCCCACCAGCCTCAATGGGCTTGCGCTCTATCTGATCCCCTTTGATCTGGCGGACGTGCAGGCGCTGCGGCCGTGGATGGCGGTGGATTTCCTTCTGATGGGGGTCAGCTGGCTTTGCGCGCGGCTTGCCATACGCCGCTGATTGCAATTGCGGCAAATGCGCCTTATCTGGGGGGCAAACCGCGCCCCCGGAGAGGCAAGCAATATGAACTGGATCACCAACTACGTCCGGCCCAAGATCAACTCGATCTTTTCGCGCCGCGAAGTGCCCGAGAACCTTTGGCAGAAATGCGATGAATGCGGCACCATGCTGTTTCACCGCGAGCTGAGCGACAACCAGAACGTCTGCACCAGCTGCGGCCATCACATGAACATCACCCCGCGGGACCGCTTCACAGCGCTGTTTGACGGCGGTGTCTTCACCGAGATCGCGGTGCCGGAGCCGCTGGCCGATCCCTTGAAGTTCAAGGATCAGAAGAAATACCCCGAGCGGATCAAGGCGGCGCAGAAGAAGACCGGCGAGAAAGACGCGATGCTGGTGGCCGCGGGCGAGATCGGCCGCACGCCCATTATCGCCGCCGCGCAGGACTTCTCCTATATGGGCGGGTCCATGGGCATGTATGTGGGCAACGCCATCATCGCCGCGGCTGAGGAAGCGGTGAAGCTGGGCCGCCCGCTGGTCTTGTTCTCGGCTGCCGGCGGCGCGCGGATGCAGGAAGGCATCCTGTCGCTGATGCAGATGCCGCGCACCACCGTTGCGGTGGAGATGCTGAAAGAGGCGGGGCTGCCCTATATCGTGGTGCTGACCCATCCGACCACCGGCGGGGTGACCGCGTCTTATGCGATGCTGGGCGATGTGCATATCGCCGAGCCCAATGCGCTGATCTGCTTTGCAGGCCCCCGGGTGATCGAGCAGACCATCCGCGAGAAGCTGCCCGAGGGCTTCCAGCGCGCTGAATACCTGCTGGACCACGGCATGCTGGACCGGGTGACCCCGCGCACCGAGATGCGCGAAGAGCTGATCACCATCATCCGCATGCTGCTGGGGCTGCCGCCGCAAGTGGCGGGTGATCTGCCCGCGCCGGAGGCGGAAGCCGCCGCCAAGGCCGCAAACGCGCCGGCGGATGGCGCAGTCAGCGAAGAAGCTGCCGAGTAAACCGGTTTAGATAGATACGCATGGCCGAGAAGGCCGGTCAGCGCCCGTCCCTTCCAGGGCGGGCGCTGTTCTTTGCCACACACGACTTTCCGACCTGACAGGACCCAGGCTGATGACCCAGACCTCCGACGCGATCCTCGCCCGCATGATGGCGCTGCACCCCAAGATCATCGACCTGACGCTGGACCGGGTCTGGCGGCTCTTGGCGGCGCTGGACAACCCGCAGGACAAGCTGCCGCCGGTGATCCACCTGGCCGGCACCAACGGCAAGGGCTCGACCCAGGCGATGATCCGGGCAGGGCTTGAGGGGATGGGCAAGAGCGTGCACGCCTATACCTCGCCGCATCTGGCGCGGTTCCATGAGCGGATCCGGCTGGCGGGGGAGCTGATCAGCGAGGCGCATCTCACCGAGGTGCTGGACGAGTGCTATGCCAGGAACGGCGGCGAAAACATCACCTATTTCGAGATCACCACGGTGGCCGGCCTCCTGGCGTTTTCGCGCACGCCGGCGGATTACACCCTGCTGGAGGTTGGCCTGGGCGGGCGCCTGGATGCGACCAATGTGATCACGCCCAAGGTGTCGGTGATCACCCCCATCTCCATCGATCATGAGCAGTTCCTGGGCAACACGCTGGCCAAGATCGCAGGCGAGAAGGCCGGCATCATCAAGCGCGGCGTGCCGGTTGTGGTTGGCCCGCAGCCCGAGGAGGCGATGGAGGTGATCGAAGCCACTGCCGCCCGCCTTGGCGCGCCGCTGATTGCATACGGCCAGCACTGGCATGTCTGGGAGGAGCGCGGCCGGCTGGTGTTCCAGGATGAAAACGGCCTGCTGGACCTGCCGCTGCCGGCGCTCTTGGGTGCGCATCAGATTCAGAACGCCGGTGCGGCGCTGGCGGCACTGCGCCATCTGGGCGCGGATGAGGCGGCTTGCGAGGCGGCAATGGCGAACGCCGAATGGCCCGCCCGGATGCAGAAGCTGAAAACCGGCCCGCTGATCGGGGCGGCACCCGAGGCCGAACTGTGGCTGGACGGCGGCCACAACGCCGCGGCGGGCATTGCGCTGGCGGATGTGCTGGCGAAACTGCCGGCACGCCCCACCCATCTGATCTGCGGCATGCTGAACACCAAGGACGTGAGCGGCTACATGGCCCCGCTGGCGCCGCATGTTGCAAGCCTGACTGCGATTTCGATCCCGGATGAGATCAACACGCTGAGCGCCGAAGAGACCGAGGCCGCGGCCAAATCCGTGGGCATCGCGGCCGGCACGGCGGAGAGCACGATGGCGGCGCTGCAGGCGATCACCGCCAAGGACCCGCAGGCGCGGGTGCTGATCTGCGGCTCGCTCTATCTGGCGGGCCATATCCTGCGCGAAAACGGCTGAGGCTTACGGCTGCGGCGGGGAAAGTTCTCCCGCCCGGCTTCGACCTGCCGGTCTCACCCCGCCCAGCCCGGCGCCGCTGGCGCGGCTATTCTTCATCTTTCTGCAAATACTCCGGGGGGGAGGCCGTAAGGCCGAGGGGGCAGCGCCCCTTTTTTCCCTCCGCTCCTAGTCCAGTACGTAATCCACCGGCTCCAGCCTGGGCGGCGCCTCGCGCCCCAGCGCATTGCAAACCGAGATTTCCATCACCCGGCACAGGGCGCTGAGCGGCACTGAGTTGGCCTGTTTGCGGAACGGGTGCTCCAGCTCATGGGTGACCTCGGCGAGGCCGAAGAACACATAGGCCACCACCGCCGCCACCAGCGGCTCGAACCAGCCGGCGCTGTCCAGGAGCGCAAAGGGCAAGAGCAGGCAGTAGAGATAGGTCGTGCGCCAGACCAGCAGCGAATAGACGAAGGGCAAGGGCGTGGTCAGCAGCCGCTCGTTCCCGGCCTGGGCGGCGGGGAAGGCGGCCAGCCGTTCGGCCAGGGCGCGCTGGCCAAAGCCGTCGATGCGTCCCTCCTCTGCCATTTCGCGCAGGCGGGCGGCGATGTCGCGCAGGGCGGCGTTGGGGCTGTTCTCCGCCTGCATCAGCGGCTCTGCGGCTTCCGGCCCAACCCAATGCTCCACCGTCTCCCGCACTTCGTCACCGCGCAGCTGGGCGCGGTGCAGGTGGTGGAAGGCAAGGATGCGGGTCAGGATGAAGTCCTCGTCCGGGCCGTGGCCTGCAAAGATCCTGAGCTCCTGCGCCAGGCTGCGCACATCCGATACCATGCGGCCCCAGATCCGCCGCGCCTCCCACCAGCGGTCATAGGCGGCGTTGTTGCGGAAGCTGAGGAACAGCGACAGCGACAGGCCGAACACGCCCATCGCGGCGATGGAAATCTGCGGCATCGCAATGACATAGCGGTCGAGCACCAGTACGAGGAGCGCCCAGAGCGCGGCGCCGATGATGTTGGGCAGGATACGCGGCACAACCGATCCGTTCAGGATCAGGAAAATCTCCCGCCGCCGGGGCGTCTCACGCACGATCATGGGGTTTCGCTGCCCCAGTCCTTGTCCTGCATCTCACGCAGGCGGGAGGCGGTGCGTTCGAACTCAAAGGTGCCCTCGCCCTCGACATAGAGCATCTCGGGCTGTGCCGCAGCGGAGCAGATCAGCCGCACCTTGGCCTCATACAAAGCGTCGATCAGGGTCACAAACCGCTTGGCCTCGTTGAAGTTGTTGCGGGACAGGCGCGGGATGTCCTCCAGAACCAGAACCTTCACCTCCTCGGCGATGGCAAGGTAGTCGCCCGGTCCCAGCATCTTGCCGCAGAGGTCATAGAAGGTGGCGCGCGCCACCCCGTTGCGGAAGGCGGGCAGGGTGACTTCGCGGCCCTTCACCTCCAGCGTCAGCGGCTGCGCCGCGCCGCCGCCCGACAGATCCTGCCAGATCGCCCGGATCTGCGCCCGGGCCTCGCCGTCCACAGGCGCGAAATAGACCTGGGCGCCGGTCAGCCGGTCCTGCCGGTAGTCGGTGGCGCTGACCATCTCATGCACCGCCATATGCTCCTTGATCAGACCGATGAAGGGCAGGAACAGCTGCCGGTTGAGGCCGTTTTTATAAAGGTCGTCCGGCACCCGGTTGGAAGTGGTGATCACCGTAACGCCAGCGGCAAACAGCGCCTCGAACAGACGGCCGACGATCATCGCATCGGTGATGTCGGTGATCTGCATCTCGTCAAAGGCCAAGAGCCGCACCGACTGCGCCACCTCTGCCGCTGCCGGGGCCAGCGCGTCCTCGACACCGTCCTGGCGTGCCTGGTGCATCCTGGCGTGGATTTCCTGCATGAAGGCATGGAAATGCACCCGCCGCGCGGGGATGCCGTCCAGACTGTCGACAAACAGATCCATCAGCATCGACTTGCCGCGCCCGACCCCGCCCCAGAGGTAGAGCCCCTGCACCGGTTCAAACTCCGCCTTGCGGAAGAAGCCGCGTTTCACCGGCGGTGCCATCAGCCCTGCGGCGATGCGGTCGAAATGGGGCAGCACGGCCTCCTGGGCCGGGTCGGGCTTCAATTCGCCCGCGTCGATCTTCCGCCGGCAGAGCGTGGTCAGATGGGTCATGGCACAGGGATAGCGCGGGGCGCGGGGGATGGAAAGATAGGGCTTTGACTATGCCGCGCCAAAGCTGGTTGATAGATCTTGTTCGGCTTTATTGGCTTGCATCGATTTTGAAGATCAATTGGCCGATTGAAAATTGCTTAGCGCTGGAGCTGGTACCTTATGGGAAGACGGCACATTTTTCAGAAGAAAACAGTTGTGGCCTCATTGACGGCGGCAGTGCTGCTCTTGCCGCAAATAGTCATTGCTTCGGAGGGGCGGATTTCGGGGCTGGCGGCCTCTCCCTTGTTGCAGCGCATGGCGGAAAAAGGGGAATGGGAGGCTCGTGTTTCATCTGAAGCTATCCACTACACCTGTCTGACTTGTGTGGGCCGAGTGAAGGCGAGATTGGAGGTTTTGGCACCCTATGGCACTGGCTCGCATGCATCAGTCTGGCAAAGGTATCTTGCGGAGCGAAAGCAGTTCTGCGCTGATTTGGCTGCTTCACGAGAAGGACGCTGCGTGTCGACTGAGGCAAAGAAGTTGCGTGGCGGCGCATTGACGGGCTTCAGATCAGTACATGAAACGGACGCGTATCGTGTGATCTCAATTGGCCTGTTCTATCATGAGTATGGGTCTGGTCCCGAACTCATCCATACAACGATCCAGATGGACAGAGGAGTTGAGCTGGAACACGATCCTAGCTCTATGTTTCTGCATCACATGGCTCGGCCGACGATTTGGTATTGAAGGCGCAAAGGCAAGAGCAGCCGCTCTCACATCAAAATTTCTTAATGATGCTCGCAAAATTCCTGATTTGACCGGGTGGCAGATTTCCCTGACAGTTCACCGGCTTGTCAGGAGAGAGCCCATGGACCGTTCCGCGCCGCTGTTTACCCCCGTTCTGATCGTGGGCTGCATCATTATCATGGCAAGCTTTGCCGTGCGGGCCTCCTTTGGCGTCTTTCAGATCCCGATTGCGGAGGAGTTCGGCTGGCTCAGGTCGGAGTTCTCCCTGGCGATTGCAATCCAGAACCTGGCCTGGGGCATCGGGCAGCCGATCTTCGGCGCCATTGCCGAGAAGATCGGCGACCGCAAGGCGATCATCATGGGGGCGATTGTCTATGCCGCGGGCCTGGTGCTGAGCGCCTGGTCAACGACGCCGTTTGAGATGCAATCCTATGAATGGCTGGTGGGCTTCGGCATTGCGGGCACCGGGTTCGGCGTGGTGCTGGCGGTGGTCGGGCGGGCGAGCTCGGACGAGAACCGTTCGATGTCGCTGGCGATTGTCACCGCGGCCGGGTCCGCCGGGCAGATTTTCGGCGCGCCGACGGCGGAGTGGCTGCTGGGCTTTCTGCCCTGGCAAACGATTTTTCTGCTGTTTGCAGGTGTGGTGCTGGCGCTGATTGCGCTGTTGCCCTTGATGCGGGCGCCGGAGGCCGCCAGCAAGGCGGAACTGGAAGAGAGCATGGGGGCGATCCTGAAGAAGGCGTTCAAGGATCCGTCTTACACGCTGATCTTCCTGGGCTTTTTCAGCTGCGGTTACCAGCTGGCCTTTGTCACCGCGCATTTTCCGGCCTTTGTCACTGAGATGTGCGGGCCGATCCTGCCGGGCGGGGCGCTGCATTCCATTGGCATCACCACCACCTCGGCGCTGGGCGCGGCGGCGATTTCACTGATCGGGGCGGCCAATGTGGGCGGCACCCTGCTGGCGGGCTATCTGGGCAAGCGCTATTCCAAAAAATACCTGCTGGCGGCGATCTATACCGGGCGCACGATTGCGGCGGCGGCCTTCATCCTGTTCCCGATCACGCCGCTGAGCGTCATCATCTTCTCCGTTGCGATGGGGTCGCTGTGGCTGGCGACGGTGCCGCTGACCTCAGGGCTGGTCGCGCATATCTATGGCCTGCGTTACATGGGGACGCTCTATGGCATCGTGTTCTTCAGCCACCAGCTGGGCAGTTTCCTGGGCGTTTGGCTGGGCGGGCGGATGTATGATGCCTATGGCGACTACACCCTGGTCTGGTGGATTGGCGTTGGTGTCGGCGCGTTCAGCGCGATTGTGCATCTGCCGGTGAAGGAGCGTCCGCTGGGTCAGCCGGCTGCAGCCCCGGTGGCGGCGTAACGCGGCTGGCCTGCCGGGAGGCAGGCCGTGCGTTGCGGGTATTATTGACCAGAAAGAAGCAGCAACCGCGCCCAGCCGCTGCTTTCAGAGCAACCCGCGGCGGTGGTTTGCCGCGATGATCTCCAGCACTTGGTCGGTGTGGGTATAGGGCAGGCCGTGGCCGGCGCCGGGGACCTCCTCCTGGCGGACGGAGCGGGCGCGCTCTGTCAGGCGGCCGGCTGAAGTGGGCGGGATCACTGCGTCGTCCTGTCCCCAGATCGCCAGTGCGGGCACGCCTTTCTGGTGAAGGCCGCGCAATTCGGCAGTGAAATCCTCGTTCAGGATGCCGCGCAGCGAGGCGAGTACCGCGGGGATGAAGCCGCGGTACCGCAATTCCTGCTGCTGCAGCTCGGTGATGCCGGGCACCGAGGAGGGGAGAGTGCGCTCTGCCTCGGTGCCGCGGATGTGCAGGGACGGGTAGATTGCGTGCATCAGCCAGCTGCCGATCAGCGGAACATGGCGGATGATCTGCGTCACCCGGTCCGGGCTGCGCCCGAAGCCAGCAGGCGCCAGCAGGATCACCTCGCGCAGGCGTTCGGGATGGGCGGCGGCAAAGGCAGTGGCGATGGCGCCGCCCATGGAATAGCCGATCAGGGTGATATCATCGCCGGCCTCCTGATCCACCAGCAGCTCTTCCAGCTGGCTGAGGAAAAAGGCGCGGTCCTGCAGGCCGGAGGGCCGGTCAGAGTAGCCGCGCCCGTAAAGGTCGTAGGTCAGCACCCGGTAGCCCATGGCGCCCAGCCCCTTGGCGATGCCGTTCCAGACGAAGGACGGCGTGGTGAGCCCGTGCACGCAGACCGCAACCGGGCCGCGGTGGGGGCCGGTCCAACGGTAGTGGGTGCAGCCGCCGGGCAGCTGCGCCAGCGCGCCGGGGGCGGTCTGGCGGGCCCGGGCATCCATCGGCTTGCGCAAATGTTCGCGCAGGAAGGGGGCGAGGCCGATGGCAAGGACGGCCAGAAGCAGCAGCCAGATCATGTGCGGGCCTTCCACTTTTGCAGGATGTGGTGGCTGGCCATCAGGTCCAGATGGGCACCGCCGCCGTTCTTGAACAGGGTGATTTGCCCGGGGTCATAGGCGGGGAACCGGCTGAGGCTGTAGAAATCCGCCAGCACATCGCTGCGCTGGATGGTGCCTGCGGCCAGCGGTGTCATGAATTCGCCGATGTGGTCCAGGGTGGTGCCGAAGCTGTCGCAATAGATTTGCGCACGTGTAAGGGCTTCGTCATCGGCCTCACGCATGTCGGGGCGGTAGGCGCCGATCAAGTTGAGGTGCTGGCCGGGGCGGAGCCATGCGCCCTTGATCACCGGGACCGGGGACATGGTGCAGGTGACAATGATATCCGCTGCCCTGACGGCGGGTTCCAGATCGGGGGCGTGTTTAGTGCCGGGGTACTGGGCGCAGAGCTCCTGCGCCTTGGACGCGGTGCGGTTCCAGACCCGGATCTGCGCCTGCGGGAAACCGGCGGAGAAGGCCTCGATCAGGGAGCCGCCGACGGTGCCGGCGCCGACGATCAGCACTTCTTGCGCATCGGGGTTGGCGAGCCGCAGCGCGCCGAGCAGGCTGTCGCCAGCGGTCTTCCACTTGGTGACCAGATGGAAATCCACGAGGGCCTCAAGGGTGCCGTCCGCATCGGAGTAGAGGCACACCGAGCCGTTGATCATCGGCTTGCCCGCATCGGGGTTGCCGGGGAAGACATTGGCGGTCTTCACCGCCAGGCCCATGCCATCGATCCAGGCAGAGCGGCTGAGCAGCGTGTCAGACCCGCGGTAGAGGAAGGTATCGCCGATCTCTGCCTTGGGCAGATCGTGGCTGGCGGCCAGCGCGTCCGTGAAGGTGATCCAGTCGAGCAGCGCCTCGCCCTCGTCAAAGCTGATGAACGGGATGGTCATGGGCATGTTGTCCTTCATCCTGCGGGCCGTCTCAGGCGGCGTCCTGCTCTGTCAGCAGCCCCGCCTGCACCAGCAGCGCCGCAAACGGCGCGGGGGCGGTGAACAGGTGGGTCTGCCAGCCGCGTGCAGCGGCGGCCTCGATGTTTTCCGGGCGGTCGTCGGTGAACAGCAGCCTGCCCGGCGCCACCCCGGTTTCGCGTTCGAGAATGGCATAGATTTCCGGCTCCGGCTTGATGCATTTCAGATGCGCGGAGACAAATGTGCGGTCAAAGCCACGCAAGGCGGGGTAGGTGTTGCAGGCGAGCTCAAAGGTCTCGGCGCCGAAGTTGCTGAGAGCAAAGACCGGTATGCCTTTGGCCTGCAGTGCCTGCATCAGGCGGACGGAATGGGGGATGCCGCGCGGGACCATCTGCAGCCAGCAGTCGTGCCACCAGCGGATTTCCTCAGACCATTCGGGGTGCTGCTCTGCCAGCGCATAGACGCTGCCGCGGAAGGGGTGGCCGCGGTCGACGTTCAGGTTCATTTCCTCCAGCGGCACCTCGTCGAACAGCTGCTTGCGGCGGGCGGCGCCGATGCGGCTGTCGTAGAAGCGTTCCGGCTCCCACTCGATCAGCACGCGGCCAATGTCGAAGACGACGGCGTCAATGGGCATTGGGGTTATCCTTCTGCGCGCGGGCGGGGCCGCGGGGCGGGGCGGTTCTTGCGGGTTTCGCGCCAGACGGAGACCAGGCCCGAGGCAATGATCAGGGCGCTGCCGAGCCAGACCTGCAGGTCGGGCCATTCGTTGAAGATCAGCACGCCCCAGAGGACCGACATCGGCATCGCGATGTATTCAAAGGGGGCTGCCAGCGCGGCCTCGTTCATGCGGTAGGCCTGGCTGACCAGATAGCCGCCGGCGGAGCCCGCGATGCCGACACCGATCAGATAGGGCCAGTCCTCAGCCGCGGGCCAGATCCAGGCGCGTAGGATGAAGTCGAAGGCGGGGCTGTCGCCGGTGGCAAAACGCCCGTCGCCAAAGATCAGCCCGGCCAGCGCGCTGAGCAGCAGAAAGCCCAGCATCGGGTAGAAGGCGAGCGTCGCCCCGGCCTCGGACCCGCCTGCGCGGCGGGTCAGCACATGCAGGGTGGCATAGCCGCAGGCACCCAGCAGCGGCAGGATGGCGGCGGGCTGGAACGTGTCTGCACCAGGGCGCATGATGATCAGCACGCCCAGGAACCCGGCCACCACCGCGCCCCAGCGCCAGGGGCCGGGGCGCTCGCCCAGGAACAGGGCTGACAGGGTGGTGACGATAAGGGGCGTGGCAAAGGCGATTGCCACCGCTTCGGCCAGCGGCAGCAGGGTGAGGCCGGTGAAAAAGCAGATGTTGGCAAAGAACACCACTAGGCAGCGCAATAGGTGCAGCTTGGGCTGATGGGTGCGCAACAGGTGATAGCCGCCCTCCAGCGGCATGATGATGGCGAGCATGACGGCCACCGCGATGACGGAGCGGAACAGCACCATTTCATAGAGCGGATAGTCGCCGGACAGGAACTTGAAGATCATGTCGATGACAGAGAAGGCAATGCCGGCCCCGGCGGCGGCAAACAGGCCGGGGACGCTGATTTTGACTTCTGCGCTCATGCGGTTGCCCTCCCGTCTGCTGTCCTTGATCAGTGGCGGATTTGATCTGGCCGGGCAATGGGCGGAGGCGGAAAAATGCAATTTTCCGGGCAAAATTCCGGGCGGAATTTTAGGCCGCGGAACATGGCAGTTTGGGGTAGGGGAAAGGCTGGACTTTCTGCTGAGAAGCGGTTCAGGGGCAGGTCTGCCCTGAACGCGCCTGCCCGAGTGTGGGGCGGCCTGATCCCGCGTCAAGGCCAAGCCGTGCTAAAGCACGGTCCGCTGGCGCGGAGCCTTGACCCGGGAGCTGGCCTGCGGGCGCGTGTATTTGCGTTTGCGAACAGAGGGATCACGCAAAGTCATTGGGCACGGCGGGCAGCGGCGCTTAGGTTTGGCTGCAAACCAGCACATGAGGCGGCCATGATCACCTGTTACATCACTTACGAAATTCACCCGGACAAGGTTGAGGCCTTTGAGGTCTACGCCAAGGCGTGGATCCCGCTGGTAGAGCGCTTCGGCGGCACCCATCATGGCTATTTCCTGCCGCATGAAAGCGCCAATGATCTCGCGGTGGCGCTGTTTTCCTTCCCGTCGCTGGCGGCTTATGAAGACTACCGCGCAAAGAGTTTTGAGGATGAGGACTGCCTGGCGGCATTCCGGTTCGCCAGAGAAAACGGCATTGTCCGGCGCTATGACCGGACCTTCCTGCGCCCTGTTCTGGAGGGGGATCTGGCGCCGCTTAAGGCCGCGATGTCCTAGCGGCCCGCCTTGGCGGCGCGCAGTTCGCGCTCCAGCGCATCCAGGAAGCGGGAGCGGTCGGCCTTGGTGAAGCCCTTGCCGCCGCCCTGCATGCCCAGGGGGTTGGCGGCGCGCAGGTCGGCCATCAGGTCGCGCATCGCCAGCTGCTGGCCGATGTTGGCTTCGGTGAACCGCTCGCCGTTGTGGCGCAGCACGCGGGCGCCGGCCGCGATGCATTTGGCGGCCAAGGGGATATCCCCCGTCACCACCACGTCGCCGGGGCCGCAGCGGTCTGCGATCCACATGTCGGCCACATCGGCGCCCTCAGACACGATCACATTCTCCACCAGCGGATTCTGCGAGGGGCGCAACCCGCCGTTGGAGACCACGAACATGCGCAGCCCGTGGCGGGTGGCGATCCGCTCGGCCTCCTGCTTGACCGGGCAGGCGTCGGCGTCGATGTAAAGCGCGGTCACTCTGCCGCCTTCTTCTCGGCCGCGGGGGCTTTCTCCGCCTTGGCCTCGGGTTTGGCTTTGGTCTTGCGGGCGGGTTTCCTGACCTTGAACTCTTCCGGGATCGGCATCCGGTTGAAGGCGTCGAGGCCGGCGATTTTATAGGCCTCGGCCAGGGTCGGGTAGTTGAAGGTGTTCTGCACGAAGTAGTCCACCGTGCCCTTGAGGTTCAGCACCGCCTGGGCGATGTGGATCAGTTCCGTCGCGCCTTCGCCGACGATCTGCACGCCCAGCACCCGGCGGGTCTTCAGCGAGAACAGCATCTTGAGCATGCCGTGCTCCAGCCCCATGATGTGGCCGCGGGAGGTTTCGCGGAAGCGGGCGACGCCGACCTCGTAAGGGATGCCGCGCTCCTTCAGCTCCTCCTCGGACATGCCGCAGGTGGACATTTCCGGCACCGAGTAGATGCCGTAGGGGTACCAGGGGCTTTCCGGCAGGGTCGGGGTTTCCAGCGCGTGGCAGGCGGCAACGCGGCCCTGCTGCAGCGAAGTGGAGGCCAGCGACGGGTGGCCGATCACATCACCCGCCGCATAGATATGCGGCACCGCGGTCTGGTAGGTCTTGCGGTCCACGCTGAGGCGGCCGCGGTGGTCGGTCTTGAGGCCGACGGCCTCAAGGTTCAGGGCGGAGGTGGCGCCCATCCGGCCGGCTGCAAACAGCAGCATCTCGGCGCGCACGTGGCGGCCGTTGTCGAGGGTGACTTCGATATGCTCGCCTGCGTCCTCGATGCTTTCGACGGCGGAGCCGAGCCGCAGGTCAACGCCGTTTTCGCGTATCTGGTGGGTGAAGTCCTGGATCAGGGTCTTGTCGATGAAGTCGAGGAAGGTCTCGCGCGGCTCGATCAGGGTGACGCGCACGTCGAGAGCGGAGAACATGGTGGCGTATTCCACCCCGATCACCCCGGCGCCGATCACCACTAGCGAGCGCGGGATTTCTGCCATCTCCAGGAACTCGTCACCGTCCACCACGGTCCTGCCGTTGAAGGGCACGTAGTCCGGGCGGTAGGTCTTGGTGCCGGTGGAGATCAGGAATTTCTCTGCCGTCAGGCGGGTGGTTTCGCCGGCCTCGGTCGCCACCTCGACCTCATTCGGGCCGATGAATTTCGCCAGCCCCAGCAGGGTGTCCACGTGATTGCGGTTGAACTGGTGCTCCAGCACGTCGACCTCGTAATCGAGGGTCATGTGCAGGCGCGCCTTCAGGTCGTTGGCCTCGATCTGGTCCTTCACCCGGTAGGAGCGGCCGTAGAACGACCGCTCGCGCCAGCCGGAGAGGTTCAGCACGGTTTCGCGCAGGGTCTTTGACGGGATGGTGCCGGTGTGCACCGACACGCCCCCCAGCCGGTCCTTGCGGTCGATCACCAGCACCCGGCGGTGCAGTTTGCCCGCCTGGATGGCGGCGGCGCGGCCCGAGGGGCCGGAGCCGATGATGATCAGGTCATAATCAAAGTCTTCACTCATGGCCGCGTCCTTCGTTTCTTAGTTCTGGTACAGCGCGTCGGCGTGGAAGGAGACGTGCTCCTCCATGAAGGTCGACACGAAGAAATAGCTGTGGTCATAGCCTGGCTGCATCCGCAGGGTGGCCTGCTGGCGGCGTTCGGCGGCCGCGTGGGCCAGCGCCTCGGGCTTCAGCAGATCGATGAACTGGTCGGCGGTTCCGGTGTCGATCAGGACCGGGCCGTCAAACCCTTTCTCGCGCATCAGGAGGGTGGCGTCATGCTTGGCCCAGGCGGCTTCATCGTCGCCCAGATAGGCGCTCAGCTGCTTGCGGCCCCAGTCCGATGCGGTCGGGTTGGAAATCGGCGCGAAAGCAGAGACCGACTTGTAGCGGCCAGGCAGGTTCATCGCCAGGGTCAGCGCGCCGTGGCCGCCCATGGAGTGGCCGGTGATCGCCTGGCGGTCCAGGTCGATGGCGAAGGTCTCGCCCAGGAGTGCAGGCAGTTCCTCGGCGACGTAGTCCCACATGCGGAAATGCGGCGCCCAGGGGTCCTGCGTGGCGTTCACGTAGAAGCCTGCGCCCTGGCCCAGGTCATAGGCGTCATCGTCGGCCACGCCTTCACCGCGGGGGGAGGTGTCGGGGAAGACGATGGCGATGCCCTGCTCGGCGCACCAGGCCTGGGCGCCCGCCTTGGTCATCGCGTTTTCATGGGTGCAGGTGAGGCCCGACAGATACCACAGCACCGGCACCGGGCCGTCCTTGGCTTCCTCTGGCAGGAACAGGCCAAAGGTCATGTCGCCGCCGGTGGCGCTGCTGGCGTGTTTGTAGACGCCCTGGGTGCCGCCAAAGGCGCGGTTCTCGGAAACGGTTTCCATGGGTGAGGCTCCTCAAAATCTGTTAGCCCTACCGCTACCTGCTGAAGGCCTCAGGGTCCAGCGGATGGGCGGCAGCAATGCCGGTTTTTGCGGCACAAGGATTGCGAATTCGCAAATAACCGGGGCTTTGGCCGCCAGGAGGATGCCGCATTTGCGCAAGGGAGTGCTGGACAGCCGGTGCGAAAACCGGGACAGTCCGCCGCCAAGGCAAGAGGGAGGCACAGCGCCATGAGCGATTTTCTGAGACTGACACCGGAGGCCGCGGAGGCGGAGGTGGAGCGCCCGGCAGCGGAGAAGGTGCTGGCAGGCGATCCGGTCTTCACCACCTGGAACGCCGAGGAACGCGACGGGCTGTACTGCGGCATCTGGCAGTCGACACCGGGCAAGTGGCGGATTTCCTATGACGAGTGGGAATACTGCCGGATCCTGCAGGGGCGCTCGGTGATCACCAGCGACGACGGCACTGAATACCCGCTGGCGGCGGGCGACAGCTTTATCCTGCGGCCGGGTTTCAGCGGCACCTGGGAGGTGATCGAAACCACCCGCAAGGATTACGTGATCCGGCTTTAAGGGCCGGAGACCCAGGCGATCACCGCCGGCACGGTGACGATCGACAGAATGGTGGAGATGAAGATGGCGGCTGAGGCCCGGTGCGGGGCCACGCCATAGTGCTGCGCCAGCATATAGACATTGCCCGCCACCGGCAGCGATGCAGCAGCGATGGCAACGGCGGCTGAGAACGGCGCCGCCGGGATCAGCCACAGCACCGCGAGGGCGACACAGGCCGGGTGCAGCACCAGCTTGGCAAAGCTGAGCCAGCCTGCGACCTGCACCCGTTCCGCCGATTTCGAGGCGAGCGAGGCGCCAATGGCAAACAGCGCGCCGGGCGTTGCGGCGCCGCCGAGGATGGTGAGGAAATCGTTTGCCGGGCCCGGGATCGGCAGGGCGGAGGCCGACCAGGCAAGGCCCGCGACAATGGACAGGATCATCGGGTTTTTCATGAGGCCCAGACCGACCAGTTTCAGGGTCGCCGGACCAAGCCCCTGGCCGCGGCCCGCGTTGATCAGGATCACGATCAGCGAGGAGAACACCACCAGATCAACGCTCAGCACCACCATCATCGGCGCCACCGAGGCCGGGCCGAACAGGATCGCCATCATCGGCAGGCCCAGAAAACCCACATTGCCGATTGCCGCGCATTGCGCCTCAACCGCTGCGGTGGGCACGTCCAGGCCGCGGGCCATGGCGACGGCTGTCACCAGCAAATAGACCGCGAGGGTGCCCGCCAGATAGCCAAGGATCAGAGTGGGGTCGAAGACCTCGGCAAAGGTGAGGTTGGCGGCAAAGCCGAAGATCATCGCCGACAGCGGGAAGTAGAACACAAAACGGGTGAGATAGGCGGTGGCGTCCTCGGTGAAGAAGCGGCTGCGCCCGGCCCAGTAGCCAAGGCCGATGATTGCGAAGAAGGGCAGGGTGCGGAAGAAGATCTCAGCCATGGGGATTGGTAACAAGAGCTGACCAATTGGCAAAGGCTGTTTTTGGGGCAGGTTATGAACGGGCAGGGGTGTTCTCCCGCCTGCTCATGGGCAGTCCAGAGACTGCCCTTCACAGTTGGGCGCGGCCCTGTGCTGCGCACAGGGCTGGGAGGGGTCACTGCTGAGACGCGTTCTATGGGCAGGTGTGCCCTAAGAGCGCTTGGCCGATTGTGATATCGTTCAAGGCATCCTCAAGGGTAAACCGCGCTGGCGCGCGGCGGCTGTGCCGCCCTTGACCCTGCCTTGGCCAAGCGGAGCAACCCGCAGCGCGTCAGCGCTGCAGGGCCCAACCGGGGAGGGGCAGCCTTTGGCTGCTCCGGCGCGGGCGGGAGGGCTTGCGCTGTTTAGGTCAGCCGCTGCCGATCAGCATGCCGGCACCCAGCACCAGCGCGCCGCCCAGCACCACCTGCATGGTGGCGCGCCAGAAAGGGGTTTCCATGAATTTGTTCTGGATCCAGGCGATCGCCCAGAGCTCCACAAACACGATCAGCAGCGCCAGCGTGGTGGCGGTCCAGAATTCCGGGATCAGATAGGGCAGGGCGTGGCCAAGGCCGCCCACGGTGGTCATGATGCCGGAGGCGAGGCCGCGTTTCAGAGGTGAGCCGCGGCCGGACAGCTGGCCGTCGTCGGAGGCGGCTTCGGTGAAGCCCATCGAGATGCCCGCCCCGACCGAGGCCGCCATGCCGACCAGGAAGGTGGTCCAGGTGTCCTGGGTGGCAAAGGCGGTGGCAAAGATCGGCGCCAGGGTGGAGACCGAGCCGTCCATCAGCCCGGCCAGCCCCGGCTGCACCCAGGTCAGCACGAACTGGCGGTGGGCGGCGCGGTCCTCGTCTGCGCGGGTGCCGGAGTCCAGGTGCGCCTCCTGCAGCTCACCGGCGCGGGCCTGGTGGCCAGCCTCGGCAGCGGCCAGATCACCCAGCAATTTACGGGTGGCGGCATCCTGGGTGCGGGCGGCGGCGGAAGTGTAGAAACGCTCGGCGTCGCGTTCCATCGCGCGGGCCTCGTCGCGGATGCGGTCGAGGCTCAGGTTCTCCATCAGCCAGATGGGGCGGCGGGCATAGTAGCCTGCCACATGCTCACGCCGGATCAGCGGGATCGCCGGGCCGAACCGCGCCTCGTGCAGGGCAATGAGCTGGGCGCGGTGCCCGTCCTCCTCTGCCGCCATGCCGTCGAACATCGCGGCAGAGGCCGGGTATTCGGCGCGCAGCCGTTCGCCATAGCCGCGGTAGATGCGCGCATCGTCCTCCTCGGAGGAGATCGCAAGGGCGAGGACTTCCTGTTCCGATAGCTCCGCAAAATGCTTGCGCTGAGTGAAAAAACGCATCTGCCGCCCCTCAATTTAGAATAGTTCTAAATATAACGGTTCCGCGAGGGAGCGCAAGATGATGCGGGTTCTGCTGTTGCATTGGAGCGGCGCAGGCTACATTAGGGGTACCCTACGCAGCCAACGGAGCCCGCATGAACCAGCAAGCCAGCGTCCTGCGCACCGGCCGCAAATTCGATCAGGTCCTGGACGGCGCGCGCGAGGTGTTCTTGGCGGACGGGTTCGAGGGCGCCAGCGTCGATAAGATCGCCAAGGCGGCGGGGGTCTCCAAGGCGACGCTCTACAGCTATTTCCCCGACAAGCGGGTCTTGTTCATGGAGGTGGTGCGCTCTGCCTGCGTGCAGCAGGCGGATGCCTCGCTGGATCTGGCGCCCGGCAGCTGCGGGCCGCGGGATGTGCTGCGGGCGGCGGCGGAGCGGGTGCACGGGGTGCTGCTGGGCGGTTTCAGCCTGCAGCTGTTCCGCATTTTCGTGGCGGAGGCCGACCGGTTCCCGGAGCTGGGGCCGATGTTCTATGAAAGCGGGCCGATGGTGCTGCACGGCGAGATTCGCGATTATATCGAGGCTGCGGCCGCGCGGGGGGAGCTGAAGATCGAAGACGCTGACCTGGCCGCCGCGCAGTTCATCGAGCTGTGCAAGGCCGATGTGTTCCTGCGCTTTCTGTTCAAGATCGACACCGCGTTCACCGAGGCTGAGCGCGAGCGGGTGATCAGCGGCGCGATTGACACTTTCATGGCGCGGTTCGGGGCTTGATCCGGTCTGTCCCGGTCAATGCGTGGTAAAGCTGTTGGGGGTCCTGCGGTAGGTCTCGTGGCAGCTGAGGCAGCCCTGCATCAGCCCGGGCAGAGTGCGGCGCAGGGCGGGCAGGGAGCGGGTGCTGAGGGCTCTGGCCGCAATTTCGGCTGATTTGGCCCGGGCTTCGAAATCATCCCAGGATGTCCAAATCTGTGGTCGGGCGTGGCTGCGCGGGTCCATCCGGTGTTTGCGGAACTGCTTGCGGATGCCGCTGGTGGATTTGATCAGCTGCCGCCGGGCGGCACGCGCCTTGCCCTGATCGAAGACGGCGCGCCCGGCCATCATGGCAGTGAGCACATCCATGGCGGCCTTTTGCGTGGTCATCAGGGTGATGCGGCGGGTCACATGCTTGCTGACACCGTCACCGGCAGTGACCGGGGCAGAAGGCCCGGCGGCAAGGGCCGCGAGGAGCGCAAGGCAGGCGAGCGGTTTCCATAGGCGCAGGGTCATGGTGCGGTGCCGGGCCGGATTGACCGAATCGAAGGATTGGAACAAAATAAGAACATCTGCACTGAAACTCCTGTAACCTGCCGTCTGCACCTGCCGTCTGCCGGCCCCTGCCGCGTGATCTGCCCATGCCCCATCGCCGCATCCTGTCGCTGTGGTTTCCGCGCCTTGGCGCCGAACGCATTCTGCGGGCGGAGCGCGGCGGCATTGCCGGGCCGCTGGCCGTTGCCGAGGAAGTGTCCAACACCCAGGTTATTTCCGCGTTAAATCTTGCCGCCTCGGCAGAGGGGCTGCAGGCCGGCCAGCCCTTGCGCGATGCCCATGCGATGTGCGCGGGCCTGGTGGTGCGGCCGCGCAACCGCGCGGCGGAGGCGGCGTTTCTGGCTGCACTCAGGCGCTGGGCGGGCAAGTTCAGCCCCTGGGTGGCGGAGGCCGGGGAGGACGGGTTGACCATCGACCTCACCGGCTGCGCGCATCTGTTCGGCAGCGAGGCGGCGCTGATGGAGACAGCGGGGCAGGACTGCGCGGAGATGGGCCTCAGTGTGCGGATGGGGCTGGCGGACACCCTGGGCGCGGCCTGGGCGCTGGCGCGCTATGCCGGCGAGGAGGCGGCGCCGGAGCGGTCGGGTGACGCCATCGACCAGGAGGCGCGCGCGACCCGGGCGCGGGCGCAGAGGCGCCAGAGCGTCAAGCGGCGTCATTGGACCCGGGGCGGGGCGGCGCCGCAGCTGCAGGCGGCGGCGCCGCAGCTGGGAAGGATTGCTGAAGCCGGCCAGGCCTATGGCGCGCTGGCACCGCTGCCGGTGGCGGCGTTGCGGCTGGACGGCGCCACGGTGGCGCAGCTGAACCGGCTGGGGCTGCGGCGGATCGGCGACCTGCTGGGCCAGCCGCGGGCCAGCCTGGCGCGCCGCTTCGGCCAGGGGCTGGTCTTGCGGCTGGACCAGGCGATGGGCAGCGCGCCGGAGCCGGTCTCGCCCGCGCGCAGCCCGGATCATTTTGCGGTGCGGCTGACCCTGCCGGAGCCGATCGGGCTGATGGAGGATCTGCTGGCAGGCATCGACCGGATGCTGCCGCGGCTGTGCGCCCGGCTGGAGGCGCGCGGCAAGGGGGCGCGGGTTTTGCGGCTGGAGGCGCACCGCTGTGATCAGGAAATGGAGGCCGTGACCCTGGGCCTGGCCCGTGCCAGCCGCGATCCCGCCCGCATCCGGCCGCTCTTGGAGATGAAGCTGGAGCAGATCGACGCGGGCTACGGCATCGACATGCTGCGGCTGGAGGTTCTGCAGGCCGAAGCCATTCACGCCCGCACCCCGGCGGGCCATCTGCAGGCAAGTGCCGCGGCGCGGGCGCGGCAGGAGGACGGCACGGCGCTGGAGGATCTGATCGGCCGGCTGGGCGCGCGGCTGGGGATGGAGGCCATCACCCGCTGTCACCCGGCGGAGAGCCATATCCCGGAGAAAACCTTCACCGTGCAGGCGGCGGCCTGGTCGGAGCCTGCCGCCGGGGACTGGCCGCAGCCGCCGCGTCCGCGGCCGCTGCGGCTGTGGCGGCCCGAGCTGGTCCATGCGCCGGATGTGCCGCAGGTGCCGGAGTTGTTCCGCTGGCGGGGCCGGGACTGGGCGCTGGCAGAGGCGGAGGGGCCGGAGCGGATTGCGCCCGAGTGGTGGCTGGAAGACCCCGAGTGGCGCAGCGGGGTGCGCGATTACTGGGTGGTGGTGACGGGCTGCGGGGCGCGGCTGTGGCTGTTCTTTGCCCATGGTGGCGCGCTGTCGCCGGGCTGGTTCTGCCATGGGTCGTTTGCGTGACTGGGCCGGCGGAAACGGAGGGACAGTTCGGTGCGCGGCGAAGGGTTTTGCTTGGGTGTCCCGGCGCAAACCGCATAGGGTAGGGGCATGATCACACCGCGTTTCGATATTCTGGGCCAGGCCATCAGCGACGCCAGCCGCACGCAGATGCTGTGCGAGCTGATGGAAGGGCGCGCCTATACCAACAAGGAGCTGGCGGCGGCTGCGGGGGTGACGCCGCAGACCGCCTCGGCGCATTTGCGGCTGCTGCAGGACGCAGGGCTGGTGGTGGCGGAAAAGCGCGGGCGCTGTGTCTATCACCGGCTGGCAGGCGCAGAGGTGGCCCATGCGCTGGAGCAGCTGGCGGCAATTGCGCCAGCGGACAGCCTGCATCGCGCCCAGCAGCGCAAGGCGGGCGGGCTGGCGCAGCTGCGCAGCTGCTACGACCATCTGGCAGGCCCGCTGGCGGTGGCGATGACCCGCGCCTTTCTGGACCGCGGCATGCTGGTAGAGGAGCAGGGCGCCTTTCGCGCAGTGCCCGCCGCGGAATGGCTGAAACTGGGGGTGGTTCTGCCGGACAAAACAGGCCGCCAGCCCTTTGCGCGGCCCTGCCTGGACTGGACAGAACGCAAGCTGCATGTGGCCGGCCCTATGGGGCGGCAGATTCTGGAGCACGCCTTGGACAGCGGCTGGGTCAAGCGGCACCGGCACAAGCGCGGGCTGCTGCTGACCGCGCCCGGACGGATGGCGCTGGAGCAGATCCTGGGGGTGCAGTGCGGCGCGCTGGCGGCGGCCTGAGCGGGGAGAAAGCCGGGCAAAACGGGGTATTTGAACCTGTGCGCATCCTGCACCATACGAAAATTCGAAGGCGATAAACCTTGATTTGCCGCAGGAATGGGGCAACCTTTATCTTATGAGCTTTGATCAGGTGCAGCCTTTTCCCGGATCTCCCATACCTCAGCAAGTCGCCTTTGACCGCCGGGAACTGTCGGTCATTATGACATTGTACGGCCGCATGGTCGCAGCGGGAGAGTGGCGCGATTACGGGATTTCCTCCTTGCGTGATCTGGCAGTCTTCTCCGTTTTCCGGCGCACGGCAGAGCATCCGCTCTACCGGATTGAAAAGCGCCCCAAGCTGCGGCAGCGGCAGGGGCAGTATTCGGTGGTCGGCATGGACGGGCATATCCTGAAGCGCGGGGCGGATCTGAAGACCGTGCTGAGGGTGCTGGAGCGCAAGCTGATCCGCTCCGTGGAGTAGCCGCAAGGCTTGCGGCGGAGCGGGACCGGAATTTTCAAAAAATTCCGGCCAAAAATCTTTGTAAGATTTTTTTGCGGACCGTGGCAGGCGCCGGTGCCTACGCCAGCCGTTTGTGTGCGGTGACCGGGCCGTCGCCCTGGGCCTTGATCCGTTCGATTGCCGCGGCGATGGGTTCAATGGCAACGGCCATATCGTGGGCGTTGGCGTGGATCAGGGTTTCGGCGTCCCGCACCATCGCAACATGGCCCTTCCAGAATAAAAGGTCACCGCGCCGGTAGTCTGCGGCGGGGGCGGGCTCGCCCAGTTCCGCCTCCTGCATATCGCTGTCGCCGGGGCAAGCTGTGCCGCAGGCCAGCAGCGCGGCCTGCACCAGACCGGAGCAGTCGATGCCAAAGCGGCTGTTGCCGCCCCAGAGGTAGGGCGTGCCGAGGAATAGTTCCGCGACTGCTGCCGGGTCCTCCGCGTGGGCGCCCAAGGGGGACAGGTGGCAGGCCGGAATGAAGCCGAGATTGGTCTCCGCGAACCGGCCCTCACCGCCAAGAACCTGCACCCGGCTGCCATGGCTGAGCGCATGGGTTTCCGGTGATTTGAAATCATCCGCGGAATAGGCGTGGGTGGCCGGGGCGCTGATCCAATGCGTGGCCTCGAAGGGTACGGCCAGCGCGGCGCTGGGGACATAGCCCACGTAGGAATCCTTGGCCGCCTGCACAAAGGCCCAGCCGCCCTGGTCCTCGTAGACCGTGACCGGCTCGCCATAGACCAGCTGGCGGTCGCGGGCGCCGTCCGGCGCGCGCAGGAGGTCCGCGACGGGGACGCCGATGCGGGCAGCGGTGCCGTCCACCCGCATCAGCCCTTCGGGCGCGTCCTGCAGATGGGCAGCAGCGATCCGGTCATTTGCCGGCGTGCGGCGGCGGTCAGCCATGGGATCAGAGCTCCAGCATGTCCGGCAGCGCGGCAAACAGCGCGCGGGCGCCCTGCAGGGCGCCGCCCTTGGGGCGGCCCGGCGCGTCGCCCGGGGTCCAGCCGTAGATGTCGAAATGCATGTAGCGGGTGTCCCCGGCAAAGCGGCGCAGGAACAGGGCGGCGGTGATCGAGCCTGCGAACCCGCCGGAGGGGGCGTTGTCCAGATCGGCAATACCCGGTTCGATCATGCTCTCGTAAGGTTCATGGAAGGGCATCCGCCAGACCGGGTCAGCGGTGCGGGCCGCACTGACGGCAAGCGCTGCGGCATCGCCGTCGTGACCGGTATAAAAAGGCGACAGATCCGGGCCGACGGCAACGCGGGCCGCGCCGGTCAGAGTGGCCATGGAGACCAGCAGGTCCGGCGCGTCTTCTGCCGCCAAGGCCAGGGCGTCGGCCAGCACCAGGCGGCCCTCGGCGTCGGTGTTGTTGTTCTCCACCGTCAGCCCTTTGCGCGACATCAGCACGTCGCCGGGGCGGAAGGCGGCGCCGGAGACCGAGTTTTCCACCGCCGGGATCAGCACCCGCAGCTGCAAGTTCAGCCCGGCATCCATGATCATGCGGGCCAGGCCCAGCACGTTGGCCGCGCCGCCCATGTCCTTTTTCATCAGCGCCATGCTGTTTCCGGGCTTGAGGTTCAGCCCGCCGGTGTCGAAACAGACGCCCTTGCCCACAAGGGTCAGCTTGGGGCCGGTGCTGCCCCAGCGCAGGTCGATGAGCCGCGGCGCGCGGACCGACGCGCGGCCGACGGTGTGGATCAGCGGGAAGTTCTGTTCCAGCAGGTCCTCGCCCAGAACAACGGAGGCCTCGGCACCGAACTCCTGCGCCAGGGCCTCGGCTGCGGCCTGAAGCTCTGCCGGGCCCATGTCGGAGGCGGGGGTGTTGATCAGGTCGCGGGTCAGGCATTCGGCGGCGGCCAGCGATTGAACGGCAGCGGCATCCACGGCCTCGGGCGCCTGCAGGGCAGCGGTTTCACCCTTGGCAACCTTGTAACGGTTGAAGCGGTAGGCGGTGAGCAGCCAGCCAAGGGCCTCGCTGGCGGCATCTTCCGCGGGCAGGCCGGAGGCGATGCGGTAGGTGCCCGCGGGCAATTTCTGCGCCGCCTCGGCCAGCACGAAGCGGCGGCGCGCGCGCTGGGCGGCGCTGCCGTAGCCTGCCAGGGCCATTTCAATCCGGCCTTCGGCATCCGGCACCGTCAGCGCCTGGCCGCAGGCGCCGGTGAAACCCTGCGCCGATACCCAGGCCTGAACGCGCGGCGGCTGGCCCGGCAGCCAGCTGTTCAATTCATCGCTTGCAATCACGTGCACAGGGCAGGCGTCCGGGCCGGGTGCGGCAAAGACTGGCGGCATGGAAAAAACTCCGGTTGCAATCACTTCTGATGCGCCAGAGTAGCCGCCGCGGCGCGGCCTGCAAGCCCTGCGGGCTGCACAAATGTCAGATCGTCATGTCCTGCTGGTCCCAAACCGCCGTCAGCGAGCGTTCACCCACCCGCATCAGCCGGAACAGGATGGCGGCCACGGCCGGCGCGTCCTCGGAATCAATTGCGACGGTCACGTCCTTGGCAATGTTTGCCAGCGCGGTCATGCCGATCTGTTCGGCCATGGCAATCAGCGACCGGGCGCTCTTGCGCAGGTTCATCATATCGTTCTGCCGCCACAGACGCTCGCAATGCGTCAGGCGGACCGCCATTTCCTCAATCGCGCGGCACACGACGTCCTCAGCACCGGCTTCGCCGAGCTGTTCGTAGAGTTCGGAAAGTTTGTCAGGATCCAAGCGCACGGTCTCGGAGTGCATCACTGTCAGTATATTGGCCACCACATTCACCCAATTCTTTGTACCCCCACGGCACGTCTGCCAATTTGGAAGCCATAAGTTTTCAAAAGGTTTCCGCGGGCGGATCAAATCCCTCGAATTTTGAGACAATGCAGGCTAATACGGCCGGCAACGCGAAACGAACCGAGGATTCGACAATGGAATTTGCCAAGCCTCTCCCGAGCTATCTGGTGACCCGTTATCACGGCTGGAAGGCCACTTCTTACGAGGAAAACCAGGGCTGGTACCGCCGTCTGGCAACCGAAGGCCAGCGGCCGCGGGCGATGGTGATTTCCTGCTGCGACAGCCGGGTGCATGTGACGTCGATCTTCGGCGCCGACCAGGGCGAGTTCTTCATTCACCGCAATATCGCCAACCTGGTGCCGCCCTTTGCGCCCGATGGCGACCACCACGGCACCTCGGCGGCGGTGGAATATGCGGTCACCGCGCTGAAGGTCTCGCATCTGATCGTGCTGGGCCATTCGCAGTGCGGCGGCGTGCAGGGCTGCATCGACATGTGCAAGGGCAATGCGCCGCAGCTGGAGGAGAAGACCAGCTTTGTCGGGCGCTGGATGGACATCCTGAAGCCCAAGTTCGAAGGGGTTGAGGGCATCCAGGATCCGGTTGAACAGGCACGCCAGTTCGAGCGTCAGGCGGTTGTCGCCTCGCTGGAGAACCTGATGACCTTCCCGTTCATCGAATCGGCGGTGAAAGCGGGCGAGCTGAGCCTGCACGGGCTGTGGACCGACATCGGCGAGGGCGGGCTGGAATGCTATGACCCCAAGGCGGGCACTTTCGCCCCGGTCTGAAGTCAGGCCGTTATCCTGCCGGACCCGAATGCAGCCGCCAGATTGGCGGCTGCTTGCGTATAGCCCCCTGCGGCGCCGTCAACGAAGTGGATGTGGCCGTCCTCTACCGGCGAGGGCACGATGCAGGTGACCATGGCGGCGTCCTGTTCGTGCAGGCCGAAGCGGACAAGGCCCGCGTCCGCCGCCTGCTGCAGATGCTCGCGGATGCGGCGGCTGATCCCGGGCGTGCAGTCCAGCGTCATCTTCAGCCCGTCGTCGAATTTGCGGAAATCGGAATGCGCCCGCAGCATTGACAGGTAGTGCACGGGATCGAAGCCGCCCACCGGGCGCCGGGTCACAAAGATCAGCCCGGCCAGAGCGCTGTGAAAGAACAGGTGCAACTGCCGCAGGAGGACCGGCAGCCGCCCGTGCGAGGCCTTGGCCTCAAGCGTCAGCCCGGCGGGCGGGAACTGCAGTTTGGGGCCGGTTTCGGGAACCGGGTGGCCGTTGTCCTCCAGCTCGGCGGCCAGATCCAGCACCTCGGCGGCAAGGCGGGAAAAATCCTGCGGGCTGGCGCCGGGGGCGGGCTGTGCGACCACCGACAGGATGACGCCGTGGCGGGCGGGGGTGTTGCTCCAGCGGCAGGAGAGGCCTGCGAGGTCGGGCGGATCTGCCTGCGGGTCAGGGGCCACCGCAAAGGCGCCGGCCTTCATCTGCGCCTCCGCCCAGGCCAGGCCGCCGCCGTTGAACATGGCGAAATCGGCGTGGTCCGACACCGCGTAGCGGGCAACCTGCACCTCCAGCCCCTCGTCCCGGATTGCAGAGACCGGCAGAACCGCAGCGCGCAGGGAGATGCCGTATTCATCTTCGGTCCAGCTGCGCAAGGCGCCGAGCACGCGCTGCGCCGTGGCCTGGTGGCTGGGCGGCACCGCAAAGGAGGCGCCGTCGCCGCCGAAAACATAGGGAAAGGCCTCGCCTTCCAGCGCGTTGCGCATTGCGGCGATCACCGCGGCGCCGACCATGTTCACGGTCTTGTAGCGGCCCGCCTTCACCAGGCCGGTGGAATTCACGATATCAGTGCAGCAGAGCAGCCAGCCGCCGGGCAGCGGCGCAAAGACCGACGGGTCGGAGAGAGCATTGAAATCGCGGACCTTGGGAAGGCTGGCATAGAACGAATCCGGTGTCATGTCTTTCAGCCCCCTGACGCGCTCCCGCGGCCTGCCGTCTCCTTCTAAACAAATTGTGCGGCGGCGCCAAACATGCAAGCTGTGCGTCAGTAACAAAAATGCAGGGGGCAGAACATGCAGGCGGGATTGATCTTATTGTGCCTGGCCTATGTGCTGAGCCAGTTCTTCCGCGCCTTTCTGGCGGTATTGTCCGGGGTGCTGGGTCAGGATATCGGCGCGGCGCCGGATGATCTGGCCTTTGCCTCCAGCCTGTGGTTCCTGTCGTTTGCCGCCATGCAGCTGCCGGTGGGCTGGGCGCTGGACCATGTGGGTCCCCGCAGGACGGCGTCGCTGCTGCTGCTGTTGGGCGGCGGCGGCGGTGCAGCGCTGTTTGCGGCGGCCACGGTTCCCTGGCATGTGGGCGCGGCGATGTTCCTGATCGGGATCGGCTGCTCGCCGGTGCTGATGGCGTCCTACTACATCTTTGCCCGCCAGTATTCGCCCGCGCGCTTTGCAACGCTGGCGGCGGTGATGCTGGGGGTGGGGTCCGCGGGCAATCTGGTGGCGTCCTACCCGACGGCGCTGGCGGTGGATCTGCTCGGCTGGCGCGGCACGCTGGCCGGGCTGGCGGCGGTGTCGGTTGCGGTGGCGGCGGGGATTTTCCTGACCGTGAGCGATCCGGACAAGCCGGAAGGGGAACACAAGGGATCGGTGCTGGACCTGCTGAAGATGCCGGTAATGTGGGCAATCTTTCCGTTGATGCTGGTGGCCTATGCGCCGTCCGGCGCGCTCAGGGGGCTGTGGATCGGGCCTTACTTAAGCGATGTTTACGGGCTCAGCACCCAGGCCGTCGGGCTGGCGACGCTGGTGATGGGGGCGGCGATGATCGCGGGCACCTTTGCCTACGGGCCGCTGGACCGGGTGCTGGGCACCCGCAAATGGCTGATCCTGGGCGGCAACCTGCTGGGCTGCGCGGCCCTGGGCGGGCTGATCCTGGCCACAGGCGGCCCTGTCTGGATGCCGGTGGCGATGATGGCAGCCGTTGGCTTCTTCGGCGCGTCCTTCCCGGTGATCATGGCGCATGGCCGTGCCTTTGTGCCGCCGCATCTGGCCGGGCGGGGGGTGACGCTGCTCAACCTCTTTGGCATCGGCGGGGTGGGAATCATGCAGTTTGCCACCGGCCGCATTCACGCGGAAATGGCCGGTGCGGACCTTTCCTTGCCCTACACCGGCATTTTCAGCTTCTTTTTGGTGCTTCTGGGGCTCGGCTGCGCAATTTATCTGTTCAGCCGCGACAGCATGGACTGATCAGGGACTTTAAACTTGGCCGCGGAACCATTATCACTCCCGCGCCGGCCATGGGGCCGGGCAATACTGGAGAAACAGACAAATGGGTTACCGCATCGTCGTCGTTGGCGCCACTGGCAACGTGGGCCGCGAAATGCTGAACATCCTGGCCGAGCGCCAGTTTCCTGTGGATGAGATCGCTGCACTGGCAAGCCGCCGGTCTCTCGGCACTGAAGTCAGCTTTGGCGATAAGACACTCACTACCAAGGACCTGGACACCTTCGATTTCACCGGCTGGGACATGGCGCTGTTTGCCGTCGGATCCGAGGCGACCAAAGTCTATGCCCCCAAGGCTGCGGCCGCGGGCTGTGTGGTGATCGATAACTCCTCGCTCTACCGTTATGACCCGGAGATCCCGCTGATCGTGCCGGAGTGCAACCCGGAAGCGATCCACGGCTACAAGAACAAGAACATCATCGCCAACCCCAACTGCTCCACCGCGCAGATGGTGGTGGCGCTGAAGCCGCTGCATAACCGTGCCAAGATCAAGCGCGTCGTGGTCTCCACCTACCAGTCGGTGTCCGGTGCGGGCAAGGACGGCATGGATGAGCTGTGGGAGCAGACCAAGGCGGTCTACAACCCCACCACCGATGTGCCGCCGAACAAGTTCCAGAAGCAGATCGCCTTCAACGTGATTCCGCAGATCGACGTCTTCATGGAAGACGGTTCGACCAAGGAAGAATGGAAGATGGTCGTGGAAACCAAGAAGATCGTTGACCCGAAGATCAAGGTCACTGCCACCTGCGTCCGCGTGCCGGTTTTCGTCGGCCATTCCGAGGCCGTGAACATCGAGTTCGAAGAGTTCCTGGACGAGGACGAGGCCCGTGACATCCTGCGCGAGGCACCGGGCATCATGGTGATCGACAAGCGTGAGCCGGGCGGCTACGTCTCGCCGGTGGAATGCGCGGGCGATTTTGCCACCTTCATCAGCCGCATCCGCCAGGATTCGACCATCGAGAACGGCCTGAACCTGTGGTGCGTCAGCGACAACCTGCGCAAGGGCGCGGCGTTGAACGCTGTGCAGATCGCCGAACTGCTGGGCCGTGAGGTCCTGAAAAAGGGCTGAGGTTTTTCGCTGCTTTGAGCAGGGGGCCGCTTCGCAAGGAGCGGCCCTTTTCTTTTGCGTGGCGTCCGGCCAGGGCCGGGGCTAGGCTTGGCGCCAGGCGGGCAGATTTGCGCCGCGGATATTTGTTCGAGAGATGCCAATGCGATTTTCCTTGATGGCTTTTGCTTTTTCTTCAATTGCCGCAGCGGCGGCTGCGGACACCATCCCTGTCAGCAGCACGGTGTCGGAAGTGACGCTGTACCCCGGTCTGGCGGAAGTCACCCGCAGCGCGGCGCTGACACTGCCGGAGGGGCGCCACCGGCTGATCCTGCAGAACGTGCCAAGAACGGCTGCGCTGGAGACCCTGCAGGTGGAGATCGCCGGCGCCCGCCGGGTGGCCACCCTGCTGCGCGAGAATTACGTGCCGCCGCGCGATGCGGATGACCCCGAGGTGGAAGCCGCCGAAGCCCGCGTGCGCGAGGTTGAGGCGCGGATTGCCGCGGTCCGGGACGAGGCCGCGCGGGCGCGGTCCGGGGTGCGGGCGGCGGAGGCCTCAATCACGTTCCTGCAGCAGCTGGGTGCAAACGAAGGGCTGGCTCAGGCGGATGCGGCTGCGCTGAGCGAAATTTCCCGGATGATCTCCGCCGAAGCCGCGGGCGCCAGCCAGTCGGCGGTGGCGGCAGAGGCTGAGGCGCGCCGGATCGAACTGCAGCTGGCGGACCTGGAGGAGGAGCTGGCAGCGGCGCAGGCAGCGCTGGCGGCACTCACGCTGGAGGATGACGACCGGCTGTACATCGCGGTGGACATCGAGGCGGAGCAGGCGGGCGAGGGTGCCATCAAGGTGAGCTACTACACCGCGGGCGCAGGCAATATCGGCTGGCAGCCGTCTTATGAGATGCACCTGAATACCGTGACGGAGCAGCAGGTGATCCTGAAGCGGGCGGTGACGCTGGTGCAGGACACTGGCGAGAACTGGCAGGATGTGGCGCTGACCCTGTCGACGGCGGTGCCCGGTGAGCAGGGCAGCCCTTCTGCGCTGCACCCCTGGCTGCGCCGGATCGAGGAGCCGCAGCCGCCGCGGGCGCTGAAATCCTACAGCCAGGATGTGGCGGAACTGTCCGCACTGGCGGAGCCGGTGCTCGAGCCGCCTGTGATCATTGAAGAAGCTCAGGGCGGCTGGGGTGCGGATCTGGGCGGTGCGGCTGCGACCTACCGCTTCGGGCTGCCGGTCTCGATTGCCTCCGGCGCCGATCTGCTGCGGTTGGAGATGGACAGCCTGACGGCGGAGGCAGAGGTGCAGGCGGTGGCGGTGCCGTCGCGGGATGAGACTGCCTACCGTGTGGCGACGTTCACCAACAGCTTTGGCGAGCAGCTTCTGGCCTCGCACGAGGTGCCGCGGTTTGTTGATGGCAAGCTGGTGACGGTGGAGCCTTTCGCCGGGCTGGCGCCGGGGGCGGAGCTGGACGCCGGTTTCGGCCCTATCGAAGGGCTGCAGCTGCGCCGCGATGTGCTGGGGCAGAGCGAAGGGGAGCAGGGGCTTATCTCGCGCAGCAACGCGCAAGTGCAGAAGGTGGAGATCACGGTGGAGAACCTGACAGCGCAGGACTGGAATGTGCGGGTTCTGGACCAGGTGCCTTATTCGCAGCAGGACGATCTGGAAATCGAGTGGAGTGCAAAGCCCCAGCCCGCGGAGGAAAACGTGGAGAAGCAGCGCGGCATTCTGGCCTGGGACCTGGAGCTGGATGCTGGCGGGAGTAAGACCATTCAGCTGGACACCACGCTCAGCTGGCCCGAAGGTATGGCGCTGCGCTGACGCTGGTTGAAACCGGGTGCGGTACTGGCGGCAGGGGGAGTTCCCGCCCGTCGTCAGGTATTGAAAATACCTTCCTCCCGTTGGGCATGGCACCGCGCCATGCGCGGTGCCATGCCCAAGGCTGCTGCCGTTGTTCTGGCTTTGCCAGGACAGCGGGCAGGCGCGGGAGGGCTTCCTTCGCGAGTGGAAAGGCCGGCTATTCAGCCTTCCACCTGGCGGCCAGGTCGCGGGCATTGCGGGCCAGCACCATGACGTCGATGCCGACCGCCAGAAACTGCGCGCCCATATCCGCATAGGCCTGGGTGGCCTCATCCGTGGTGCCAAGGATGCCGGGGGCGATCCCTGCCGCCTTGATGCGGGTGATGGCATCAGCAATGGCTGCGCGCACTTCCGGGTGGGCGGAGTCGCCCTGATGGCCCATGTCGGTGGACAGATCTGCCGGGCCGATGAAGACGCCGTCGATGCCCTCGACCTGCAGAATGTCGTCCAGCGCGGCCATGCCGGCGCGGTTTTCCACCTGCACCAGCAGGCAGATCTCCTGATCGGCGGTCTGGATGTATTCGCTGACAGAGCCGAACATGGTGGCGCGTGCCGCCGTGGCGCCGACGCCGCGCAGGCCCTTGGGCGGGTAGTGGCAGGCGCGGACCAGCTCGCGGGCCTGTTCGGCGCTTTCGACAATCGGCACCAGCACTGTCTGGGCGCCGGCATCCAGCACCTGCTTGATCATCCAGGTTTCCCCCGCTGGCACCCGCACCACCGGGTGGCTGGGCGAGGCCGCCAGCGCGATCAGCTGGTCACGGATCGAGCGGATGTCGTTGGGCGCGTGTTCGCCGTCGATCACCAGCCAGTCGAAACCGCAGGAGCCCATGATCTCGGCAATCTGGCCGTCGGCAAAGCTCATCCAGCAGCCGATCTGGCGTTTGCCCTGTGTTAGAGCCTGTTTGAAGCTATTCTTGGGCGCGGGCATGGGCGGGGCCTCCTGTCAGGCGAAATTGATGGATACGGAACCGAAGGGGCCGAAATCTGCGGCGATCTCCGTGCCCGGCGGGCATTCGATGGGGCGGATGAAAGAGCCTGAGAGCACGATATCCCCGGCCTCGATCTGTTGTCCATATTCGGCCATCCGCCGGGCCAGCCACAGGACCGAGGTGACGGGATCGTTCAGGACACCCGCGCCGAGGCCGGTTTCCTCGACTGTGCCGTTGCGGGCGGCGATGGCACCAACCCAGCGCAGGTCATGGGCGTCCACGGCGTGGCGTTCCGCGCCCAGCACGACGCCTGCATTGGCGGCGTTATCGCTGATGGTGTCGGTGATGGTGCGGGCCTGGCCGGTTGCCGGGTCTGCACGCAGGATGCGGGTGTCGAGGATCTCCAGCGAGGGCGTTACATAGTCCGTAGCGGCCAGCACATCCGCGCGGGTGCACGCGGCGCCGGCGAGGGGGGATTTCATGATAAAAGCGATCTCGGCCTCCACCCGCGGCTGGATGAAGCGCCCGGCGGGGGCGGTGCTGCCGTTCTCAAACACCATGTCGTCCAAGAGCACGCCGCTGTCGGGGGTGGTGATGTTCAGCGCCTGCTGCATGGCGCGGCTGGTGAGGCCGATCTTCCAGCCGATTTTCTTGCGGCCGGAGGCCAGTTTTTGCCTGATTAGAGCCTGCTGCACCGCATAGGCATCATCCAGCGTCATGCCGGGGTAGGCCAAGGAAAGCAGGCCGCATTGCTGGCCGGTCTGCTCGGCTTTGAACAGCCGGTCAGCGGCGTCCCGGTGCTGTTCGGGAGTCATGCCTCGTCCTCTACCGTGTTGCGCAGGGTGCCGATGCCTTCGACCTCAACCTCGACCACGTCACCGGGTTTCAGGTATTTCGGCGGGTCGAACCGGGCGCCTGCGCCGGTGGGCGTGCCGGTGATGATCACGTCGCCGGGCTGCAGGGTGGTGAAGGTGGAGATATAGGCGATCTCGTCGCGGACCGGGAAGATCATTCGGTTGAGAGTGTCATTCTGGCGGATCTCTCCGTTCACGCGGGTAACGAGGCGGGCCTCATCCAGCTGGGCGGGATCGGTGAAGGGCACCAGCCAGGGGCCGATCGCGCCGGAATTGTCCCAGTTCTTGCCTTGGGTGACGTTGAATTTGGCGTGGCGCACCCAGTCGCGGATGGTGCCCTCATTTGCCAGTGTTAGAGCCGCAATATGGTCGTAGGCATCCTCCGGCTTGATCCGGCGGCCCGGTTTGCCGATCACCACGGCGACCTCGCCCTCGTAATCCAGCGTGTGGTTTTCCGGCGGGCGGATCAGCGGGCGCCCGGCACCGGTGAAGGAGCGCGGGAAGCGGGGGAACAGGGACATATGCCTGGGCTGGGCGGAGCCGTCCTTGTATTCCGCGTTGCGGTCCGGGAAGTTGACGCCGACACAGATGATCTTTTCCGGGTTGGGGATCGGGATCTCATAGCTGAAATCCGTGTGGGTCACAGGCATGCCCTCCGCGGCCTTTGCCAATGCGGGCAGGCCGTCTGCCGCGATCACCTCGCGCAATGTGGGCCAGTCCGGGAACTGTGGCGACAGGGCGATCATGCCGGCGTCTGTGACTGCGCCATAGAAGGTCTCGCCATTGGCAGTGCAGGTGGCAAAGCGCATCAGGTCAGGCTCCTCGCGATTCCGGTGATGACATCGAAGGCCATCATCACGTCTGCCTCAGTTGTTTCGAACTGGCCCGCTTGGAAGCGGATCACCAGCTGGCCGTCGAGGCGGGTCTGGGTCAGGTAGATGCGGCCGTCGCCGTTGATGGCATTGACCAGCCGCAGATTCAAATCGTCCAGATCCGCGGCGCCCTCAGGCGCATAGCGGAACGACCAGAGCGACCACATCGGTGCGCTGGTGATCTCGAAATCAGGCTCTAACTTCAGTTTGTCGTGCAGCTGGTTTGACCAGTTGATGTGATTGCGCAGCCGCTGGCGCAGGCCCTCAAGCCCGTAGGTACGGATCAGGAACCAGATTTTCAGCGCCCGGAAACGGCGGCCCAGCGGCACCGACCATTCGGAATAGTTGATGATGCCGTCATGGCCGTGGGTCTTGAGGTATTCCGGGCTGATCGCCAGGGTCTGCACCAGATCATCCGGGTTCTTCAGGAAATGTGCAGAGCAGTCGAACTGCACGCCGAGCCATTTGTGCGGGTTGAAGACGATGCTGTCGGCGCGTTCGACGCCGGGCCAGTAGTGGCGGTATTCAGGGCAGATCATCGCGGAGCCGGCCCAAGCGGCGTCCACATGAGTGTAGAGGCCGTATTTTTCGGCGACGCCCAGCACCTGATCCACCGGGTCGGTGGCGCCGACGCCGGTGCCGCCGACGCACAGGATAACGCCCGCGGGCTGGTGGCCTGCGGCGAGGTCGGCCTGGATCGCCGCCTCCAGCGCGTCCGGGTCCATGCCGCGCCAATCGCCCTTGATGGGCACCCGGATCAGGTTCTGCTGGCCGATGCCCGCGACCCAGATGGCGCGGTCAATGGAGGTGTGGACCTCAGAAGAACAGTAGATGCGCAGCGCTTTCTGTCCGAACAGGCCTTGGCTGTTGCCCTGCCAATTCAGCGCCTTTTCCCGCATGGTCAGCACTGCGGCGAGGGTGGCGGAGGAGGCCGAGTCCTGGATGACCCCCTGGAACTGGCCGGGCAGGTCCAGCGCCTGGCGCAGCCAGTCCATCATCCGCGTCTCCATCTCCGTCGCCGCGGGTGAGGTCTGCCACAGCATGCACTGCGGTGCGATGGCGGAGGCGAGGAATTCCGCCAGCACCGAGGGCGCGGCGGCGTTGGAGGTGAAATAGGCAAAGAAGCGCGGGTGCTGCCAATGGGTGATGCCGGGCATCACAATGTCTTCGAAATCGCGGAAGATCGCCTCCATCCCCTCGCCGGCCTCAGGCGGGGTTTGGGGCAGGGCGTTCAGAACTTCGCCGGGTTTGCTCCTGGCGCGCACCGGGCGGTCGCCGACGGTCAGGTGATAGTCCTGCGTCCAGTCCGCGACCCGGCGGCCCCATTCGGAGAAGTCATCCCATTTCATTCTTCTTACCTTGTTCTTTTGGGAGTGTGCCCGGCTAGGGGCCGGGCGCGATCCTTTTCATCAGGGTGCAATAATCGGCTGCGCGTTCAAGGCGCTGGGTTTCGGGGTGGCGCCTTCAAACACCGAGCCTTCCTCAAACCAGCTGCGCGGCGCAGGCGCACCCCAAAGGGTCTGGCGCTGCGGGTCGGTGAGCGACCATTTGATCGGCTCCAGGTCCGGGTCGACGGTCTGGTAATCGGAGCAATAGATCTCGATCCGGTGGCCGTCCGGGTCGCGCACATAGAGGAAGAAGGCGTTGGAGATACCGTGGCGGCCGGGGCCGCGCTCGATGTTATCGACATAGCCGGTGGTCGACATCAGATCGAGGAGGTCGATGATATTGAGCGGGTTCGGCACCCAGAAGGCAGTGTGGTGCAGGCGCGGGCCGAGGCCATTGGTGAAGGCCACGTCATGCACGCCGCCCTTGCGGTGCATCCAGGCGGCCCAGATCTTGCCGCTCTCGTCATCCTCGGTGTACTCCGTCACGCGAAAGCCCATCTCGCCATAGAAGGCCACCGAGGCATCCACATCCGCTGAAAACATGTTGAAATGGTCGATGCGGAGCGGTTTTACCCCGTTATAGAGCCTGTATTTCTGGTGAATCGGCTCCAGCCGGTCCATCTTCACATAGAACTCCAGCGGGATGCCCCAGGGGTCGCGGGTGCGTAAGGTTTTGCCCATATGGGGGCGGTCTACCCACTCCACCGGCAGATCTTTGGAGGCGAAAAACTCGGCGGCCTTGTCCAGGTCCGGCGCGTCATAGAGTTTGAAACCCAGCACCCCGACGGAGGCCGCATCCGCCTGCACCAGAACGATGCAGTGGTGGCCGCGTTCCTCCATCGCGCGAAGGTAAATGCGTTCGCTGTCTTCATGCGTCACCTGCAGGCCGAGGGTCTCCACATAAAAGGCGCGGGAGGCGGCGAGGTCGGTCACGGCGTATTCCACATGGGACAGCCGCACAATGTTGAAGGGGGGGTACAGGTTGTGTGCCGGTACGGGCATGGTCATTCCTCCGATAGGCGCGCGTTTCCACTAAACGGTCAGGGATCAGGCGCCGAGGCGCGGGATCTTGTGATGGCCCAGGGCAAAGCCGATGTGTTTCTGTTCCATGTAGAACTCGAATGACCAGTCGCCGCCGTCGCGGCCGATGCCGCTGGCCTTGACCCCGCCAAAGGGGGTGGGCAGGTGGCGGACGTTTTCCGAGTTCACCCAGATCATCCCGGCCTCCAGCGCATTTGTGAAGCGCAGGGCGCGGGTGAGGTCGTTGGTCCAGACATAGCCGGTGAGGCCATACTGCGTGTCATTGGCCAGTGTCAGAGCCTCGTCCTCGTCCTTGAAGCGGATTGCGGTGAGGACCGGGCCAAAGATTTCCTCCTGCGCGATGGTCATGCTGTTGGTGGCATTTGTGAACAGGGTCGGGCGGACAAACCAGCCCTGATCGCCAACGCGGCTGCCACCGGCGGCGATTGTGGCACCGTCCTGTCTGGCGGTTTCAAAGTAGGAGGTGACCTTGTCGAAATGCACCTTGTGGATCAGCGGGCCGACTTCGGTGGCCGGGTCCAGCGGGTGACCGACGCGGATATTGTTCACGCGTTCGATCAGCTTGGCTTCGAAATCCTCTGCGATGTTCTCCTGCACCAAGAGGCGCGAGGAGGAGGTGCAGCGTTCGCCATTGAGCGAGTAAATCATGAAGATCGCGGCATCCAGCGCGCGGTCGAGGTCGGCGTCGTCGAAGACCACGACCGGGTTCTTGCCGCCCAGTTCGAAATGCACCCGTTTCAGGGTATCGGCGCCCTGTTTCATGATCATTGAGCCGGTTTTGCTCTCGCCGACAAAGGCGATGGCCTTGATATCGGGGTGTTCGGTGAGTGCCTTGCCCGCGTCCTCGCCAAAGCCGTTGACCAGGTTCCAGACGCCCGGTGGAAGGCCGGCCTCATGGGCGATCTCGGCCAGTATGCGGGCGGTGAGGGGGGAGAATTCAGCCGGTTTGTGGACCACGGTGCAGCCGGCCGCCAGTGCAGGCGCGATCTTCCAGGTGGACAGCATGAAGGGCGTGTTCCAGGGCGTGATGACGCCAACAGGGCCGATCGGCACCCGGGTGGTCACGTTCATCAGTGTTGGCGATTGCAGCTGCTGGCCGTCGCGGGCAGCGGTGGCCTTGTCCGCGAAGAAGCGGAAGTTTTCGGCGCCGCGCAGGGCGGCCTTGGACATGAAGCGCAGGGCCTGGCCGGTGTCCCAGCATTCGCACAGCGCGATTTCCTCGGCGCGTTCGACGATCAGGTCGGCGATGCGGTTGAGGATCTTCTTGCGCTCCAAGGCGGGCATGTCGCGCCAGGCGGGGAAGGCGGCCTTGGCAGCTGCGGCAGCGGCGTCAATGTCTGCTGCTTCACCCTTGGCAACTGGGCAGATCACGCTTTCGTCTACGGGTGAGGATGTTTCGAACGTGGCGCCGGAGGCGGCGGGGCGGCTTTCGCCGCCGATCAGGTTCAGGATGCCACCCTCGCGGAAGCGGGCCAGGTGGCTGTTCAGCGTTTCGATGTTGGAGGTCAGATCGCTCATCACTGCTCCGCCTTTTGCATGTGGTCGCGGATGGTGCCGCATTTCGGGGAAAGCTCCGGGTCGATGTCGCGCATCTCCAGAGACAGCGCGATAGAGTGCTGCTGCAGGGCCGGTTCAAGGAAGGCTTGCGCCGCGTCGAACACGGCCTGAGCAGCGCGTTTTCGGGTATCGAGGTTGCGGCCTGCGCGCAGCCGGATGGAGATGTCGATATAGCCGTGCTGCGGATCGCCATCAGCAATGGAGGCGTGATTGGCCGCAAAGGCGCGCACCCGGATGCCCGCCAGAGGAAAGGTGCCGGTCTCTGCTGCGGCCTGCCGCAGGTGGCGGCACAGCGCGGCGATGTCGGTGCGCGCTTCCATATTGGCTGAGTAGTCCAGCGTGATATGCGGCATCTGCGTTACCTCTCCTGAATTACTTAACATGTTTAGCAAAATGCACGGCGTTGAGTCAAGCAGAAGAAACCCAAGCGGCAATTGCGTTTAGCCGGAAGCGGGGTGATAATCACGCATGTCCAGGATGATGCCCTCCACCGACCGTTCACTGCCCATTGCCCTTCTGCGGGCGCGGGAGCGCGTGATGGGTCCGATCCGCGCCCTGCTGAGCGGCGCGGGCCTGACCGAGCAGCAATGGCGAGTCCTGCGGGTGGTGCAGGAGAGCGGGCCGATTGACCCGACCCAGATCGCGGACAAGGCCTGTTTGCTGCTGCCGAGCCTGACGCGCATCCTGCAGAAGCTGGAGGAAAAGCAGCTGATCAGCCGGGAGCGCGACACCGAAGACCGCCGCCGCCAGGTGGTGCGGATTACGCCTGCAGGGGAGAAGATCATCACCGACAACCTGGAGGCCAGCCTGGAGCTGATGGAGCAGACCCGCCGGAAGATGGGGGTGGAGCGCTATGAGGCGCTGTTGGATCTGCTGAACGAACTGGACCAGATCGAGCTGCCTGAGTGAGGCTGGAGTGAGTCGGTTTTGCCGCATTTGGCGCGGATGGCCGGGTGCGTGACGCAAATGGGCCTGGCTGCCCATTCTGATGACATCACATGTTATTTAGATATTAAGTTCATTAAATCAATTACTTATAACATATTCACGCTCGGCTCTCCGTAGGCTTTGGTGCTGCGTCTGTACAGGTGATTTCCCGCCTGTGACGCAAATGGCGCGGCTGATGTCCGAAATCCCCCTGTGAAATGACGCATTTCTCAACGATTCTGCCGGAGACAGTTGATGAGGACATCATGCGGTACTCCGGCCTGAAAGTGATCAAGGAGGCCCTGACGGGCCACAAGGGATGGCGCCCGACCTGGCGCGATCCGGAACCCAAGAAAAGCTACGATGTGGTGATCATCGGCGGCGGCGGGCACGGGCTGGCAACAGCCTATTACCTGGCCAAGAACCACGGCATCACCAATGTCGCGGTGATCGAGAAAGGCTGGATCGGCGGCGGCAACGTGGGCCGCAACACAACCATCATCCGCTCCAACTATCTGCTGGACGGCAATGAGCCGTTTTACGAGCTGTCGCTGAAGCTGTGGGAAGGGCTGGAGCAAGACTTCAACTACAACGCCATGGTCAGCCAGCGCGGCATTCTGAACCTGGTGCACACGGACGCGCAGCGCGATGCGGCGCGGCGCCGGGGCAATGCGATGATCCTGAACGGGTCGGACGCGGAACTGCTGGACACCGACGGCGTGCGGGCGATGTACCCGTTCCTGAACTTCAACGATGCGCGTTTCCCGATCAAGGGCGGGCTGCTGCACCGCCGCGGCGGCACCGTGCGCCATGACGCGGTGGCCTGGGGCTATGCCCGCGGCGCGGACCTGCGCGGCGTGGACATCATCCAGAACTGCGAAGTCACCGGCTTCCGGATCGAGAACGGCAAATGCCTGGGTGTGGAGACCAGCAAAGGCTTCATCGGCGCCAATAAAGTGGCGAGCTGTGTTGCCGGGTCGTCGAGCCGGGTGATGGAGAAGGCGGGCATGCGCCTGCCGATTGAAAGCCATGTGCTGCAGGCATTCGTGTCCGAGGGTCTGAAGCCTGTGCTGGACGGGGTCATCACCTTTGGTGCGGGCCACTTCTATTGCAGCCAGTCGGACAAGGGCGGCCTGGTCTTTGGCGGTGACCTGGACATGTACAATTCCTATGCGCAGCGCGGCAACCTGCCGGTGGTCGAGGATGTGATGGAAGGCGGCATGGCGCTGATCCCGGCACTGGGCCGGGTACGGATGCTGCGCAGCTGGGGCGGCATCATGGACATGTCGATGGATGGCTCCCCCTTCATCGACAAGACCCATATCGACGGGCTCTATTTCAACGGCGGCTGGTGCTACGGCGGGTTCAAGGCGACCCCGGCCTCGGGCTGGTGCTATGCGCATCTGCTGGCGACCGATACCCCGCACAAGGTGGCCACGGCCTACCGGCTCGACCGGTTCCGCCGTGGCTGCATGATCGACGAAAAGGGCCAGGGCGCCCAGCCGAACCTGCACTGAGGAAGGAAAGCAGATGATTATCAACCATCCGATCCTCGGACCGCGGGATAGCCAGGAGTTCACCTATCTGGGGGACGCCAGCCTGATCGACCGGCCGGACTGGCAGGCGGCAGACGCGGCGGATCAGTTCCACGACTACCTGTATCTGCGCGACAACCCGGCGGGCGCGCACCGCGAGCTGTGGTTCCATGAGCAGGGCGACCGGTCCTGGCTGGTGGTGACCCGCAACACCGTGACCCATGAAATCCTGAATGTCGAACTGGCCCGTGATGTGGCCCGGGCAAGGGGACGCAGCAAATGAGCGATGTAATGGTAAATGCCGGTTCGGTTGCCTTCCAGGCCGACGGCAGCACTGGCGCCCGCAAGGGTGTTCAGGTCAACCGCTTGGACGGCGGGCTGATCAAGGGCGGCAAGCCGCTGAATTTCACCTTTGACGGCAAGCGCTTCAAAGGGTTTGAGGGCGACACGCTGGCCTCGGCCCTGCTGGCAAACGGTGTGCGGCTGATGGGCCGGTCGTTCAAATACCACCGCCCGCGGGGCGTGCTGACCTCTGGGTCCGAAGAGCCGAACGCATTGGTCGAGCTGCGCAGCGGCGGGCGGCAGGAGCCGAACACACGCGCCACCGTGGCGGAGCTCTATGACGGGCTGGAGGCGAACTCGCAGAACCGCTGGCCGTCGCTGCAGCATGACTTCATGGCGATCAACGACCGGTTCTCGAATTTTCTGACGGCCGGTTTCTACTACAAGACCTTCATGTGGCCTGCGGCGTTCTGGGAGAAGCTGTACGAGCCGATCATCCGCAAGGCGGCGGGTCTGGGCAGCATCAGTTTCGAAGCGGATCCGGATGCCTATGACAAGGGTTTCCTGCATTGTGACCTGCTGGTTATCGGGGCCGGTCCCACCGGCCTGATGGCGGCACTGACGGCTGGCCGGGCCGGGGCGCAGGTGATCATCGCCGACGAAGACTTCCTGCTGGGCGGGCGTCTGAATGCGGAAACTTTTGGTATCGGCGATCTGACCGGCGCGGCCTGGGTTGAACAGGCGCAGGCCGAACTGGCGGCGATGCCGAATGTGCGGGTGATGCCGCGCACCACCATCATCGGCGCCTTTGATCATGGGATCTATGGCGCGGTGGAGCGGGTTTCGGACCACGTGCTGGCGCCGGAGGCGGGCAAGCCGCGGCAGATCCTGTGGCGGATCTATTCCAAGCGGGCGATGCTGGCGGCGGGTGCAACAGAACGCCCCATCGCCTTTGAGAACAACGACCGTCCCGGCGTGATGCTGGCCGGTGCGGTGCGGGCCTATGCCAACCGCTGGGCAGTGACGCCGGATCAGACGGTTGCGGTCTTTACCAACAATGACGACGGCCACCGCACCGCAGCGGACCTGATCGCCAAGGGGGTGAAGGTCACAGCCGTGATCGATACCCGTGCCGATGCGCCCAAGATCGAGGGCGCAGAGCTGTTTGCCGGTGCCCAGGTGATCGATACCAAGGGCCGGCTGGGTCTGGAGTGGGCGCGGGTGCGCCTGGCAAACGGCACCACCCGCGACGTGCCCTGCGGCGCGCTGGCAGTGTCCGGCGGCTGGAACCCGAACGTGCATCTGACCTGCCATCAGCGCGGCCGCCCGGCTTGGCGTGAGGATATTGCGGCCTTTGTGCCGGCAGGCGAGCTGCCGCAGCACATGTCGGTGGCGGGTGCTGCCAATGGCGATTTCTCCACCGCTGCCGCATTGCGGGCCGGTGCCGAGGGCGCCGTGGCCGCGCTGTCGCAACTGGGGATCGAGGCAAAAGTCGCCGATCTGCCCGAAGCTGAAGATGCGCCCGTCAACGTGACCCCCTTCTGGTACGTGAAGGAAGGCAAGGGCCGCGCCTGGCTGGACCAGCAGAACGACGTCACCGTCAAGGACGTGAAACTGGCGCATCAGGAGAACTTCCGCTCTGTCGAGCACCTGAAGCGCTACACCACCCTGGGCATGGCGACCGATCAGGGCAAGACCTCCAACATGGGCGGCCTGGCGATCATGGCCGAACTGGCGGGCAAGCAGATCCCCGAGGTCGGCACCACCATGTTCCGCCCGCCCTACACGCCGGTGTCCTTTGGCGTGATGGCAGGCCGCTCTGTGGGTGAGGAATTCCGCCCCACCCGCAAGACGCCCAGCCACAAATGGGCTGAGGAGCAGGGCGCGGTGTTTGTCGAGGTCGGCCAATGGCTGCGCGCCCAGTGGTTCCCCCAGGCGGGCGAAACCCATTGGCGCCAGTCGGTTGACCGCGAGGTGCTGCAGACCCGCAACTCTGTTGGTATCTGCGATGTGACCACGCTGGGCAAGATTGACGTGCAGGGCAAGGACGCAGCCGAGTTCCTGAACAAGATGTATGCCAATGCCTTTGCCAAGCTGCCGGTGGGCAAGGTCCGCTATGGCCTGATGCTGCGCGAGGATGGCATTGCCTATGACGACGGCACCGCCGCACGCTTTGCCGAGGATCATTTCGTGGTGACCACCACCACCGCCAACGCAGTTCTGGTCTACCGCAACATGGAATTTGCGCGCCAGTGCCTGTTCCCTGACATGGATGTGCAGCTGATCTCGACCACCGAGGCCTGGGCACAGTTCGCGGTGGCGGGTCCGAATGCCCGCAAGCTGCTGCAAAAGGTCGTGGACCCCGAGTTCGACATCTCGAACGAGGCGTTCCCCTTCATGGGCTGCGGTGAAGTCACCGTGGCGGGCGGCTGCCGGGCGCGGCTGTTCCGGATCTCCTTCTCGGGCGAGCTGGCCTATGAGATTGCGGTGCCGACGCGGTACGGCGATGCGATGATCCGCAAGCTGATGGAGGCGGGCGAGGAGTTCGGCGCCGTGCCTTACGGCACCGAGGCGCTGGGCGTCATGCGGATCGAGAAGGGCCATGCCGCCGGCAATGAGCTGAACGGCACCACCTCGGCGCTGAACCTGGGCATGGGCCGGATGGTCAGCAAAAAGAAGGACTGCATCGGCAATACCCTGAGCGAGCGCGAGGGGATGAACCAGGAGGATGCGCTGAAGCTGGTGGGCTTCAAGCCGGTGAATGCCGCCGATCCGGTGCAGGCCGGGGCGCATCTGATGAACGCCGATGGCGAGATCAGCGCGGCCACCGATCAGGGCTATATCACTTCTGCCGCCTATTCGCCGGTGCTGGGCTGTTCGATCGGGATCGGTTTCCTGAAGCGCGGCGACAGCCGCAAGGGTGAGGTGATCCGCGCGGTCAACCCGCTGGAAGGCCGCGAAACCCAGGTCGAAGTTGTCAGCGCGCATTTTGTGGATCCGGAAGGGGAGCGTCTCCGTGGGTAAGTTTGATAATCATGGGCTCAAAGCCATCTCTCCGCTGGGCGGGCATGAGCCGCGGGTGGATGTCTTCACCGGTCTCCAGATCCGGGAGGTCACCGACCGGGCGCTGGCTTCGCTATCTGCACGCCAAGGCAGCGAAGATGCGGTGAAATCTGCGGCTGCGTCCTATTTGGGCGGGGCGTTGCCGGAACCTGCAGGCTGGACTGAGCGCGGTGTGTTCGCTGCTTGGTGGATGGGGCCGGACCTGTGGATGGTCTCTGCCCCGCATGACAGCCACGAACTGATGGCGGCGGATCTGAAGCAGGCCGTGGGCGAGGCGGGTTCTGTTGTGGAGCAGACCGACGGCTGGTGCCGCTTCGACATGGAGGGCCCGCGCTGCTTTGATGTGCTGGAACGGCTGTGCAACGCCAATGTCCGTGCGGGCAAGGCGGGCGAGGCTACCCGGACCTCGATGGAGCATCTGGGTGTGTTCCTGCTGTGCCAGACCCCCGGGCAGGGCTATTCGATCATTGGCCCGCGGTCCTCTGCCAGCTCGCTGCATCACGCGCTGGTGGTGGCGGCGCAATCGGTGATCTGATCCGGGCAAAAAAGAAACGCCGCGCCTGTTCCGCGCGGCGTTTTCCTAGTGGCTGGCCGAAAGGCGCCGCATCACCGACAGGTCGCAGGCTGTTGCATGGCCCATGGCGCGCTTGATCCCTGGCAGCAGTGCAGCGCCGTTCATGGCAAAGGACAGCTCAATCAGTCCGGCATCGCCGTAAGTGCCGGTTACTGCGCTGCGGGCGTCGGCGTCATCCTCGCGCCGGGAAGTGACCGCATCCGCTAAGCGGACAACCGGGATCAGTTCCGGCGGCAGGATCTGGAAATCTGCCCGGAGAATGGCGCTGATCAGTTGCTCATCCAGGCCGCCGGCACGCGCCAGATTGATTTCCGCCTCTACGCAGGTTCCGCAATCCGCGGCCAGCGCCCCGCGCAGGCGGGCGGTGTGGTAGGCACTTGCCGGCACATGGCGGTTAGGGTCCAGAAAACCAAAAATCCTGTTGTAGCGCGACAGCAGGGAGAAATCTGTCCGCGCGATTTGCCGGACATAGTCCAAGCTTACACCAATCCGCCGTTCCGCGCGGCTTATGAAATGCGTGGCAATTGCAGTCAGCATCGCCGTGTCCTCTCAAATCGGGTTACACCAATAAGGAGAGTTTAGCAGCGGACAGTGGCCGCGGTACGGGGAATTGCGCCACAACTGCCCGGAATGCGTCAGGCGGAGGGGATCGGCCGGTTGTCCTGGACCCGGAACAGGTTCACCTTGCGGCGTTCCTCCTGCGGGGTGACGCCGAAGCTGTCGCGGTAGTGCTGCGACAGGGTGGAGGACGTGGCATAACCCACGGCATTGGCGATCGAGGTGATCGAGTCGCGCGAATACATCACCAGCTGGCGGGCGGCGTTCATCCGCAATGTGCGGTAATAGATCGCCGGGCTTTGGCCGGTGGCGGCCTTGAAGCTGCGTTCCAGCTGGCGCGGTGAGACGCCGATTTCGTTGGCGGCATCGCGGATCGAGACCGGGTGTTCCAGATTGTCGGCAAACAGTTCAACCGCCTTGGCAACCGGCGGCGGCAGGCTGTCGGCAGTGCTGTCGGTCTTGAAGGCGGGGATTTTCTGACGCACGCCCTCAGCCCGGACCATCGGGTGCTGGAACCAGCAGGCGACCTCTGTCATCACGGCGTCGCCCATGGCGCGCTCGATCAGTTTCAGCGACAGGTCGAACATCGCCGCGGCGCCGCTGGCAGTGAACCGGCGGCGGTCCAGCACGATCACGTCGTCGACAGTGGCGAGGGACGGGAATTCAGCGGTGAAGGCTGCCTTGTAGCACCAGTGCACTGAGCAGCTGTGCCCGTCGAGCAGGCCGGAGCGGGCCAGCGGAAACACCCCGCCGGAAACCGCGCCCATGGTGGTGCCGTGGCGGGCCAGATGGCGCAGCTTGCCGTTGGAGGCCTTGGGATCCTCGAATTTGCCTTGCGGGCTGGACAGGAGGAACAGCGTATCGACGCCGTCGGCCTCGTCCAGGGCGCAGTCGGGCTGGAACGCCACATTGGCGGAGGCGTTCACGCTGTCGCCGGTTTCGGACACCAGTTTCCATCGGAAGGTTTCAGAGCCGGCAATTTCATTTGCCGCGCGCAGGGGTTCGATGGCCGAGGTCAGGCAGGCCATTGGAAAGCCGGGAAAAATCAAAAAGCCGAGTGTCATGGTGTTATCGCGCTGCATGAGGTGAATTATAGCTTGCGAAGAAAGATTCGCACAGCGGCGAAGGGGTGCCTGCGCCGTACAGGAAGGGAAAAACGGCGCAGGCGTATCTGCCTAGTTTTGCAGATATGCGTCCAGCGAGTCGTCCAGGGCGTCCTTCCACGGGGTGTGGTGGACGGGGGCCATGGTGCCGGTGATCACTGATTTATAGGAGTTGTTGCGGAAGGCCATGATATCCTGGGCCTTGTGCCCCTTCCATTCATAGAAGGCCTGGCAGGCGCCAGCCACGTCGAAGGTCGGGTAGTCAGTCTCCTCGATCAGTTCCAGCACGTAGTCGCCCTGGTACTTGATCGCGTATTTGACGTCGGGCGAGGCTTCCTCGCGCGCTTCGCGCTCCTTCACGTCGGCCAGCAGCGCTGCCTTGTCCGAGGGGATTTCGATCTTGCCCATGATCGCGTCGCGGACCCACCAGGCCTGGGCGTCGAACATGTTGAAGGTGAACCACTGGTCCTGCATGCCCAGGTAGAACATCTTGGGGTTATGGGCATATACGACGCCCTTGTAGAGGTCGGCGGTGGCGAGGCGGTTGGCGGTCTTCAGGCGCAGATCGTCCGGCAGGAAGTTAAAGAAGTGTTTGTAGCCGGTGCAAAGGATGATCGCGTCGACCTCTTTTTGGGTGCCGTTAACGAAGGTGGCGGTGTTGCCCTCGACGCTTTCCAGGGCCGGAACCTCGTCCCAGTTGTCCGGCCATTTAAAGCCCATCGGCTCATTCCGGTAGGAGGTCGTGATCGACTTGGCGCCGTATTTCCAGCACTGGGAGCCGATGTCTTCGGCGGAGTAGGAGGCGCCGAGGATCAGGATGTCCTTGCCGGCAAATTCGCGGGCATCGCGGAAGTCATGGGCGTGCAGAACGCGGCCGTTGAAGGTGTCGAAGCCGGGGTAAAACGGCACATTCGGGGTCGAGAAATGGCCCGAGGCGCAGATCACGTGGTCGAATTCTTCCTTGTAGGTGCTGTCCTTGGTGTGGTCATGCACGGTGACGGTGAAGTTGCCCTTGTCCTCGTTGTATTCGACCCAGCGGATCGGGGAGCTGAAACGGACCCACTTGCGCACATCCGCCTTCTTCACCCGGCCTTCGATGTAATCGAACAGCACGGCGCGCGGCGGGTAGGAGGCGATCTGCTTGCCGAAATGCTCCTCAAACGAATAGTCGGCAAATTCCAGACCCTCCTTGGGGCCGTTGGACCACAGGTAGCGGTACATCGAGCAGTGCACCGGCTCGCCGTTCTCGTCCAGGCCGGTGCGCCAGGTGTAGTTCCACAGGCCGCCCCAGTCGTCCTGCTTCTCAAAGCAGACGATTTCCGGGATCTCCTCGCCCTTGTTGGCTGCGGATTGGAAGGCGCGCAGCTGGGCCAGGCCCGAGGGGCCGGCGCCGATAATGGCAATACGTTTCTTGGTCATCTGGTTCTCCCGTTGGTTCGGACCAATATTGTAATTTGGATCATTTGGTCTGGTCCAATTAGGTCCAAACTTGCACCAATAAGTCAACATTTTTTCACATGCGGAATGTTTTGGGGTGCAATTGGACTGGAAACACATTGTTTTATTGGTAGGATTTCACACATGACGATGACCAGTTTTGTGCACCAGCTGACCGCCCGCGCGGCGCTGCCGCGACTGTCCGTGGGGATGGCAGAATCAGTGAACATTGGATTCCTCGGCCCGCTTTCGGGGCCGGTGGAGAGCTGGGGGCTGCCCGGACTGAACGGCTGCCGGATCTGGGAGGATGGTCTGAACAAGGCTGGCGGAGTGCTGATCGGCGGCCGCCGTTATCCGATCCGGATCCACTCCTACGATTGCGGCTACGATCCCGAACGCGCGCTGGAAGGCGCGGTTGAACTGGTCCAGAACCACAACGTCAGGCTGATGCTGATGCTGGGCGGCGATACCTTTGCGCCGGTGCGCGACTTCCTGATGCGCAACAAGGTGCTGACCTCCACGCTGCTGCCCAGCGATCTGTCACCCGACACGCCCTATCTGATTGCGCCAAGCGAGGCGCATCCGATCCAGAATGTGACCGGTGTGGCCTGGCTGGCGGAGAACCGGCCGGAGCTGAAGACGGTTGCGCTGTGCAGCCAGGCCGATCTGCTGGGGCTGCCGGCGCAGGCGGTCTACCGGGCGGCGTTCAAGGCCGAGGGCAAGCAGATCCTGCGGGAAGTGCAGTATGACCCGGGTGCCAGTGATCCGGCGCCGGTGGTGGATCCGATGCTGGAGAGCGGCGCCGATATCCTGTGCTGGTGCTCATCCTACGCGCCGATGGTGCATGCGATGACGGAATATGCCCATGCCAAGGGGTTCAAGGGGCAGATCATCAGCTGCACCATGGATGGCTATGACCGTTTGGTGGCGCGGACGTCGCCGGACTTCATGGAAGGTGTGGTGTTCCAGTTCCCGGATTTCGACGATCCGATGCTGCGGGAGAAGGCGTTTTTCTTCAACCGCCCGCATGAGTTCTACGAGGAGTACAACCGGCGTTTTCCCGGCAGCTGGTCAGCGGTGAGCTGGGAGTATGTGGCGATCCTGGATATCTGGCACAGCGCGGTGGAGAAGGCGGGATCGGTCGCGCCGCCGTCGGTGCTGGCAGCGATGAAGCAGCTGGGTCATGTCACCCATGCCTTTGGCCACGCGGAATGGTGGGGTGAGGAAATATTCGGTATTTCCAACGCCTTGGTTGGCGATTGGCCAGTGGTGACAATCCAGGACGGCAAGGCGCGTATTGCGGAGTTCAAGTCGATCCCCGCCTGGCTGGCGCAGCATTCCGCCTTGTTGAAAGCAGAGATGGAGGGGCTGGGGCAGCTGTGGCACCAGCGTCTGGAGAGTGATGCGCCGGGCAGCGAGGTCAGCTCGCGCGCGGTGGAGGTCTGAGGCGGCTCAGACCTCCTGCAGCAGCAGCTTCTGCTCGTCGATCAGGTGCAGCTTGATGAACTCCACCGCCGATTCCACATCGCGTGAGGCGATGGCATTGAACAGCGTGTTATAGCGCTTCTGGTAGTCCTGGATCCGCTGCGGCGTCAGGTGGCGGCGGCGCAGCGCGGTGCGGTAAGACAGGCGGCAGGCCTCTATCGTCAGCTCATAGCAGGAGTGCAGCAGAGGATTGCCGGTGCCCTCGGCGATCTTGCGGTAGAGGTCCTCCTCCGCATCAATGAAGTCGCCGGGATCGGTGCGCACGGCCTCCACCCGCGACAGGATCTGGTCCAGTTCCTCGATCTGGCGCGGGGTCATGTTGATCACGGCCAGCCGCACCATCTCCGGTTCCAGAATGCCGCGCACCACCAGGTGGTCGAGCGGCGAGACTTCGTTCGCCAGCGAGCTGTAGGAGGCCGCTTCGGGCTTGGGGTCGGAACGGAATTTCACAAAACTGCCGGAACCGGCGCGGCGGTGTATGACATTCTGGGCGGCCAGGACATCCAGGGCCTCCCGCACGGTGTTGCGGGCCACCCCCAGTTCGGATGCCAGCGTGCGTTCGGAGGGCAGCCGTGTATCCACCGGGTAAGTCCCGGATTTGATCCGGGCAAAGAGCGTGTCGATCACCACCTGCACGGTGGCGCCGACGGAGTGGGTGGTCAGGATCTGCGAGGTGGTGTCTTCCGCTGAGCTCATGATGTGTCGTGTTCCGGGCTGTATGAGCGGGAAACCCTGCTCCTGAGTGCTGTGCACACGCTGCACATGCCGGAGCGGGTGGCGGTGCTGCAGGTGTTTTTCACGGCGGTGATTGGGGCTCAGATTAGCGGTTCCGGTGCCGCTCAGCAAGGACGCTCAGGCGAATTGGTCCAGTTCGGCGGTGTTTTCTAGGGGGTGTCAAAACTGCCCTAGACCGCTGTTTTTATGCTGTTTTGGGTTCTTGCGGCGGCGCATTGCGACGGCAAACCGCAGAATTGGTGCCTTTTTGGTTCCTGGGCGGCAGGTGTTGCACGGCGCGTGGCCTGCCTGGCGGGAGCAGTGTGTGTCCGCCAGCCTGAGTGGCGCAGCAAGGCGGCGCGGGCAATGCTGTGCCGCACGCCAGCGCGCGGGGAAGCGCGGAGGCAACAATTTTCTTTCCTGTGGCGGTTGGGGGTTGGGGAAAATGAGTAATGGCAGTAAAATAATATTCGCAGCATTCCTTGCGCCCGGGAAAGTTTTTACATATCGGCTGCTGCGCGCTTGTCAGACGCCATCCATAAGGAAGATAACACAGTGGCTAAACTCAAAGACGATAGTGACGCAGTGGCTCATAACCTTTCCCAAGACCCGCACCGGGTCCGCGATGGTGCAGAAAAAGTTCTGGAAGTGGCGATTGGCCGCGAGGTGCGGTCGTTCCGGCGGCAGCAGGGGATCACGGTTGCGGATCTGGCCAATCTGACCGGGCTGTCGATCGGCATGCTGTCGAAGATCGAGAATGGCAACACCTCGCCGTCGCTGACCACTTTGCAGCTGCTCGCCAATGCGCTGAGCGTGCCGATCACGTCGTTCTTCCGCCGCTTCGAGGAGAGCCGCGAGGCGGTGCACACCAAATCCGGTGAAGGTGCGGAGACCGAGCGCGCGGGCACGCGGGCCGGGCATCAGTACCAGCTGCTGGGGCATCTGGGCGCCAATGCTTCCGGTGTGATGGTGGAGCCTTACATGATCACCCTGACCGAAGAGTCGGATGTGTTCCCGACTTTCCAGCATGACGGGGTGGAGATGCTCTATATGCTGGAGGGCGAGGTGGACTACCGTCACGGCGACAAGGTGTTTCCGCTGAAGCCGGGGGATACGCTGTTTTTCGACGCGGATGCGCCGCACGGGCCGGAGGAGCTGGTCAAACTGCCGGCGCGCTATCTGTCGGTTATTTCCTACCCGCAATCAAGCTGACGCGCGGCGGCGGTGCTCCCGCCGGTACCGCGGCATCATAAGATGCCCCTCTCCGTTGGGCCAGGCGCCGCGCGATGCGCGGCGCGGCTGCGTCCTGCAGCTGCCTTGCCGCCTGCCGCCCGCAGCGCGCAAGGCGCGCTGCCCGGCCCAACGCTGCGCCGGGTGCAGGCGCAGCCTGCGGCCGGATGCGCGGGCGGGAGGGCTTGGTGCCCGTTTTCAGGCAAAAAGAAACTGCCGGAGCCAGGGGCTGCGGCAGTCAGTGACACGGGCCTGGGTGACAGGGGTAGGGACGGCCCGCACGTCCGCTCGGGATCAGTCGTCGTCGGGCCAGATGCCGTCGGAGGTCGGCGTGCCGTCGTCAAACTGGGAGAGCCATTCCACCATCAGCGGGCGGTTGTCGATGAAGCCCTTGTAGGTCGCCAGTTCCTCCGGCAGGTCGCGGATCACCCGGTGCAGGCGGCGCGCCCATTTCGGCACCTTTACCAGATCGTTGAAACTGATCAGGTAGCACCGGATCGGGAACACCAGCGCGTTGGAGCGCGGCAGGCGGAAGAAGGTCTGCAGCTCGACCCGCAGGTGCTGCTTCTCGCCGATGTTCTCCATCGTCAGCCCCTGCTTCATCACGCCCCATTTGTGGTAGTTCTCAGGGCTGGTGTCGAGCAGCGGGTTGACCGTCATGGTCCAGTTCAGCCGCCGGGCGGGCTGGCCCTGCTGGATGTTCAGGAGGAACTTCAGGGCACGGACGAAAATGCCCATCTCATGCGCTTTCGGGACCGGTGCGTGCCATTCGAAGAAGTTCATGCCGATATCGAAATCCAGCGACCAGTCGGCCTGGGTGGTGACCATGCCGGCATCCATCCACAGGTTGTCGTCGCGCTGGTCGAGCACCGCAAAGTCGCCCTGAGTCTGGCGGGTGATATATTCCATCGGCCCATAGGGCAATGTGCTTTCATCGAGGAAGGTGAAAGTGTCGTCGATGCCCAGCGGTTTGTTGATCCAGCGCCAGCGGTTGCCGTCCTTGTGCAGTTCGAACAGGTCCGGGTATTCGGCTGCCTTGGCCTCCATGATCAGTTCGACCAGATCCCAGCCCGCCAGCGTCATATGCGGCAGTGACTGGCAGCGCAGCGGGTCGTTTGCCAGCACCCGGGCGCGGTCCTTCATTTCCGAGACATAGTGCTCGTCCACGTCGAAGGTGCGTTCAAACACCGAGCCGGGCCGGTAGGATTTATGCGGCTCCATGTTCACCGAATACATGTAGCTGTCTTCGTGGAACGGGAAGGGGAAGCGTTTGATTGCCCAGTCCGAGTTCTTGAAGGTGAAGTCGCCGTAGAAGGTTTCGTCGTTGAATTGAATGGTCATCTTTCTCTCCCTCAGCGGTCCAGAACCAGTGTCTTGCCTTCAAAGCGCGACACGCAGGGCATGATGTGTTTGCCGCCGGCCTTTTGCTCGTCGGTCAGCCAGTGGTCGTAGTGCAGGAACTTGCCGTCATAGCCGATGACATTGGTCTCGCACTGGCCGCAGGCGCCGCCGCGGCAGAGGTATGGGGCGTCGATGCCCGCCGCTTCCAGGGCTTCCAGCAGCGATTGATGCTCGCCGACCTGAACGATCTTGTTGGAGACCGCGCATTTCACCTCGAAAGGCTTGCCGGAGGCAGGCGCCAGGAATTCCTCGGAATGCACGGCTTCGCGCGGCCAGCCCATTTCCCCGGCAGTGCTGTGCACCCAATTGATCATGCCCTTGGGGCCGCAGACATAGACGTGCGTGCCCAGCGGCTGGTTGGCGAGCAGGGTCTTGAGGTCGATCGCCTCTTTCTGGTCGTCGTGATAGATGTGCACCTTGCCCGGGTAACGCTCCGACAGCTCCTTGGCGTAGGTGCCGAGCGAAGCAGTGCGGACCGAATAGTGCAGCTCGAAGTTGCCGTCCATCATCGACAGCTGATGCATCTGCGCCATGAAGGGAGTGATGCCGATGCCGCCGGCGAGCATCAGGTGCTTTTTGGCGCGCAAATCCAGCGAGAACAGGTTCACCGGATTGGAGATGACCATCTCCATGCCTTCTTTCACCTGGGAATGCATGAACCTGGAACCGCCCCGGCCCTGATCGTCTCGCCGCACCGAGATAGTGTAGGCGCCGCGGTCGGCCGGGTTGGACATCAGCGAATAGGCGTTCAGGCGGGTGATACCGCCGTCCTGCATCTCGACCACGGTATGCGCCCCGCCCGAGAAGGTGGGCAGGTCGCCGCCGCCGGTGCGGACGAATTTGAAACGGGTGACCAGGTCGTTGATCGGTTTGACCTCGGCCACGGTGACATTCAGTTTTGCGGTGCCAGCACTCATTTGAACAGCTCCACTTTCTCGGGGATGTTGCCCGGATCCTCAGCGTCGACCCGCACCCCCTGGAAGGCGGCGAGGCGGCGCGAGTAGTGATCGCGCACGAACAGGCTGAGGCCGCAGTGGCTGCACTCAAACGGATCGGTGGTGACGTCCTCGGTGATGCCCTTGCAGTGCACGCATTGCATGCGGCGCGCGGTGGAGCCGCGGTGTTCGGTCTGGATTGCGGTATGCGGAATGCCGGCGGCTGTGGCCTCGGCCATGGCTTGCCCCATCAGGCTTTCGGTGCCCGAGAGATACACCTGCGTGCCCATGTGGCAATCCTGCAGGGCGCGGCGGATGCGGCTCTGCGCGGCTTCATAGGACGGCCCGGCGTAATACTGGCCCGCACCCAGTTCCTCCAGCTGGCTGCTGAATTTCGTGCCGGTCTTCTTGGGGATGTAGATGATATGGGCCTTGGCCCAAAATGCCGCGTCGGTGGATTTGGCCAGATCGAGGATTGCTTCGGCGCCTTCGGCGTCGGCAATCATCAGATGGCCACTGCCGGAGCGGGCCTCAAGCTCGCCGTAAACCGGGCGGCTGGTGATGGAAGGGGGGAATTCGGTCTTAGACATGTGGGTCGCTTTTCCTGCAGTCCGGGTGAACGAAAGCGGGCGCCCCCGAACGGGAGCGCCCGGGATCCGGATCAGCCCTTTGCGGTGCGGATCGATTTGTCCTTGTCGTAGAAGGGCATCTCTTCGGCGGTGGCGGCGATCTCGGTGCCGTCGCCGTTGCGGACGGTCAGCTTGGTGCCTGGCTTGGCGCAGGCGACCGGCATCCGGGCAATGCCCACGTTGTGGTTGTTCACCTCGGAGTACATGCCGTAGGTGACCACGCCGACCTTCTCGCCGTTCTGCAAGAGGTCCGCGCCTTCGTCCGCGGGGGTCTTGCCCTCCAGCATGACGCCATAGATCTTGAAGCGCTCCTTGCCTTCGGCGGCATAGTGGTTCTCGGCGCCGATGAAGCCGGTCTTGCCGGGGGAGACGGTGAACTCGAGGCCCAGTTCCCACAGGGTGTCGCCGCAGGGCTCATCGTCGAACGGGTAGGTCTCGGAGTTGTCGCCCGGGTAGAACAGCAGGTAGCTTTCGGTGCGCAGCAGGTCGAGGGTGGAGAACTGCACGGGAACAATGCCCAGGCCCTTGCCCTTGTCCAGAATGCTGTCCCAGAGGTGCACCGCGTCCTTGGCCTGGCAGAAGATCTCATAGCCGCGCTCACCGGTATATCCGGTGCGCGAGATCATCACCGGGCAGCCGAAAAGCTTGGTCTGGATGATACCGAAATAGGCCAGGTCGCGGATGCCGGGCACATACTCGGCCAGAAAGTCCACGGCGACGGGGCCTTGCAGCGACATGTCGTGCAGGTTGTCGTCGAACACAACCGAGCAATTCTTGCCGGCGGCGACGGTGCTGAGCTGCTCCATGCCGGTGCCGGTGCCGTGGACCACCATCCAGCTGTTCACCGACAGGCGGTAGATGATGCAGTCGTCCACGAATTTGCCCTGTTCATTCAGGATCGAGGCATAGGTGGAGCGGCCCGGCATGATCTTTTCGACGTTGCGGGTGGTGACCCGGTCGATGACCTGGGCGGCGTGCTCGCCCACGACGTGGACTTTCTTGAGGCCGGACACGTCCATGAGGCCTGCCTTGGTGCGGACCGCCTCATAGTCGGCCTTGGCGCGCTCGGGGGTGTGGTCATAGAACCAGGCGGTTCCCATGCCGTTCCAATCTTCCAGCTCGCCGCCGATTTCCTTGTGGCGCTGGGCCAGTGCTGAAGTCCGCCAGATGATGGCCATTGTTTGCGTCTCCCTATTGGTGCGGACCAAAACTCTTGATTTGGTTCCTTTGGTCCGGTCCAGTTAGCCAAGGGAGGGGGCTTCATGTCAACGATTATTCCTATCAGGAAAAAGTTTTCTCTTAAAAGGCGGTTTTTGAACGTGTTTGCGGCATGAATTGGCCTGAAAGGGTCTTTTTGGTCTTCGGCTTGGGGTTGCGGCAGGCCTGTGATGGTCCGCTGAGAGTGAGAATCGCTGTGCCTGCGCGCCGGAGATTCGCGTGATTCCGTCGCAAATTAGCAATGTGCCCTTGTGCCGGGCGGCTCTTCCTTCCGAGGCCTCCTGGGTGAAACTGTTGCGCCGCGGCAAGTGTTTAGCCGTTGAAAGTCCAAGGCTTAGAGGTCGCATCGGGCGCGGAAAGTGCCGTTTCCGGGCTGCTGTAATTTCCCTAAAGGTAACAATTTTTCACATGATTATTGACAGCTCGCCCTCCGGAGACCCAATAATATAGGAAAATAATTTTCCCAAGAGGCAAAAATGTCCGGGATGCTGCCAACAGGAGGGCAAAACATTGGATGGAAATCTGAACGCGTTAACGACGGTGTTCACCGAGTTCTATTACTGGGTGACCGTCGTCTTCATGTTCCTCATTCACGTGGGGTTCTGCATGTACGAGGTCGGCGCCAGCCGTCACCGCAACCACATGCACACACTTATGAAAAACATCATGATCATTCCGCTGGTCACGGTGACATTCTTCTTTTTCGGCTGGTGGATCTACTGGTCCTTCCCGAACTTCCCGTTCTTCGGCGGGCTGAATCATGACGCAGGGGCCGCGAACCTGCCGTGGTCGGAAAACATGGGCACCAACTTGTCGGACCGGATCACCGGTGTGTTCTGGGCTGCGTTCCTGCTGTTCTCCTGGACTGCGGCCTCGATCGTGTCCGGTGCGGTCATTGAGCGGATCCGCTCCTCCGCGCTGTGGGTGCATGCGGTCATGATCGGTTCGGTGTTCTGGATCATCGACGCGGCCTGGGGCTGGCATGCCGAGGGCTGGATGGTCAAATACCTGGGCTATCACGATGCTTATGCGTCCGGCGTGATCCATGCGATTGCAGGCGGTTACGCACTGGGTGTCATCATGGTGCTGGGCCCGCGGCTGGGCAAGTTCGCCGCCGACGGCACCCCGCGGGACATCCCGCCGCATAACCCATGGATGCTGACCATCGGGATCTTCCTGATCTACTCGGGTTTCTGGGGGTTCTACGCGGCCTGCAACATCCCGGCGATTTCGCCTGAGGGCATTGGCGGCCTGCTGACCGGCGAGACCTGGACGGCGACCAATATCTATCTGGCACCAACCTCGCTGTCTGCGATCACCTTCAACTTCCTGATGTCGCTGTCCGGCGGCCTGATGGCGGCCTATGTGGTGTCCAAGGGTGATGCGTTCTGGACCTTCTCTGGCGGTCTGGCGGGCATCATCACCGCCTCTGCGGGCAACGACCTGTACCACCCGATCCAGGCGATGCTGGTCGGCGCGGTTGGTGTCGTGATCGTCTACAAGCTGCACTACTGGGTCGAGCGTACCTTCAAAATCGACGATGCAGTGGGTGCGGTTGCGGTGCACGGCTATTCCGGCATCGTGGGCCTGATCATCGCAGGCTTCCTGCTGTGGGGCGCACCGAGCTCTCCGTATGAGGGCTATGCCACCGTCAACCCGGTTGGCCAAACCATCGGCGCGGTGATCATGTTCTTCGTGCTCGGCTTCCTGCCTGCCTTTGTGATCTCCAAGATGCAGGCCGCCGCTGGCGTGCTGCGGATCCCGCTGGAGGTCGAGCTGCAAGGTCTCGATTACGCCGAACACCATGCCTACGAAGATGCCAAGGCCGAAATCATCGCCGCCGACAAGGCGGCGCTGAATGGCGGCACTGTGCCAGCTGAATAAGGAGAATTGAAATGTCTACGATCGGATATGACAGCTGGGCCGTGGACCTGGCGGAGGTTGGGGCGGTCTACCCGTTCCAGGGATCAGAGGGCCTGATGGTGGTCCTGGGAGTGATCTTCTGGATCGGCTGGCACAGGATCCAGTTTGTCCGCGAAGGCGCCCACCTCGATAAGGCTAAGGAAATGGGTGACAAGGAGAAAATAAGCGCTCTGCTTGAAAAATACTGATGTGAAAACCCGCAGGGGCGCGCCGGACCGGCGCGCCCTTGTTTCCTTCTGGGGAAAATAAGTTTCATAAGAGTTGAATGAGTGAGCGCAAACTGCTAGCGTTGATTCGAGATGAAAAGCAGGAGGCACACCCATGTGCGGGATTGTCGGTCTTTTTCTGAAAGACAAAACACTAGAGCCAAAACTGGGCGATATGCTCACCGATATGCTCATCACCATGACGGATCGCGGTCCCGACAGTGCGGGCATTGCAATCTACGGATCCGAAGCGGACGGGCGCACCAAGCTGACCGTTCAGTCGGATGCGCCGGACGCGGCCTTTGACGGGCTGGACGGGGCCCTGGCCGAGGCGCTGAGCACCGATGTGTCGATCCGGGTGATCGATACCCACGCGGTGCTGGATGTGCCCGCGGGCAAGGGCGAAGAGGCCCGCGCTGCGCTGGCGGAACTGCGCCCCGGCATGCGTGTCATGAGCGCGGGCGACACCATCGAGATCTACAAGGAAGTGGGTCTGCCCGAGAAGGTTGCCGAGCGTTTCAACGTGCGCGGCATGAGCGGCACCCACGGCATCGGCCACACCCGTATGGCCACCGAGTCCGCCGTAACCACCGAGGGCGCACACCCGTTTTCCACCGGGTCTGACCAGTGCCTGGTGCACAACGGCTCGCTGTCGAACCACAACTCCCTGCGCCGCAAGCTGCAGCGCGACGGGGTGCGGATCGAAAGCCAGAACGACACCGAAGTGGGCGCGGCCTACCTGACCTGGAAGATGCAGCACGGCGCCACCCTGGGCGAAGCGCTGGAGGGCACGCTGGAGGACCTGGACGGTTTCTTCAACTTTGTCGTCGGCACCAAGGACGGCTTTGGCGTGGTCCGCGACCCGATCGCCTGCAAGCCGGCCGTAATGGCAGAGACCGACCAGTATGTGGCCTTCGGTTCCGAATACCGCGCGCTGGTGAACCTGCCGGGCATCGAAGACGCCCGCGTCTGGGAGCCCGAACCCGCAACCGTTTACTTCTGGAACCACTAAGATGCAGACATATGATCTTGAAGCAAATGGCCTGCGCGGTCTGAACTCCGCCCTGCAGGAACTGAACGGCAGCTCCAACAAGACCGCCTGGGAAATCGTCAATCCCAAAGGCAGCCATGCGATTGCCGTTGGCCTGAACTCACCCGTTGAGGTGACCGTCAAGGGCTCCACCGGCTATTACTGCGCGGGCATGAACCAGCAGGCGACAGTCCGGGTCGAGGGTTCGGTCGGGCCGGGTGTGGCGGAAAACATGATGTCCGGCACCGTGATCGTCGAGGGCGACGCCAGCCAGTATGCCGGGGCCACCGGCCATGGCGGCCTCCTGGTGATCAAGGGCAATGCCTCGTCGCGCTGCGGCATCTCGATGAAGGGCATCGACATCGTCGTGCACGGCAACATCGGCCATATGTGCGCTTTCATGGGGCAGGCCGGCAACCTGGTGGTGCTGGGTGATGCCGGCGATGCGCTGGGCGACAGCTGCTATGAGGCACGCTTCTTTGTGCGCGGCTCGGTCAAGAGCCTGGGTGCCGACTGCATCGAGAAGGAAATGCGCCCCGAGCACATCGAGATCCTGAAGGATCTGCTGGCCCGCGCCGGCGCCGACGCCAAGCCGGAAGAGTTCAAGCGCTACGGCTCCGCCCGCAAGCTCTACAACTTCGACGTCGACAACGCGCAAGCGTACTAAGGACAGGGATCAAAAGACATGGATAACACGAACATCCCCCGTACGGTCCCGATCCAGTCGGCGACTTTTTCCAACCCCATCAACGCGGAAATCCGCCGCGCGGCGGCCACCGGGATCTATGACATCCGCGGCGGTGGCGCCAAGCGCAAGGTGCCGCATTTCGATGACCTGCTGTTCCTTGGCGCCTCGATCTCGCGCTACCCGCTGGAGGGGTACCGCGAGAAATGCGAGACCAAGGTGACGCTGGGCACCCGTTTCGCCAAGAAGCCGATTGAGCTGGATATCCCGATCACCATCGCCGGCATGAGCTTTGGCGCGCTGTCGGGTCCGGCCAAGGAGGCCCTGGGCCGCGGCGCCTCGGCTGCGGGCACCTCGACCACCACCGGCGACGGCGGCATGACCCCGGAAGAGCGCGGCCATTCCACCAAACTGGTCTATCAGTATCTGCCGTCCCGCTACGGCATGAACCCGGACGATCTGCGCAAAGCGGACGCGATCGAGGTCGTGGTCGGCCAGGGCGCCAAGCCCGGCGGCGGCGGCATGCTGCTGGGCCAGAAGATCTCCGACCGGGTTGCGGATATGCGCACCCTGCCGAAAGGCATCGACCAGCGCTCTGCCTGCCGCCACCCGGACTGGACCGGCCCGGATGACTTGGAAATCAAGATTCTGGAGCTGCGTGAGATCACCGATTGGCAGGTGCCGATCTATGTGAAGGTCGGCGGCACCCGCCCCTATTACGACACCGCGCTGGCGGTGAAGGCCGGCGCCGATGTGGTGGTGCTGGACGGCATGCAGGGCGGCACAGCTGCCACCCAGGACGTGTTCATCGAACATGTCGGCCTGCCGACGCTCGCCTGTATCCGCCCTGCCGTGCAGGCTCTGCAGGATCTGGGCGTGCACCGTGAGGTGCAGCTGGTGGTCTCCGGCGGCATCCGCACCGGGGCTGATGTGGCCAAGGCGATGGCGCTGGGTGCGGATGCCGTAGCCATCGGCACTGCGGCATTGATTGCGCTGGGCGACAACGACCCGAAATGGGAAAGCGAGTACCAGAAGCTGGGCACCACCACCGGCGCCTATGACGACTGGCATGAGGGCAAGGACCCGGCAGGCATCACCACCCAGGATCCTGAGCTGATGAAGCGCTTGGACCCGGTCGATGCGGGCCGCCGCCTGCGCAACTACCTCAAGGTGATGACGCTGGAAGCCCAGACCATCGCCCGGGCCTGCGGCCACAACCACCTGCACAACCTCGAGCCTGAGGATCTGTGCGCCCTGACCATGGAGGCCGCCGCGATGGCGCGGGTGCCGCTGGCAGGGACTGACTGGTACCCGGGCAAAGCAGGGTTCTGATGATTGGCGGGGCGCGGCCGGCAACGGTTCGCGCCCCATGTTCGAAATACGTTCAACAGGGAAAGGAAGTAAGACCATGACAACAGATCTGGCTGCTTTCGCAAAAGAAAAAGGCGTCAAATACTTCATGATCTCCTTCACCGACTTGTTCGGTGGGCAGCGCGCCAAACTGGTGCCGGCAGAGGCGATTGCGGATATGCAGGAAGACGGGGCCGGCTTTGCCGGTTTTGCCACCTGGCTTGACCTGACGCCCGCGCACCCGGACATGCTGGCGGTGCCGGATCCGTCCTCGGTGATCCAGCTGCCGTGGAAACCGGAGGTCGCCTGGGTGGCGGCGGATTGCGTGATGGAGGGCGAAGACGTGGCCCAGGCGCCGCGCAACGTGCTGCGCCGCCTGATCAAGGAGGCCGCGGACGAGGGCCTGCATGTGAAGACCGGCATCGAGGCCGAGTTCTTCCTGCTGTCGCCGGACGGGGAGCAGATTTCCGACCCCTTCGATACGGCGGAGAAGCCCTGCTATGACCAGCAGGCGGTGATGCGCCGCTATGACGTGGTGCGCGAGATCTGCGACTACATGCTGGAGCTGGGCTGGGGCCCGTACCAGAACGACCACGAGGACGCCAACGGCCAGTTCGAGATGAACTGGGAGTTCGACGACGCGCTGTCGACCGCCGACAAGCACAGCTTCTTCAAGTTCATGACCAAGTCGGTGGCGGAAAAGCACGGCTACCGGGCGACCTTCATGCCCAAGCCTGTCGAGGGTCTCACCGGCAACGGCTGCCACGCCCATATTTCGGTCTGGGACGCGCCGGGCAAGGATTCCCGCACCAACGTCTTTGCCGGGGATAAAGGCACCGGCCAGATTGCCGAACTGGGCCTGTCGGAGCAGGGCGGCTGGTTCCTGGGCGGCATCATGAAGCACGCCTCGGCGCTGGCGGCGATCACCAACCCGACGGTGAACTCCTACAAGCGCATCAATGCGCCGCGCACCATGTCGGGTGCGACCTGGGCGCCGAACACCGTGACCTGGACCGGCAACAACCGCACCCACATGGTGCGCGTTCCCGGCCCCGGCCGGTTCGAGCTGCGCCTGCCGGACGGGGCGGTAAACCCCTATCTGCTGCAGGCGGTGATCATTGCGGCGGGGCTTTCCGGTATCCGCTCCAAGGCCGACCCCGGCCCGCGCCATGACATCGACATGTACGCCGAAGGCCACACCATCACCGATGCGCCGAAGCTGCCGCTCAACATGCTGGATGCGTTGCGCTTCTACGATAAGGATGACGGGCTGAAGGCGATGATGGGCGAGGAATTCTCTGCCGCCTATCTGAAGATGAAGCAGCAGGAGTGGAACTCCTTCGTCAACCATTTCTCCCGCTGGGAGAAGGACAACACGCTGGATATCTAGGCACTGATTCCCCTGTTCGGCCTTCGGGTTGAACCTTGCGCGGCCCGGGTCATGCCCGGGCCCTTTTTGTTTGCGGCAGCCTCTGCCGCATATGCGCCGTTTTCACCCCGGGTGAAAAACCGCCTGTTTCCTATCGGCGGCGAAAATGGGGAAAATGCCCGCTTTTACACGGAAAACCGGGCAGGAGGGTGTTGACGGTTAGGAAAATAAATTGAGTAATAGGAATATATCTTGCTTCGCACTCAACATGTGCCGCGGGGCGTGAACCGGAACGGATGGCAGCAGGGAGATGGCCATGAGCTACAAGAGTGACATCGAGATTGCGCGTGAGGCGCAGAAGAAGCCGATCCAGGAGATTGGCGCGAAGATCGGGATTTCCAGCGATGACCTGCTGCCCTACGGCCATGACAAGGCGAAGGTGAGCCAAGCGTTCATCAACTCTGTGCAGTCGAAGGAAGACGGCAAGCTGATCCTGGTGACCGCGATCAACCCGACGCCTGCGGGCGAAGGCAAGACCACCACCACCGTGGGCCTGGGCGACGGCCTGAACCGGATCGGCAAGAACGCGATGATCTGCATCCGCGAAGCGAGCCTCGGCCCGAACTTCGGCATGAAGGGCGGCGCGGCAGGCGGCGGTTATGCGCAAGTAGTGCCGATGGAGGAGATGAACCTCCATTTCACCGGCGACTTCCACGCCATCACCAGCGCCCACTCGCTGCTGTCGGCCATGATCGACAACCACATCTACTGGGGCAATGAGTGCGACATCGACACCCGCCGCGTCGCCTGGCGCCGGGTGGTCGACATGAACGACCGCGCCCTGCGCCAGATCACCGCGTCTCTGGGCGGCGTCTCCAACGGCTTCCCGCGCGAAGCCGGCTTTGACATCACCGTGGCGTCGGAAGTGATGGCGATCCTCTGCCTCGCGAACGACCTCAAGGACCTGGAAAAGCGCCTGGGCGACATCATCGTGGCCTACCGCCGCGACAAGACCCCGGTCTACTGCCGCGACATCAAGGCCGAAGGCGCGATGACCGTTCTGCTGAAAGACGCGATGCAGCCGAACCTGGTGCAGACCCTGGAAAACAACCCGGCGTTTGTCCACGGCGGCCCGTTTGCCAACATCGCCCACGGCTGCAACTCGGTCATTGCCACCAAGACCGCGCTGAAAGTCGCTGACTATGTGGTGACCGAGGCAGGCTTCGGCGCTGACCTCGGCGCCGAGAAGTTCATGAACATCAAGTGCCGTAAGGCAGGCATCGCGCCGTCGGCGGTGGTGCTGGTGGCCACCGTGCGCGCGATGAAGATGAACGGCGGCGTTGCCAAGGCGGACCTCGGCGCGGAAAACGTTGCTGCGGTGAACTCCGGCTGCGCCAACCTCGGCCGCCACATCGAGAACGTCAAATCCTTCGGCGTGCCGGTTGTGGTTGCGATCAACCACTTCGTCACCGACACCGATGCCGAAGTGGACGCGGTCAAGGCCTATTGCGCCACCCACGGCGTCGAGGCGGTGCTGTCGCGCCACTGGGAGCTGGGCTCCGAGGGTTCCGCGCCGCTGGCCGAGAAGGTTGTCGAGATCGTCGACGCCGGTTCCGCCAACTTCTCGCCGATCTACCCGGACGACATGCCGCTGTTCGAGAAGATCGAGACCATCGCCAAGCGCATCTACCGCGCCGACGAGGTGCTGGCGGACAACAAGATCCGCACCCAGCTGAAGGAATGGGAAGCCGCGGGCTACGGCAACCTGCCGGTCTGCATGGCCAAGACCCAGTACTCCTTCTCGACCGACCCGAGCTTGCGCGGTGCGCCGGTGGGCCATTCGGTGCCGGTGCGCGAAGTGCGCCTGTCGGCCGGTGCGGGCTTCATCGTGGCGGTCTGCGGCGAGATCATGACCATGCCGGGCCTGCCGCGCACCCCGGCGGCGGAAACCATCCGCCTGAATGCGGACGGCCAGATCGAAGGCTTGTTCTAAGACAGGATATGCGACATTCAGCGGCCCGGGGGCATCCCCGGGCCGCTGGAGTTTCAAGCGCAATCCGAAAAGTGGGAACCGGTTTTCGGAAACAATTGCGCGACCACAAAAAATGGTCAGAACCTCACATGGCCCAAAGCAATGAACGCCGAGGTTCTGACGCATGAGCACAGAGACACCGCCGCAGGACTGTTCCTCGATGGAGGCGCTGCGCGCGGAAATTGACAGGCTCGATATTGAGCTGGTGCAACGCCTGGCCGCCCGGGCGGGCTATATCGACCGGGCGATCCAGCTCAAGCAGCTCAACGGCTGGCCGGCGCGGATCCCGGAGCGGGTTGAGGAAGTGGTCATGAATGCCCGCGCCGCCGCGCAAAGGGAGGGGCTGGACCCCGATCTGATCGAAAGCCTGTGGCGGCAGCTGGTGGACTGGTCGATTGCCCGCGAGGCGCGGGTGATCCGGGAGGAGTGATGCTGAGCAGGGCCACCTGCGGCTCGGGCATCGCGACCAACTGAAGTGAATAGGCGGGCCGAATGCCTGCGCAGGAAAGGAAGAGAGCAAATGGCAGCAACTCTGATTGACGGCAAGGCCTTTGCGGCCAAGGTGCGCGGCCAGGTGGCCGAACATGTGGCGCGGCTGAAGGAAGAAAACGGCATCACCCCCGGCCTGGCGGTGGTGCTGGTCGGCGAGGACCCGGCCTCCCAGGTCTATGTGCGCTCTAAGGGCAAGCAGACCGTCGAGGCCGGCATGAACTCCTATGAGCACAAGCTGGACGCGGACACCTCGGAAGGAGATCTGCTGGCGGTGGTTGAGCAGCTGAACAATGATCCGTCGGTGCATGGCATCCTGGTGCAGCTGCCGCTGCCGAAACACCTGGACGAGGATCTGATCATCAACTCGATCGCGCCGGAGAAGGACGTCGATGGCTTCCACATCTCCAACGTGGGCCTCTTGGGCACCGGCCAGAAATCGATGGTGCCCTGCACGCCCTTGGGCTGCCTGATGATGCTGCGCGAGCACCACGGCAGCCTGTCGGGCATGGACGCGGTTGTCATTGGCCGCTCCAACATCGTCGGCAAGCCGATGGCGCAGCTCTTGCTGGGCGACAGCTGCACCGTGACCATCGCGCATTCGCGCACCAAGGACCTTCCGGAGGTGGTGCGCCGCGCCGACATCGTGGTTGCCGCGGTGGGCCGCCCGGAAATGGTGCCGGGCGACTGGATCAAGGACGGCGCCACGGTGATCGACGTGGGCATCAACCGGATCGAGCGCGATGGCAAGAACGTGCTGGTGGGCGACGTCGACTTCGCCTCCGCCGCGGAACGCGCCGGCGCCATCACGCCTGTTCCCGGCGGCGTCGGCCCGATGACGATTGCGTGCCTGCTGGCCAACACCGTCACCGCCTGCTGCCGCGCAAACAACCTCCCGGAACCAGAAGGCCTCACCGCCTGACGCGCAGACCATTGAGCGTTGAATGAAAAAACACCCGCCGGAACCACTCCGGCGGGTGTTTTTTTGTTCGAAGAAGAAGGTGGGGGCGTCAGAAGCCGAGGTAGGCGATGCCGCCGAAGGTGACGGCGACGCTGATCCATTGGGCGCGGGTCATGCTTTCGCGCAGAACCAGCCAGGCCAGGACCACGGTGACAAGGCCGAAAAGCGAGGCGCTGACGGAGGCGAACTCGGGCCGGGGAAGCGTGCCGGAATAGATCACCAGGCCAAGCGCCGCGGCATCCAGCGCGCCCATCACGCAGAGCAGCGGCAGGACCTGGCGGGGCGGCAGCTGCAGCGCGCGCAACAGGACCGCGAGGGCCGCTGCCAGCAGGATTGCAGCCGCGCGGGTCAGGATCAGCACCGGCAGCTCCGCGCCGGCTTGGGCTGCGGCCTGGCCGGTTGCAAAGGTCAGCGCAAAGCCGATTGCCGCCATCAGGCCCCATCCTGCGGTCCGCGGGTTGAACGCGCCGCCGTCGGCGTCTGCTGAGAACACCGCGATGCAGCCCACGCCGCCAACCACGGCGGCAACCGCCAGCCAGTGACCGGGCCCGACCGGCTGACCCTGCAGCATCGCCAAGCCCAGCGACAGCACCGGATAGGCGCCGATCAGCGGCGCCGCCAGCCGGACCGGCCCCAGCGCAAAGGCGCGGTACAGCGCGTAGGACGCAAGAGCGTAGATGGCGCCGGAGAACACGGCGAGCTTGGCTGCTGGCAGGGTCATCGCCGGCCAGTCCGCCAGGGCAAGGCCTGCCGCAGCCATCAGAATCGCACCCGTTGCAAACACCGTCAGCATGGCGGGCAGAATGCCGGTTTTCCTGGAGACAACCCGCACGCAGAGGTCATGTATGCCCCAGGCGAGCGCTGCGATCAGTCCCAGTACCAGCGAATGCATGGCGGATATCCTTTTGTTTGCGGCATTCACCCCCAGGAAAATGCCGCATCCCGGGCAATCGCCATTTTTCCGCAGAAAATCAACATGTTTGTTGATCAGAGTGCCGGATCGGAATATTCTTTTCAATAAATAAATATTCCGGCTGTGCAAGAATTGGCCGGAGTCCAGCGGGAGATGCGCGATGAATGACATGAGCTTCCCTGAGGTTGTCAAAGGGCCGCCCAAGCCGTCCGGACTGTATCAGCCGTCGGTGTTCTCATTGCCCAAGGGAACCGAACGCTATGCGGTTGAAGGCTGCGGCGCGATCCTGATCCGGGTGGAGACCGGCGACCGGGTGACAGTGATCAATGACGAGGGCGGCCAGCCCTGCGAGATCATCGCGGCTGAGGACAAGGGGCGCATCGACGCCGGCATCATCGGTGCAGCAGCAAACTGCGATGCCGGCGGGCTGAAGGCGCTGCTGACGTCCTCGGATCAGTCCCTGCGCGGCCTGCGCATGGGGATGGAGGCGCGCGGCATCGACCTTGCGCAGGGCGGCGCGGTGCGGGTCTTTGACAGCGCGACACCAGCCAAGACCGAAGAGAGCTTCGCCGTGCAGCGCGACGGGGTGGTGATCATCGCAGCGCCCGGCGGGATCATGGACTTCGAGAAGCAGGACACGGCGACCTCATTGACCGTGATGGTCAAGCGCGCGGTGATCAAGCAGGTGGCGCGGTTCGAACTGCCCGATCCGCTGGCGGAGCCGGTCAATGAGGTTCGGGTGCATAGCGCCACTGCCGAAAGCTATTTCGTGAAGGCGGGCGATTATATCCAGATCATTGATGTGGACGGTCGCCAGTGCACCGACTTCCAGTGTTTTGCCGCCCGCAAGCTGGACAAGGGGATTGAACATGCGCTGGACGTGACCACCACGCGCACGCTGATGGGCCATGCCTATCCGATGCCGGGGCTGCACGCGAAATACTATGATCAGGACATGCTGCCGCTGGTCGAGGTGGTGCAGGACACCGTGGGCCGGCATGATGCCTTTGCCCTGGCCTGCGCCGCGAAATACTATGACGACATCGGCTATCCCGGCCATGTGAACTGTTCGGACAATTTCAATGCGACGCTGGCCCAGCACGGGGTGACCCCGCGGGCGGGCTGGATGGCGATCAACTTCTTCTTCAACACCGGGCTGGACGATCATGGCGTGATGTATGCCGACGAGCCCTGGACCCGGCCCGGCGATTATGTGCTGCTGCGGGCGCTGACCGATCTGGTCTGTGTCAGCTCGGCCTGCCCGGATGACACCAGCGCTGCCAATGGCTGGAACCCCACCGACATTCACGTCCGCACCTACAGCGGCCAAGAGAGTTTCAAGCGCGCGATCGCGTTCCGCGCGACCCCTGAATCGGAGCCCAAGATGACCAAGGAAACCGGTTTCCACGACCGCCTCAGCAAGATGACCCGCAATTTCATCGAGTATAACGGCTATTGGCTGGCCAATTGCTATGCTGAATCCGGACCGCTGGAGGAATACTGGGCCTGCCGCGAGAAATGCGTGGTGCTGGACCTGTCCGCCCTGCGCAAGTTCGAGATCACCGGGCCGGATGCCGAGGCGCTGTGCCAGTATATCTTTACCCGCAATATCAAGAAGCTGGCGGTGGGGCAGGTGGTCTATACCGCGATGTGCTACCCGCATGGCGGAATGATTGACGACGGCACCGTGTTCCGCCTGGGCAAGGACAACTTCCGCTGGATCGGCGGCTCTGACTATGGCGGGGAATGGATCCGCGAGCAGGCGGAGAAGCTGGGCCTGAACGTGCTGATCCGCTCCTCGACCGACATGCAGCACAATATTGCCGTGCAAGGCCCTGAAAGCCGCGATCTGCTGAAGAAAATCATCTGGACCATGCCGCATAACCCGACGCTGGAGGAACTGGGCTGGTTCCGCTTCACCCCCGCACGCATCGGCGATGACCAGGGCGTGCCGGTGGTGGTCTCGCGGACCGGCTACACCGGCGAGCTCGGATATGAGATTTTCTGCCATCCGAAACACGCGAGCGAGGTCTTTGATGCGGTCTGGGGAGCCGGAAAGGCCCATGGCATCCGCCCGATGGGGCTGGAGGCGCTGGACATGGTGCGGATCGAGGCCGGGCTGATCTTTGCCGGCTATGACTTCTCCGACCAGACCGACCCGTTTGAGGCGGGTATTGGCTTCACCGTGCCGCTGAAGTCGAAAGAGGATGACTTCATTGGCCGCGATGCGCTGATCCGGCGCAAGACCACGCCTGCGCGCAAGCTGGTCGGGCTGGATATCGACTCGGCCATCGACGTCGGCCATGGTGATTGTGTCCACATCGGCCGCGCGCAGATCGGCGAGGTGACTTCCTCCATGCGTTCGCCGCTTCTGGGCAAGAACATCGCGCTGGCGCGGGTGGATGTGTCCTGTTCGGAGGCCGGAACCGAGGTGGAAATCGGCAAACTTGACGGGCATCAAAAACGCCTGCCCGCCAAAATCGTACCCTTTGCGCATTATGACCCCAAGAAGACCCGGCCTCAGTCCTGAGGCCGCCCGTTGGCGGGGCAGGGAGGTTAAATGGTTCAGAAGCTGATAGAGCAGATCGGCGGCGAAGAGGTGCTGCGGGCGCTGGTCGAGCGCTTCTATGACATTGTCGAGGAAACGGAGACCGGCGCGCAGATCGTCAAGCTGCACAAGCGGGGGCATGGCATGGACCATGCCCGGATCGAGCAGTTCAATTTTCTGTCCGGTTTCATGGGCGGGCGCCGCTACTATGAGGAAAAGCACGGCCACATGGATGTAAAGCTGATGCATGCCCATGTGCCGATCACCGAAGAAGACGCCGAGAACTGGCTGAAGTGCATGGACCAGGCACTGGCGGATCTGACGCTGGATGGTCCGCATGTGGAGCGGCTGCGCCAGGTGTTCCGCCGGGTGGCCCTGATGCTGGTGAATGATCTGGTTGAATGGGGCGAAAAGCGCGCCACAGCCTGAGCGCGGCGCTTGCGGCGGCTGGGGCATCATCCAAAGAGGCCGCGCAGCTATGATGAGACGTGCCTGAGCCTTCCGCCGCGGTTCAGTTGCTGCGCAGCGGCCGGCCCCAAGGTGTTGCGCCGCCTGCGTACGGTGGCCTCACGTGATCTTAAGCGGCCTGCGGCATAGTTCCAATTGATCGCGGTCACCGCCGGGCCTGACACCCCCGGCACTATGGAACAGGGCCCTTTGGCACGGGCACGCACAGACGACGTTTCGCGTGCGGGAGGCAACTCCCGTCCCGCCTCCGCCCCTTGGCGGCGCCGCCAATCCTAACTGCTGGCAGATGCAAACGATGCAGCTCAGAAGGACAGGCCAGACAGAAACAGCAAAACCAGACCCGTCCCGGCAGATTCAATCTGTGCGGGCGTGAACCTGCTTCTTTTCGTGCTGCTGCCGCATTCCCGCCCCAAACTCCCGTTAGCCGGATCGAAAGATTTGAGGCATTTCCACGGGGACATTATGAGCATCAAGCATCTGGCAGGCTTTGCAGCCGTGTGCGGGCTGGTATTTCTGGGCGTCGACTATGAACAGCAAACCCGCCGGGCGGGGCTGGACCTTGGCGGTCTGAGCCTTTCTGCTTATGCCGGAACTATTGAAAGCCGCTATCTCAGCAGCAAGGCGGAACGCCGTCTGGCTGAGCAGGAGCAGGAGCGCCGCCGCCGCTGGCAGCAGGGCGGCAAGGCGTATCTGCCCGAGGCGCCTGCAGGAATGGAGCGGTTCAGCCTGCTTGAGCGGCCGGGAGTGCTGGCGGCCGGGGCGGAGAGCGCGGAGCCCGGAGAGGATGCGCTGTCGGAACTGGATCAGGCGCTGGATGGCGCCCGCGAGCGGAAACGGGCCGCCAAGATGGACCCGCACAGCTGGGGCTACAGCAAGGACGGCGAAGCGGTTGTGCTCAGTGTCTATCTGCGCGGCCAGGAGAACCCGAACACCCTGGGGGGAATGGTTGTTTCCTCGATGCGCGGCATGGGGCTGCCTGAGGAGCCTTATGCGGTCATCGGCGGCGTCGCCTTTGGCCGCGATCAGGGCATTTACGATCGCAGCAGCAGCAAGATGCGCAAGTTCAATGGGGTCGTGGGCTTTGGCGAGCGTGCCACGATCCTGGTCCATGCGGATGCTTCGGATGAGACCATCCGGCAGCTGCTGTCGGCCATCGACTATGATGGGCTGAACAGTCTGCTGGCGCAGCCCGTTCCCACTGTCGGCAATGATGTGACGGTGCCCTTGGCCGCCGAAGAGCAACTGGCAGAGGACATCGCCCGGCTGCGCAGCGAGTTGGAGGGTATTGAGGCCAAGGCGGCGCGGCTGAAGATGGAAAATATTGATCACGGCAAGCTGCTGGCCGGCGCTGTGACCGGCACCTCAGCCGTGATCGATGTCACCAGCGGTGATGTGCCCGACCCCGCTGTGGTGCTGGAGGCCGCCTACCGTGAGCGCCTGATCCGGCTGATGGCAGAGGCCGGTGCGGTGCGCGGCGGCCTCGCGATCAAGGCGGAAGATCATGCCGCGGTGCAGGACGCCGCAGAAGACAGCCAGAGCAGCGGGGCCGGTGCAGGCAAGATTTCAGGGCTGGCCGGCACGCTGCTCGGCGTGTTCACGGGCGGGTCCGGTGAGGCGGACGGCGCGGCGCCGCAGGACGGCGGCGTGCCGCAGGTCAAGGTCAGCAGGGGATTGGCAGGGGACAGCGGCGACGGCAGCAGCTGTATCCGCCGCGGCACCACACGGACCTGCGACTGATCCTGACGAGACCAGTGCAATTGCACCGGCTTTTCCCCGAAATGCCGGATTGCCGCCGCATTTCTGCGCCAGGTTTGCGGGTGTTGTTAACAGCACGGCAGGTGCGGACCCGGAGGGCAGAGATGGCACTGAAGAAAGCGATAGGCATTCTGGTGTTCAGCATCCAGGGGGTGGTCGGCTACGACTATTACATCCAGACCCGTGACGCAGGGCTGAACTGGGGCGATCTCAGCGCCACCGACTATGGCACCATCGTGCAGGACCGGGTTGCCCGCTCCCGCGCGGCCCGGGACAGCGCGGCTCTGGACGCGCCGCAGGACAGCCAATCACTCTGGCAGACAGCCTCCAGCTACGGCAAGAGCCTGCTTGGCGGCGGCGCACAGGTGGCCCAGGCAGACACCGCCGGGGACGCCGGAGAGGCGCAGTCCGTTTGCATCCGCCGCGGCAACGTGGCCGACTGCTGAGCAAGCCGGCACTTCACGAAACAGACGACAGGGGGCCGCGGCCCCCTTTTGCTTGTGCAGAAAAACGCCATTTCCGGCACTGCGGCCCGCAGAATCCGGTATGCTGTGGCGCGCAAGGTCGGTTTTGGATGTTTTTGCGTCGGCCTGATTTTGCGCGGATTTCAATGCGCGGGCATAACCGTCGCCAAGAATCTCATTAAGCTGGAGAGCGGGAGAATGAAAACCCAAGTCAAAGCACTTGTTGTTGGCGGCGGCGCCGTCGGCACCTCGATTGCCTATCACCTGGCCAAAGCCGGCTGGGAAGACGTCATGCTGATCGAGCGTGACGAGCTGACCTCCGGCTCCACCTGGCACGCAGCCGGCCTGCTGCCGCTGTTCAACATGTCCTATGCGACCACCCACATCCACAAATACTCGGTCGATTTCTACAAGACCCTGGAAGAGGAAACCGGCCTGAACGCAGGTTTCGCCGTGGTGGGCAACCTGCGCATGGCGCAGACCCAGGAGCGCATGGACGAGTACATGCTCTACGCCTCCACCGCAGAGACCTGCGACGTGGACTATGAGTGGCTGACCCCGGATCAGATCAAGGAGCGCTGGCCGCTGATCGAGACCGGCGACCTGAAAGGCGCGATCTACCACACCGAAGACGGCTATATTAACCCGGCCGACGTGACCCAGGCGATGGCAAAGGGCGCCCGTCAGCGCGGTGTCGATATCGTCCGCAAGATGCAGGCCGATGCCTTCCACTGGAACGGCACCCACTGGGAAGTCACCTGCACCAAGATGGTCGAGAAGGGCGGCAACCTGGTTCCTTCCGACGAGCAGGTGGTGATCACCGCAGAGCACGTCGTGACCGCGTCGGGCAACCACGCGCAGCGCACCGCCAAGATGCTGGGCATCAAGATGCCGGCAATCCCGGTCGAGCACACCTTCATCGTCATGGACAAGGACCCGGAGCTGGTCAAATGGCGTGAAGCGGGCAACCCCGAGCACCCCGTAGTGCGCGACGCCGACAATGAATCCTATGCCCGCGAAGAGCGCGGCGGCTGGATCCTGGGCATCTACGAGCGCGGCGCCCCCGCGCAGTTCGAGCACGGCGTGCCGGACAGCTTCCGCGCTGACTTGTTCCCGCTGGATCTGGACCGGATCGCCGAGCAGTACATGGCGATGGCAGAGCGCGTTCCGTCCTGCGCCGAGAGCGGCCTGAAAGACGATTTCAACGGCCCGATCTGCTACACCCCCGACGGCAACCCGCTGGTCGGCCCGGCCCCGGGCCTGCGCAACATGTGGCTGGCGGAAGGCTTCTCCTTCGGCATCACCGCCGCTGGCGGCACCGGCTACTACCTGGCGCAGATGATGGTGGACGGCGAGGCCGAGATCGACATGGCGTCGCTCGACCCGAAGCGCTATTCCTCCAACTGGATGACCACCGAGTTCGCGGCCCGCAAGAACGAAGAGTGCTATGAGCACGTCTACATCCTGCACCACCCGGACGAAGAGCGCGAAGCCTGCCGTCCGCTGCGCACCGCACCGGCCTACGAGCGCCAGAAGGCCCGCGGCGCACAGTTCGGCTGGGTTAACGGCTGGGAACGCCCGAACTACTACGGCCCCGTCGATGCGCCGGCAAACTTCGACCACGACGCCCGCTCCTTCCGCCGCGGCGGCTGGTGGCAGTATGCCGTGGAAGAGGCGAAAGCCGTGCGTGAAGGTGTTGGCCTGGTCGACGCGACCGCGTTCACCAAACATGTCGTCAAAGGGCCCGGTGCGACCCAGTTCCTGGACTGGTTCACCTGCAACAAGCTGCCGAAGATCGGCCGCATCAACCTGACCTACGCGCTGACCGCATTCGGCACCACCCGGACCGAATACACCATCGTGCGCAACGGCGAGAACAACTACTACTTGGTCTCCGCCGGTGCCTGGTCCGAGTATGACGCCGACTTCCTGCGCAAGGCGGCCGAGGACAAGATGGAGGAGTTCGGCTATATCGAGATCCAGGACGTGACCACCCAGTGGGGCGTTTTCGCCATCGCAGGCCCCAAGTCCCGCGATGTGCTGAAAGAGGTGATCGTCGACGCAGATCCGGAAACCGCGCTCTCCAACAAGCGCTTCCCCTGGCTGTCGGCCAAGCAGATCGAACTGGGCATGTGCCCGGTCAATGCGATCCGCGTGGCCTACACCGGTGAGCTGGGCTGGGAACTGCATCATCCGATCGAGATGCAGAACTACCTGTTCGACCTGCTGGAGAAGGCGGGCGAGAAGCACGGCATGAAGCTGGTCGGTGCCCGCGCCCAGAACTGGCTGCGGCAGGAGAAATCCTACCGCGCCTTCGGCAACGAACTGGGCCGCGACGCGACCCCGCTGGAAGCCGACCTGCCGCGCTTTGTCGACCTGGAGAAGGACTTCCACGGCAAGGACAAGCTGGTTGAGACCGGCGTCCGCGTGAAGTGCTGCACCCTGCTGATCGATGGCCCTGCCGATGCCGATCCCTGGGGCCGTGAGGCGCTCTATGCCGAAGATGGCACCCGTGTGGGCCGCCTGACCTCCGGTGGCTACTCGGTGGCCTTCGAGAAATCCATCGGCATGGGCTATGTGAAGCCCGAGTACGCGGTGGAAGGCACCAAGCTGCAGGTCAAGATCCAGGACAAGCTGTGGGATGCGGTCGTCACCTGCGACAGCCCCTACGATCCGAAGAACGAGACCATCCGCCAGAACGGCTAAGCCCTGACGGAAGAGATGAGAAAGCCCCGGCCAATGTGCCGGGGCTTTTTTTGTTGCACCGCGGGTGTTGCCGGTACTGTGGAGGCAGGGGGCAAGTGGCTGTTCGCCGCCTCGGAACACGGTCTGGGCGGCCGAAAGGTGTGTGCCGAAGTATACCCAAAAAACTGTAGAAGTCGTTATACGAACACTTTATGCGTGCGTTTCATGACGTGAATATGGTTGCGGTGCTGGCCGTAATGATATGGGGGAATGATCGTGAAAAACCGTGGTTGCATGCCAATTGCAGCATTCGCAATGCTCTGTGGGGGCCAGGCATCCGGACATGAAGCATGGCTGTTGACTCCTGCGGAGCTGGAGACACTGGCGCATGCATCTTTGCCGCCGCTTTTTCAGAATTTCGAACTTTTACAGGCGGCCTCTATCATTGCGGGCATTGTCTTGTTCGCGGCGGTTCTGGCAGAGGAAAAATTCCAGAACCTCGGCCAGGGACTACTGCGAAGTATCACTTTGCACACCCGGGACATCGGCCCGGCGGTTCTGCGCCTTGGGCTTGCAGCGACGCTGGGACTCAGCGCTCTTGGCGGGCTGCCGCGGCATGGAACGGCCCTTTGGACCCAGCCGACCCTGTTTGTACCGGACATGGTCCTAAGCACCCAGCCGGGCTGGGGCTGGCTTGCTATTGTGTCGCTTGCAACGGCAGCGCTGCTGCTGGCGGGGGCGGCAACCCAGCTGGCCGCCGGGGCGGTTATTGTGCTTTCTCTTGTGGGATGCGCTGTGTTCGGGAAAGTCTTCATTCTACACTACGCCGGGCATTTCATTGCCCCTAGTTTGCTGCTGATGTGCTGCGGCGGCGGGAAGTACAGCATTGACGCGCTTTTGCCCGCCAAGATTACATTGCCCGGCATGAAGACCCATTGCGAAATGCACTGGGGCATGGCTCAGCTGCTTGCGGGCCTTACCTTTGTCAGCTTGGCAATCACCGTCAAGTTCATGCAGCCGAACCTGCTTGTCGCGATTCTGGAACATTCCTGGTTCGGTTTCTTCGGTATCCCCCTTCCGGTTGTGGCGCTGATCATGATGTATGTCGAAGTGCTTGCCGGGGTGCTGTTGATCTTTGGCAGGCTGGTGCGGCCGATTGCTCTTTTCCTGCTGGGCGCTTTCACGTTCTTTGTGATTATCCTTGGGGAATCCCCGGCGCTGCACGGCAACCTGTACGGGCTGATGTTCATGTTCCTGCTGCGCGGCGGCACGCCGGTCGTTCTGAGTGTGAGCTGGCGCCGCAGCGCTGATGCCAGCGTATAAGAGGCCGTGAAGACCGGTGGCCGAGAGCAGTCTCAAAACCGCATTGTTCATTGGGTCCGCTGCGGCGCTTGTCATCGGGCTGGTGAACTATTGCGTGGCGGAAACCGGGGTCTCTGAACAGGTGCCGCGCGCAGTCTTTCTCGAAGTCGGGCAGCATGAACCGCTGCCTGGCCTACAGCTTAGAACAGAACAGGCGGCAGGCGGCGAATGGCTGCTGCACATTGATGCCATCCATTTCACCTTCAGCGATGTTTGCCTGGTGCAGGCCAGTGGAACGCATACCGGCCACGCCCATGTGTACCAGGGCGGAGAAAAGGTGGGGACCGCCTTTACGCCGGTGTTTTCGCTAGGCAGGCTTGAGCCGGGGCAGCATGAATTCTCCGTTATGCTGCGGGCGCAGGATCACCGGGCGCTGATTGGTCCCTATGGCCTGATAGCCGCGCGTGTCAAAGTGACTGTGCCTGGGCCGCCAAAGAATATGATCTGACGGCTTTCTGTCTGACCGGCCTCTTCCCGCCGGTCAGACAGACACGCGGATCTGGTATTCGCCAATTCGCGGCATCCCCGCCGCCGCGGTCTTTTGCGCAATCAACCCTCAGCGGTTTCAGCCAGCTCCATGTGGCCCCAGCCGCGCGACAGCGCGCGGCGCAACCCTCAGGAGGCCAGCTTTTCCGCTTCGGCGGCGGCGGCCTGGAAACCGGCCTCCGGGTCGGCCGTGAGCAGCGTCGGCTGGAAGCGGAGTTCCGCGATGTCCTCCACTCCGGCCTGATTCAGCCAGAACTTCAGATAGGCCGACTGGTGATCCACCCCGAAGGCAGGCGATGGCATACCCGGCCCGTAGGCGCCGCTGGTCAAGGCCAGCACGGCCCGCTTGCCTTCCAGCAGGCCAAAATACCCGGTTTCGGGATCCAGCCCCCACAGCAGGCCGGGTTGATGAATCAGATCGATGTACTGCTTGAATTTATAGGGGATGCTGCCGTTCCACATCGGTGTGGCGATCAGGTAGATGTCGGCGCTGATGAAGCGCTGGGCCATGCTGGTGATTTCGTCCCAGGCGGTGCGCTGGGCGGCATCGTGGTCCTGGCCGGTGATCACGCTCATCTTGGCGGCAACCTTGTTGCCGTCGAAGTCCGGCAGGGGGGCAGCCGACAGGTCCAGCACATCCACTTCAAGGTCTGGTGTCCGGTCCTGAAGCCTGGCCAGATAGGCATTGGCGAGCGCAGCGGATTTCGACTCGCCGCCGCGGGGCGAGGCTTTGATAAACAGCAGTTTGGTCATTCCGGGTCTCCTGTCTGAGGGAATGGGTGGTTTCGACAGAAGCAATATGAGGGCGCCACGGCCGCGCAAAAACGCATTGAATTGCAAAGGATTTGTGCACAAAATGCACAAATGAGCGACTCTGGAAGCATCAATATGTTTGTCTGTGTGGTGGAGGAGGGCAGTTTCTCCGCCGCCGCGCGTGTGCTTGGGGTCGCGCCGTCATCAGTGGCGCGCCAGATTCAGCAGCTCGAGCAGGTGCTGGGCGCCCGGCTGTTCCAGCGCACCACCCGCAAGCAGAGCCTGACAGAGGCGGGCGAGCTGTATTACCGCCATGCGCTGCGGGCCGCCGAAGAACTGGAGGCGGCCCGCAGCGGCATTGCCCGCATGACCGGCGCGCCTGCCGGTGTGCTGACAGTGACCGCAGAGCCGGATCTGGCCGTGGCGCTGATTTCACCGCTTTTGCCTGCGTTTCTGCGAGCGTACCCGGAGGTGACGGTGCGGCTGCTGTTTTCCTCTGCTCTCAGCGACTTGGTGGATGGCCGGATTGACCTTGCGGTCCGCATGGGGCAGCTGAAGGATTCCAGCCTGGTCGCCCGCAAGCTGTTCGTCAGCCGGTCGCAGCTCTGCGCCAGCCCGGCCTATATTGCGGCTCACGGACGGCCGGAGCATCCACTGGACTTGCCGGGGCACCAGTGCCTGTCTTTCCGCACCTCTGCCGGTCAGACGCTTTGGCGGTTTGCCACACCGGACGGTCCTTGCGAGGTGCCTGTCAGCGGGCCGGTGCAAGCGAACGGGCTGGAGTTTCTGAAGTCGCTGGCCCTGTCCGGATGCGGGATCGCCTTGCTGCCGGATTGGACGGCCCGTAAGGAGCTCGAACGCGGTGATCTTGTTGCCGTGCTCAGCGGGTTTTCCTCACTGCCGGCAGGCACGCCCGTCAGTGCGGTCTATGCCGAGCGGCGCCAGCTGGAGCCGAAAACGCGCGCTTTCGTGGATTTCCTTGCCGCGCGGCTGCCGGGGCGGTGAACGGGACTGCATGCGGCGGGGGCGGCCAGCACCCGGGGGTGCTGTGAAGCGCACTGGTTCTAAAGTGGGAACCGCTGCATCCGGGTGCGCTGTTGTGCTCCGCAATTGTTGCGCGGACAAGAGCAATGATGCTTCTCGGCTGGTAACTGGGGCGGATATTACCATAATTCAGGAAATCCGCCAGAGGGATAAATGTTCGATTTTCCCTTCAAAAACATGCATTTACCAATTCACATTCCGGAATGCCTCTGGCTAAGATCAAGGAATGGACAGGAATGGCCTCAGACATCAGAAGCAGAGCTTTGCCGCGGCAGGGCTGCTGCCTTTCGGGTGGCGGCAGGGCTCAGCCGCGACGCAGGCAGGCGGTTCAGTTCCGGGGCGTTCCCAGCGGCGGGTAGCTGTCCAGTGCAATGCCGATTCAGCGCATGGCTGCTGCCGGGGCCGCTTCGGCGGTGTCGCGCGCAGCCGGGTCAGCGCCGGCTGCGAAATAGGCCTCCTTGCCGAAATCTGCAGGGACAAACTGGCGCATTCTGGATCTGCCATTGACGGGGAAGGGAATAGACGAAGGTGAACGGGTGAGCGCGGAGACAGCTTCCTTTGTGCGGCAATACAAGGAAAGAAGCCGTCTCCGGCCACTCATCAACAGGTAACCTGATAACGGGGGGCTGATAGGTTTGGGGACGATCAAGGACAATCTCCAAAGCCGCAAAATGCAGCTTTTTGACATGTTCGGTGAACCGCCGCAGTTCACGGTGCATGAAATGATGATGGTTTTACGCAGCGGAGTGTTTCTGAAATACGCAGCAGCGGTGGTCTTGCTGCTGGTCGCGTTCGACACGCATGGATACCGCGAAGCCGGGATGCCGTTGCAGGCGAATATCCTTATCTGGATGGTTTGCGTGGCGGCGTTTGTCTTGGTCTATGCGGCGGTGCTGCTGGGCTGGCCGGCGCGGCGCTGGGGCTGTATCTGTACCGGCGCAAGCAGCCAGGCAGTGGACAGCCGCCCGAACTGCCGCCCGCGCCGGTTGTGCCGCAGCAGCCGGTTCAGCCGCTGAACGGCTCTGCCGATGGATACAGCGGGATTGCTGTTGTCGTGGGCGGGCAGAAATTCGCCCTGGACCAGCTGGGCTATGTGAAATCAGAGGAGCACTATTTGCGGATATCAGCCGGTGCAGGAGAGCTGACCCTGCGTGGCCGGCTGGCTGACCTGCTGGCCCAGGTGCCGCTGGACGCGGGCCTGCAGCCGCACCGGTCCTGGTGGGTGGCCCGTGACGAAGTTGCAGGACTGAAACGCGGCGGTCAGAGCGACGTGCCGCTGCTGGCAGATGGCACGGAAGTGCCGGTCGCCCGCGGGCGCCGAGCGCATGTGCGGGATGTCTTGCAGGCCTGGCAGGCTGGGGCAGATTGAAGGGCCGCTGACAGCCCTCCGCCCGGACCACGCCGGGCGGAGGGCTGTCCTGATCAGAATGGGCTTAGTCCGCCGGGGCCTCCTCAGCGGTCTCCGCCAGTTCCATATGGCCCCAGCCGCGCGACAGCACGCGGCGCAGGATCGGTTCGAAGAACGCCAAGGGCTTCGTCGGATAGTCCGGATCAAAGGCGCATTGGTCGTATTTCTCGCAGAAGTACCGGCAGTCCTCCCAATAGGGGCTGTCGCGGTATTTGTCCCGGGCGTTGCGGTCGCCGCCAAAGTGGTGATTGTAGTAGAAGCCCTGGAACACGCAGTGATGCTTGAGAATCCAGTAGGTCTTCTCGCTGACATAGGGCTTCATCATCGCCGCCGACAGCTCACCGTGGTTGTAGGGGGACAGGATGTCGCCGGTGTCATGCACCAGGGCGGCCACGATGATCTCGTCATCCGCCCCGTCCTCATAGGCGCGGGTCGCGGCCTGCAGGCTGTGCTGGTAACGGTTCACTGGGTAGGGCGTCCAGTCCTCGTCTAGCGAGCGGATCGCATCGAGGATACGGTCCGGCAGGGCGGCGTTGTATTCCTCTTCGTATTTCTCCACAGCGGCCCAGTCGGCGGCGGTGGCTTCTTCGAAACTGGTCCAGGTTGGCTTGTGGCTTTTGTCCAGCATTGGCGCGGGTCCTTTGGTTGATCTGCTGGCAGGGTAGCGGCTCCTGGCTGAGCAGGAAAACGAATTGATTTGCTCAAAGTGAAAGGAAATAGTGATCACCATGCAGATCAGCGCGTTCAAGACCTTTCTGGCCATCGAGGCCGCGGGCAGCTTTCACGGTGCCGCGCGGGCGTTGAATGTGACGCAGACCGCTGTCAGCGCCCGGATCAAGGCGCTGGAAGAGGCGCTGGGCACTCCGCTGTTCGACCGCGGTCCCGGCGGCACACGGCTGAGCGCGGCAGGTCGGCAGTTCCTGCCCTATGCCGAGCAGATGATGCGGACCTGGGAGTTTGTCGCGGGTGATCTGAAGGCAAGCCTGGCGGGCCAGGTGCCGCTGCGGCTGGGGGCGCAGCTGTCGGTCTGGGATCCCTTGCTGGTGGATGTGGCGGTCTGGCTGGAGGAGGTGCAGGGCACGGTGCCCTTCACGCTGAACTATGACCACGCGATGAACATGGGCGAAGCGGTGGCGCGCCGCCTGCTGGACGTGGCGATCGTGAACGAGGTCCCCGCGGGCACCCGGCTGACGGTTGAGGAACTGCCGCCCGAGCGGCTGCTGTTGCTGGCGGACCAGCCCCTGCGGCTGGGGCGGGATGCGCTGCCTTTGTTCATCAACTTGGAATTCGGTGCGGAATATGACGCGCAGCTGCAAGAGATGCTGCCTGCCCGCAGCCGCCAGCATATCGTGCTGGGTAATGCGCTGATGGGGCTTCGCTATCTGCAGAAACGCGGCGGCATGGGCTATTTCCCGGCCTATATGGCGGCAGAGGCGCTGGCCGCAGGGGCGCTGCACGCAGTCGAGGGCGCGCCGGAGATCAGCCTCGGCTGCCGCGCGCTGTACTTACCCGACAATCCGGCGCGGGAGCATATTCGGCAAGTCATCCGGGGGCTGCAGGAGGTGCGGGGCGGCGGCTAGGGAGAAAAATTCCGGCACGGAATTTTCCTCGGAAAACACATGTTTTCCGGGCTGAATTCCGTGCCGGAATTCAGCTTGCGGGTTTTTGCGCCACCAGCGCCAGGTTGCTGGCGGGCATCTCTACCGCCTGAACCAGCTCCAGTCCGGCTGCCTGCAGCCAGCGGATGACCTCAGTGTCATCCTTGTAGCCGGTCTCCGGATCATGGGCGGTGATGGCGGTGTGGAAGGCGCGGTCGCCTTCGCTGATGAGGTTGCCGCCGCGCATGAAGGGGCCATAGATCACGAAGCGCCCGCTAGGGGCGAGGGCAGCAGCGGCTTCGCGGATCAGCGTGCGGGCCTCGCCCTCGCTGATCAGGTGCAGGAGATTCACCAGCACAATCAGGTCCTGGCCCGCATGCTCCGTGCCCCAGTCGGCGGCGGTGGCGTCCAGCTCGTTTGGCGGTGCGATATTGGGCAGGCCTGCCTCATCGGCATAGGCCCGGATGCTGGTGCGGCGGATGGCGTCCACTTCTGTTGGCTGCCAGATCAAGCCGGGCAGGCGGGCGGCATAGGCAACCGCGTGCTGGCCGGTGCCGCTGGCAAGCTCCAGGGCGCGGCCCTGCGGCGGGGCCACTTGCGCAAGCAGATCGCAGATTGCGGCGGCATTGCGTGCAGCGGAGGGGGCAAACAGCTTGCCGCCTTGCGGTTCCGCGACAGAGGCCGCGCCGGGAACGGAGCGCACCGGCATCAGCGCAGCCGCGCGGGCGACAGCGCGGCGACGGTGGCGGCATCCAGCACCGGCGCACGGCCTGCCACCAGATCGGCCATCAATTGCGAGGCGGCGGGGGCGGTCATGATGCCGTAGCCGCCCTGACCGGCGCACCAGATGAAATCCGGCTGGTCCGGGTCCGGCCCCAGTACCAGGGTTCCGTCAGCGACAAAGCTGCGCAGCCCGGCAAAATTGCTTTCGACCCGTGTCACCGGCTCCGTCACCATTTCCTCATAGCGCGCCAGTCCCTCGGCCAGCACCATGTCGTCGGCATAGGCGTCATGCGGCTCCACCGGGTCGGCATCGGCGGGGGAGACCAGGAGCTTGCCGGCATCGGGTTTGGCGTACCAGGTCTCGCCCGCACCAATCAGCATTGGCCAGCCGCTGACATCGTGGCCGCCTGGGGCAGGCAGCCGCGCCATCGACCGGCGCTTGGGCTGTAGGCCGATGATGGCGACCCCGGACAAAGCAGCGATCTGATCGGCCCAGGCGCCGGCCGCGTTGACCAGAGTGCGTGCCTCATAAACGGTGCCGCCCGCGGTGACCTGCCAGCCGCCGCTGATGCGGCTGATTGCGGTCACCGGCGCCCTGGTCACGATCCGGCCGCCCGCGGCGCGCAAGGCTTTGGCAAAGTCCTGCAGCATCCGGTCGGTGTCGATATCCTCAGCCGCGCCACTGATGGCAGTGTACCCGACCGTTTCAGGGTTGAGGATCGGCACCATGGCACGGGCCTCGTCCAGCTCCAGCGTGGCCATGCCCAGTTCATCCACGTCGCGGGCAAAGAGGTCGCCGTCGTCCTTGGCCCCGACCAGCATCAGCCCGCGCGGCGACAGATACCCGTTTTCGCGCAGGTGTGCGGCGCTGGCGCGGTTCAGTTCCACCGTGGGGCCGTGGCCGTAGTTTTCCTCGAACAGTGCGGCGGAACGGCCGGAGGAGTGATAGCCAAGCGCATCCTCCATCTCGAGCAGGGTGACGCTGCCGAGGCTGGCCAGCCGGGCGGCGGCGCTGGTGCCGGCCATGCCGCCGCCGATGACGATGAAATCCTGCATGGGTCTAGTCCTTGTGGTCTTCTTGTTCTTCCAGCCGGTCGGTGGCGGGGGCGGGCCGAGGGCTGAGCGCTTCGATCGCGCTGTAGAGGTCTGCATCCATCGCGCAGTCCAGCGCTGCCAGCGAGGGCTGAAGCTGCTGGGCGTTGCGGGCAGAGATGATCGGCACCGGCGCGGATGCGTGGGCCGCGGCCCAGGCCACGGCGAGGGTTGCGGGATGGGTGCTGCGCTGGGCGGCAAGCTCAGCCAGGGCGGCGGCGGTCTGGTGCATGGCCGCGGGGCTGTAGCGGATGCTGTAGCCTGCGTCCTCGGTGATGCGGCCGGTGCCGCCGGCGGTGTATTTGCCGGTCAGCAGGCCGCCGCCGAGGGGCGAGTAGGGCACCGCGGTTATGCCCTGATCCGCGCACATCGGCAGGATCTCCACCTCAGCCTGGCGTTTCACCAGTGAATACATCGGCTGCAGGATGTCGACGGAAACACCGGAGTCGAGGCCCGCCATTTGCGCTTTCATCACCTGCCAGGCGGCGAAGTTCGACAGCGCCGCATAGCGGATCACGCCTTCGTCCTTGAGGGCGGCAAAGCAGTCCATGGTTTCGCGCAGGTCGGTGTGCGGGTCGAAGCGGTGCAGGTAGAAGACATCGACCATGTCCAGATCCAGCCGGCGGCGGCTTTGATCCAGCTGGGCGCGCAGGTTGGCGGCCCCGGCGCCGCCCTCATAGCCTGCTTTGGTGGCAATCATCAGCTGATCCCGCTCTGCCTTGATGAGGCGGCCGAGGATCTGTTCCGAGTTGCCATCGGTATAGACCCAGGCGGTGTCGAAATGTGTGATGCCGGCGGCGCGGCAGGCGGCGTACATCTCAGCCGACTGCGCCTCAGTGGCGCGGCCGCCGAACTGCATGCAGCCGAAGGCAAAGCGGCTGGCTGGGGTGCCATCAGGGCTGGTGAGGGGCGCGGTCTGTGTCATGGCGGGAGAGTGGCACGCAAGGCCGGGCAGGCAAAGGGCAATTCCGGCGCCGGCCAGACAAAATGCTTGGTCAACGCGCCGGGCAGTGCAACTATTGGCTGCAGTTCAAGAAAATAAATTGAAACGGGGGACGGACAATGACGACGCCCAATGCACATCCGATGGCTGCGGGGCATATCCCTTCTTATGTCACTGCGGCGGACGGAAGCGATTTCCTTTTCACCTTCATGGCGGTGTTCACCATTGTGCTGATCCTGCTGATCGGGGTCGCCTACTTCACTCTGCACGCGCTGCCGGAGAAGATGGCGCACAAGAGCAATCACCCGCAATTCCAGCTGGTCGGCATTCTGGCCCTGCTGGCGCTGTTCACCCATAACAACGTGTTCTGGGTTGCCGCGATCCTGATGGCGGGCTTCCAGATCCCGGATCTGGCGGCGCCGCTGCGGTCAATTGCAGATGCAGTGCGCGGCCTGGGGCGGGAGCCTGAGGCGCCGGCGGCCCGGGACGTCAGACCCTCACAGCCGGAAGAGCCGGACACGCCTGCGCCTGTGCAGGCGGAACCCGTGGCAGAGGGGCACTGAGCGATGATTGAGACACTGCTGTGCGCGCTGGTCACCATCCTGCCCGACTTCCTGTTCCGCCGCTTCGTTCAGGGCAAGCGGGTCGGCCGGGAACTGACGCTGTTCTCCGTCTGGTATGAGCTTCGCTGGGGCCTGACGGCCTGTGTGATGCTGACCCTGATGGTGCTGACCACGCTGTTCTACTTCCATCCGGCGACCAATACGGTCGCATCCTATTTCCGCACAGTCACCATCCTGCCGCAGGTCGGCGGGCGGGTGGCCGAGGTCTATGTCGTCAACAATCAGGAGGTGAAGGCGGGTGATCCGATCCTGCGGCTGGAAGGGCTGTCGCAGAAGGCAGCGCTGGAATCCGCACGGGCGGCGATTGCCCAGGTGGAGGCCTCGCGCAAGCTGGCCGATACCGATCTGGCCCAGGCGGATGCAGGCATTGCCCAGGCGCAGGCGGCGCTGGCCCAGGCGCGGGATGATCTGGAACGGAACCAGACGCTGCGGGATCAGGGCTCCAGCGCGGTGCGTCCGGCTGAGATCGAGCGGCTGGAAAATCTGGTGGACCAGCGTGCGGCCTCGGTTGAGGCGGCGCAAGCGCAGAAGGCGGCAGTGGAACAGCAGATCGAGGTGCTGATCCCGGCCCAGATGGCCAGTGCCGAGGCGCAGCTGCAGCTGGCGCAGGCGGAGCTGGACAAGACGCTGATCAGTGCCGGTGTCGACGGCCGTGTGGAGCAGTTCGCCCTGCAGGTTGGCGACTATGTCAGCCCGGTCTTGCGCCCGGCGGGCATTCTGGTGCCGCTGGCCTCTGGCAGGAACCGTTTCCAGGCGGGGTTCAACCAGATGGCGGCGCAGGTGATCAAGCCCGGCATGATCGGTGAAATCGGCTGCATGACCAAACCCTTCACGGTGATCCCGATGGTGGTGACCGAGGTGCAGGATGTGATCGCCACCGGCCAGATCCGCCCCACGGATGAACTGCGCGACCTGGGCAACATGCGCAAGCCCGGCACCATCACCGTGTTCATGGAACCGCTTTACGAGGGCACTGCCGAGGCGCTGCCGCCGGGCAGCAACTGCCTGGCCAATGTCTATACCAGCAACCATGAGCGGCTGGAGCATGACGACAGCATCGGCACCGCCGAGTGGGCGTTCCTGCATGTGGTGGACACCATCGGGGTGGTCCATGCGGCGGGGCTGCGGCTGCGGCTTTTGCTGATGCCGGTGCAGACGCTTGTACTGTCCGGCCACTGAGGCGGGGTTTGCCGAAAAGGATAGGAAAGGCGGGCCTTTGGGTCCGCCTTTTGCCATTGTGGCTTGCTCAGTCGGCGAAACACAGCTTGTTGCCGTCCAGGTCCCGCACATAGGCCGAGAACCGCGGCCCGCGCTGTCCCGGTGCGCCTTCGCAGGTGCCGCCCAGTTCGATTGCCTTCTGGTGCAGCCGGGCGGCCTCATCTGCGGAGCCGAGGCTGAAGCCCGCCATGGTGCCGTTGCCATTTGTGGCCGGTGCGCCGTCAAAGGGGAGGGCGGCGGCAAAGGCGAAGTCGTCCTTCAGCCAGTAGGTCATCCGGTCACTGGGCCGGACCTGGGTAAATCCCTGGTTTTCAAAAAGCGCGTCATAGAATTTGACGGCAGCATCCATGTTGTTGGTGCCGACAACGAAGTAATTGAGTTTCAAGAGTGTTCTCCAAAGTGTTTGAGCGCGCCGCGGGCAGATCTGCGCGGGCTGGTGGAGGGGGAGTACACCAGGACTGTGACAAGGTATGTCAGCAGGCTTTGCGAAACCGGGAGCGTGCCGGAAATGAAAAGGCCCGCCAAGTGGCGGGCCTTTGGGCGTCATAGGAGGGGCCGCTTACTGCGGGATGTCGCCTTCGATGCCTTCGACATAGAAGTTCATGCCGGCCAGGGTGCCGTCATCGGCGACCTCACCCTCTGCCAGCCAGGCGGAGCCGTCCTGTTTGTTAATCGGGCCGGTGAAGGCGTGGTAGGAGCCGTCAGCCTGTGCGTCCTTGATTGCCAGTGCGGCGGCCTTGACGTCCGCCGGAACCGCATCCGAGATTTCGCCGATGCCAACCATGCCGGCACCGATGCCGTCCCAGGTGTCTGCGCTCTCCCAGGTGCCGTCCATCACGGCGCGGGTGCGGGCGATGTAGTAGGGCGCCCAATCATCGATGATGGAGGAAACACGCGGTTTCGGCGCATACTCCGCCATGTCGGAGGCCTGGCCGAAGGTGATCACATTGCCTGCGGCCTGTGCGGCAGCCTGCGGCGCGGTGGAGTCTGTGTGCTGCAGGATCACGTCGGCGCCCTGTTCAATCAGCACCTTGGCGGCGTCAGCCTCTTTTGCCGGGTCGAACCAGGTGAAGGCCCAGACGATCTTGAACTGGACGTCGGGGTTCACCTTCTTGGCGTGAATGTAGGCAGAGTTGATGCCGCGGATCACTTCCGGGATCGGGTAAGAGCCGATGTAACCGATGATGTTGCTCTCGGTCATGTGGCCCGCGATGGTGCCCTGCACCGCGCGGCCCTCATAGAAACGGGCGGAATAGGTCGAGACGTTCTCGGCGCGCTTGTAGCCGGTGGCGTGTTCGAACTTCACGTTCGGGAATTTCTTGGCGACGTTGATGGTCGGGTCCATGTAGCCAAAGGAGGTGGTGAAGATCAGGTCGGCGCCTTCCAGCGCCATCTGGGTCATCACCCGCTCGGCGTCGGGGCCTTCGGCGACGTTTTCGACATAGACGGTTTCGACTTGGTCGCCGAACTCGGCCTCAACCGCTTTGCGGCCCTGGTCGTGCTCGTAGGTCCAGCCGCCGTCGCCGACGGGGCCGACATAGACAAAGCCTACCTTGGTGGTATCGGCCATCGCCGCGCCTGCGGCCAGGCCAAGCGCCACGGCGGCGCTGGTCAGAAGATTGGTCAGTTTCATCAGGTTCTCCCCAGTTTGATCTTTTGGCCCCGGCAGATGGGGCAGTGAAAAGCCCCCCGCCTAGCGGGAGGCATGGAAGTTGCGGCCAAGCGAGGCAGGTGCGCTGCTTTTGTCCGCCGAAAGGATAACAAGCACAATGATTGTAATCAGATAGGGCGACATTGCCAGATACTCGACCGGAATGGCAACGCCCGCTGCCTGCAGATTGAGCTGCACAACGGTGACGCCGCCAAAGAGATAGGCACCCAGCAGTGCGCGCCAGGGCTTCCAGCTGGCAAACACCACCAGCGCCAATGCAATCCAGCCGATGCCGGCGGTCATGCCTTCGGTCCATTGCGGCACGCGGATGAGGCTGATGTAGGCCCCGCCAAGGCCCGCACAGGCGCCGCCGAACATGATCGCCAGCAAGCGGATCTTCAGCACCTTGTAGCCGAGCGCATGGGCGGCGTCGTGGTTTTCCCCCACCGCGCGCAGCACCAGGCCGAGGCGGGAGTATTTCAGCACCCACCAGACCGCGGCGGTGAGCGCGATACCGAAGTAGAGGATGATGTCATGGCCGAACAGGATCGGGCCCACCACCGGCAAGTCGCTGAGCACGGGGATATGGATATCGCCCATCTGCGGCGGCTTGATGCCGACATAGGACTGCCCCATCAGCGCCGACAGCCCCAACCCAAAGAGTGTCAGCGACAGGCCGGAGGCGACTTGGTTTGCCTGGGCAAACTGGGTGAGGATGGCAAAGAGGATCGACAGCGCCGCGCCTGCGATGGCGGCCGCAATGAAGCCGAGGAACGGCGAGCCGCTTTCCACCGCGGTGGCAAAGCCTGCGATGGCGCCGGTGATCATCATCCCCTCGACGCCGAGGTTCAGAACGCCGGCCTTTTCGACCACCAGTTCGCCGATCGCGGCCAGCAGGAGCGGGGTTGCAGCCACCATCAGCGAGGCGATGAGCAGGACCGGGTTGATTGCAGAAAGATCCATGTTACGCCACCTCCGGCTTGCCGATTGCGATGCGGAAATTGGTCAAGAGGTCAAACGCCAGCAGGAAGAACAGCAGCATCCCCTGGAAGACCTGGATGGCCGCGGCCGGCAGCTGCAGGTTCGACTGCGCGATATCGCCGCCAATATAGGTCAGCGCCATCAGCCCGCCTGCCAGCAGGATGCCGACGGGTTGCAGGCGGCCCAGGAAGGCGACGATGATGGCGGTGAAGCCATAGCCCACGTTGAAGTCGATAGAGATCTGGCCCGACGGCCCGGAGACCTCAAACAGCCCGGCAAGGCCCGCCAGCGCGCCGGAGGTGCCAAGGCAGAACAGCACAAGGCGGGTGGGATTCACGCCGGCAAACTTGGCCGCGCGCGGCGCTTCTCCACTGAGGCGGATGTGGTAGCCGGTCATGTGGCGGTTCAGCAGAACATAGGCAAAGATCACCGCAATCAGCGCCGCAACCACGCCCCAGTGCATGCCGGAGCCTGCGATCAGCTCGGCGTTATGGGCGCTGTCCCAGGATTGCAGGTTGCGGGAGCCGGGGAAGCCGAAGCCCTCCGGGTTCTTCAAGAGGCCCAGCGAGACAGATGCGAGTAACTGCTCGGCCACATAGACCAGCATCAGCGAGACCAGGATTTCATTGGTGCCAAAGCGGGTTTTCAGCACTGCCGGGATCATCGCCCAGATCCAGCCGCCGAAGGCGCCGGCGATTACCATGAACGGGAAGATGAGGAACGACTCGGAGGGGTAGAAAGCAAGGCCCGCCCCGGCGCCGAAGATGGCGCCCATGATGTACTGGCCCTCGGCGCCGATGTTCCAGATGCCTGCCCTAAAGCCTAGCGACAGGCCGATGGCAATCAGCACCAGCGGCGCGCCTTTCACCAGCAGCTGCGGGCGGTAGTAGAAGGAGAACTCGCCGAACAGCGGCTCCCAGAAGATGGTGCGGATCGCCTCGACCGGCGGTTTGCCAAGCGCGGCAAACAGCAGCCCGCCAAAAAGCATCGTCGCCAGCACTGCCACCAGCGGCGTTGCCATCGACCAGGCGCGTGACGGCTGCGGCCGTTTCTCAAGCCGGATCATGAAGCGGCTCCCTTTTCATCTTTCCAAAAATACTCCCGCCGGAGGCGTCCCGAATTCTCATACATGCGCCACCTCCATGCCGTGGGCGCCGCCCATCATCAGGCCGATCTCGTCCACCGTCAGTCCTGCCGCTTCGCGCGGGGCGCTGAGGCGGCCTTCGTTCAGGGCGGCAAAGCTGTCGGAGATTTCCATCAGCTCATCCAGATCCTGGCTGATGCAGATCACCGCCGCGCCCTTGGCGGCGAGGTCCAGCAGCGACTGGCGGATGGCGGCGGCGGCGGCGGCATCGACGCCCCAGGTCGGCTGGTTCACCACCAGCACATCCGGGTCCTGCAGCACCTCGCGCCCGATCACGAATTTCTGCAGGTTGCCGCCGGACAATGAACGCGCTGCATTACCGGGACCGGGCGTGCGCACGTCAAATGCCTTGATGATGCGCTCGGCAAAGTCCTTGGTCTTGCCCCAGTCGAGGAAGCCGTTCTTTTCCAGCCTCTCGCGCACAGATCCGGTGAGCATGGCGTTTTCGGTCAGGCTCATGTCCGGGGCGGCGGCGTGGCCGAGGCGTTCCTCCGGCGCGGCCAGCACACCAAGCTTGCGCCGGGCGGTGGGGCCCAGCTTGCCGATCGGCTGACCGTGCAGCTTCACCGCGTCGGGTTCGGTCAGGGTTTCGCCGGACAGCACGCCCAGCAGTTCATCCTGGCCGTTGCCGGCAACACCGCCGATGCCGAGGATCTCACCCTTGCGCACGGTCAGATGCACGTTCTTGAGCGCAGTGCCAAAGGCGGAGGGGGCAGGCACCGACAGGCCGGAGATGTCCATTGCCACGGCGCCGAACTCGCGGCTGCCGCGTTCGGGGGTCTGCAGGGTGCTGCCGACCATCATTTCCGCCATGTCGCGGGCAGAGGTTTCAGAGGGAATGCATTCGCCCACATTCTTGCCCAGCCGCAGGATGGAGGCGTGGTCGCAGAGGGTGCGGATTTCTTCCAGCTTGTGGGAAATATAGAGGATCGAGGTGCCCTCTGACTGCAGCTTCTGCAGGGTCTTGAACAGGATCTCCACTTCCTGCGGCGTCAGCACCGAGGTCGGCTCATCCATGATCAGGAGCTTGGGGTCCTGCAGCAGGCAGCGGATGATCTCAACCCGCTGTCGCTCCCCTGCCGACAGGTCGCCGACAGTGCGGTAGGGATCGAGCGGCAGGCCGTAGGTTTCCGACACCTCGCGGATGCGGGCAGCGAGGTCGCGCATCTCGGGCGGGTTTTCCATGCCCAGGGCGATGTTTTCGGCCACGTTGAGCGCGTCGAACAGCGAGAAGTGCTGGAACACCATGGCGATGCCGTCGGCGCGCGCCTGGCGCGGCTCTGCGGGCTCATAGGGCTGGCCGCGCAGCAGCATCTTGCCGCTGTCGGGTTTGACCAGCCCGTAGATCATCTTGACCAGAGTCGACTTGCCGGCGCCGTTTTCGCCCAGCAGGGCGTGGACTTCGCCTTCGCCGATGTCAAAGGAGACAGTGTCATTTGCCACCACTCCGGGGTAGGCCTTGGTCAGGCCCTGAAGGCTCAACAGTGGTACAGTCACGTGCGCCGGTCCTCTTTCATTGTTCTGATCCCCCTGTCAGCCGCCGCGGCGGGCATCCCGGTTTCCGTTTCATTGCGGGTGGCCGGATGCAGTGCCGCCAAGGGATACTGCCGGTTTCCCGCCATGGGAATAGTTTTCGGGCAAATGCCCAGCGATTTCAGAGGTATGGCAGCGGGGGTGCCATGATGGAACGGCACCAGAGGTGCGCGCGCCAGGCAGCATCGGCCCTGAGCACAGGTCAAGCTGACCCACATTGCATTGCGAGTTGCGCATCTTCCCGATACCGCCGCTTTACCCTGTTGACCCGGAATACCGTCCCCTCGATGCGGCGCAGAAGGGAGGCGGGCTGTTTATTGCTTGCTGCCAGCAGCCTAGGGAGCGGTCCGTCGCCAAAGCAAGGAAAACCGGTGCTGCGCTGCAGTATCTTGCGGAGCAAGAAAATTGCGACACATACGGGTAGGCCGTTAATATTTATGCGTTTTATCTGCAGATTTGCGGAGGCTTTACGCGCTGGATGCGAAAGAGTTTCAACAAAATGGATAAAATGCACTGCCCACCGCACTGGTTTTGGCGGGTGTTCATCGCACAGATCGCTCTTTCACCTCTGCGTGTCAATAAGATAGCGTGGCGCCATGACAAGCTCTCCCCGATTCATTCACCTGCGCACCCATACCGAATACTCGCTGCTGGAAGGCGCCGTGCGGCTGAAAAAGCTGCCGGACCTGTGCAAGAAGCACGAGATGCCCGCGATTGCGGTGACGGACACCAACAACCTGTTCTCGGCACTGGAGTTTTCGGTGTCGGCAAGCGGCGCCGGGGTGCAGCCGATCATCGGCTGCCAGGTGGATCTGCGGTTCACCGAACCGGCGCCGGGGGAGCGGCCCAAACCGCCCGCGCCGCTGGTGCTGCTGGCGCAGAGCGAGGCGGGCTATGAGCATCTGATGAAGCTGAACTCCTGCCTGTATCTGCGGCAGGGGGGCGAGCTTCCGCATGTGACGCTGGAGGAGCTGGAAGAGAACGCGGGCGACGTGATCTGCCTCAGCGGCGGGCCGGACGGGCCGGTGGGGCGGCTGCTGCAAATGGGCCAGCGCCCGGCAGCGGAGGCGCTGATGCAGCGGCTGAAGGGCATCTTCCCGAACCGCCTGTATGTGGAGCTGCAGCGCCATCCGGGCGAACACGGCCAGCCGGAGGCGGAGAAGCAGACCGAGCGCGGCCATGTGGAGATGGCCTATGCCATGGACTTGCCGCTGGTCGCCACCAATGACGTCTACTTCCCCAACACGGAGATGTTCGAGGCGCATGACGCGATGATCTGTATCGCCGAGGGCGCCTATGTCGATCAGGTGGAGCCGCGCCGGCGGCTGACCGCGCAGCATTACTTCAAGAGCCAGGAGGAGATGGTTGCGCTGTTTGCCGACCTGCCCGAGGCGATTGAAAACACGGTGGAGATCGCCAGGCGCTGCGCCTTCATGGCCTACCGGCGGGACCCGATCCTGCCGAAGTTTGCCGATGACGAGGTCGCCGAACTGCGCCGCATCGCCAACGAGGGGTTGCAGCAGCGGCTGGCGGTGATCCCGCATGCGGTGAGCGTCGAGGAATACCAGGAACGGCTCGATTTCGAGCTGGGCATCATCGAGGGGATGGGCTTCCCGGGCTACTTCCTGATCGTTGCCGACTTTATCCAATGGGCCAAGGACCACGACATTCCGGTGGGGCCGGGGCGGGGCTCCGGTGCGGGTTCGCTGGTGGCCTATGCGCTGACGATTACCGACCTTGACCCGTTGCGCTACAGCTTGCTGTTCGAACGCTTCCTGAACCCGGAACGGGTGTCGATGCCCGACTTCGACATCGACTTCTGCATGGACCGCCGGGAAGAGGTGATCAAATACGTGCAGGAGAAATATGGCCGCGACAAGGTAGGGCAGATCATCACCTTTGGCGCGCTTCTGTCCAAGGCGGCGGTGCGCGACATGGGGCGGGTGCTGCAGATGCCCTATGGCCAAGTGGACCGGCTCTCCAAGCTGATCCCGGTCGAAGGCGTGAAGCCGATGTCCATCGCCGACGCGCTGAAGGAAGAGCCGCGGCTGAGCGAGGAAGCCCGCAATGAGCCGGTGGTGGACCGGCTGCTGACCTATGGCCAGCAGGTGGAGGGGCTGTTGCGCTCTGCCGGCACCCACGCGGCGGGTGTGGTGATCGGGGATAGGCCGCTGGATGCGCTGGTGCCGCTCTACCGCGATCCGCGTTCCGACATGCCGGCAACCCAGTTCAACATGAAATGGGTGGAGCAGGCGGGGCTGGTCAAGTTCGACTTCCTGGGCCTCAAGACCCTGACCGTCATTCAGAACGCGATGGACCTGGTTTTTCAGTCGGGCCGCGACCTGCATATCGCCGCCGATGGCACCCAGCTTTATGAGCCGCCGGAGGGGGCGGAGAACCAGATCAACGCCATTCCGCTGGACGACAAGGTCACATACGATCTGTATTCCCGTGCCAAGACGGTGGCGGTGTTCCAGGTGGAATCCACCGGCATGATGGATGCGCTGAAGCGCATGAAACCCACCTGTATCGAGGACATCGTGGCGCTGGTGGCGCTGTACCGTCCCGGCCCGATGGAAAACATCCCGGTCTATTGCGAGGTGAAGAACGGCCAGCGCGAGATCACCTCGGTCCATCCGCTGATCGACCACATCCTGGAGGAAACCCAGGGCATCATCGTCTATCAGGAGCAGGTGATGCAGATCGCCCAGGTGATGGCGAACTATACGCTGGGCGGCGCCGACCTTTTGCGCCGGGCGATGGGTAAGAAGATCAAGGAGGCGATGGACGCCGAGCGTCCGAAGTTTGAGAAGGGCGCGGCGGAGAACGGGGTCGAAAAGAAGAAGGCCAGCGAGGTTTTCGACCTGTTGGAGAAATTCGCCAACTACGGCTTCAACAAATCGCACGCTGCGGCCTATGCGGTGGTGTCGTATCAGACCGGCTGGCTGAAGGCGAACCACCCGGTGGAGTTCATGGCCGGCGTCATGAACTGCGATATCCATCTGACTGACAAGCTGGCGATCTACTTTGAGGAAGTGAAGAAGGGGCTGGGGCTGAAATATGTGCCGCCCTGCATCAACCGCTCGCTGGCGACCTTCAACGTGGTGAACGGGGAGCTGGTCTATGCGCTGGGCGCGCTGAAGAACGTCGGTCTGGATGTAATGCGGCTGGTGGCTGAAGCGCGCAAAGAGGGCGAGTACGAGAAGCCCTTTGTCAATGTCTTCGACTTTGCCCGCCGGGTGAACCTCAAGAAGGTCGGCAAGCGGCCCTTGGAGATGCTGGCGCGGGCAGGGGCCTTTGACCAGCTGGACAGCAACCGCCGCCGGGTGTTTGAGAGCCTGGGCGCGCTGGTGGATTACTCCGCCGCGGTGCATGACCAGCGGAATTCCAGCCAGGTGTCGCTGTTTGGCGAAGCGGGCGAGGACCTGCCGGAGCCGCGGCTGCCGTCGGTGCCGGACTGGCTGCCGGCCGAGCGTTTGTCTGAGGAATTCAAGGCGATCGGCTTTTACCTCTCGGGCCACCCGCTGGACGACTACATGCCCGCGCTGAAGCGCAAGAAGGTGATGACGCTGGACGAAGTGACAGCCAAGGCCGAGCGCGGGCCGTTCATGGCCAAGATGGGTGGCGTCGTTGCAGGCCGGCAGGAACGTAAATCCGCCCGCGGCAACCGCTTTGCCTTTGCCCAGCTGTCGGACCCGTCAGGCGCCTATGAGGTGACGCTGTTCTCCGAGGTGCTGGAGAAGAGCCGCGAGTTCCTGGAAACCGGCGCCAAGGTGGTGATCACCGCCGAGGCAACAATGGAGAGCGACCAGCTGAAGCTGCTGGTGCGTTCCGTCGGTCCGGTGGACAGCGCCATTGCCGACGCCGGGCGCAGTTCCCTGCGAGTCTACCTGAGCGATGCGGCGGCGGTCGGCACCGTGGCGCAGGTGCTGGAGGACGCCAAGGCGGCGGCCCGCAATGCGTCCCGCGGCGAGGTCTATATGTACCTGCAGGACCCTGGCCTGCCCGGCGATGTGGAGATGGACCTGGGCCAGCCCTTCCCGATCAACCCTCAGATCAAGGGCGCCCTGAAGTCCCTCGATGGGGTGATGGATGTGGAGGAGATTTAGGCTTTTTGCGAAGATTGACAGAAGGACTGAGCGCGGATAGCGGTGGCAGCATGGAAGAGTTATTGCATAAACCTTATTGCCACCACGTTCTATTGCGGGGTCGGCACCATTGATGCTTCCGGTCTGACTTTGACGAGATTTCGTAGTGTCATTCCGGAGTAAGAACTGTGAGCATTCCAGAAGTATTGTGTGACCGCGTTTTTGAAGCGGCTGAATTCGTATCTGCTGATTTCTGCAAGCAGATGATCGCTCGGGCTCATGAACTTGGGTTCGAAGAAGCGATGATCAACACTGAACGTGGTGTCGAGGCCATTCCGGATATCCGGAACAATGACCGGGTGGTCTTTGATGACCCAGCGCTTGCCAGTTCCTTTTGGTGGAAAGTTAAACCTTCCTTTTCCGCCTCATTCAATGGTGCGGTCGCTGTAGGGTTGAACGAGCGGTTTCGGTTGTACCGTTACCATCCCGGTCATTTTTTTGATTGGCATCAGGACGGCGAGTACCGCAGTGCTGAAGGCGGTGTCAGCCGTTTCACTATGATGGTGTACCTCAATGAAGGTTTCGAGGGAGGGGGCACAAGTTTTGCGGATGTGTTCTCACCTTTCCGCTTTGCAGATTTCACCATTCGGCCTGCAACCGGCAAGGCTCTGTTCTTTCATCATCCGTTGTCCCACAGGGGCGATCCAGTGCTGTCTGGCGTAAAGTACGCTTTGCGGACGGATGTGATGTTTGACGCCGCTGGGTAAGCCCACGGCCTGGAACAGCGTCGCGGAGCGCCCAGGGTCTGCGTCAGCCTGTACAGGCGAGCTGCCGCAGGCCCTTTGCAAGCGTCACGCGTCCTTCGGCACCGGCAGCTTGGCGACGTCTTTCAGCAGGCGGATGGCCTCTTTCATTTCCAGCCGCAGGGTTTTCACCACTTTTTTCAGCATCCCCTTCACCTTCTTCACGCCGCCCAGGATCGTGGTCAGCTCCTTGATCCAGCCAAAGACGATCTGCAGCACCGAGGCAAAGCGGTTGAGGATCATCAGCGCGGTGTCGAGCACGCCGATCTGCTCCCAAAGCTCACGCACCCAGCCCCAGACCTGGCGGAACATTTCGACGTATTTGCGGACCACGGTTTTCAGCACTTTGACCAGGCGGGAGCGGTCGGTGGTCTTGCGGATGGTGTCGAGGATGCGCTGGCCCAGCTTGATCATGGTTTTCAGCATCTGCTCCACCCGGTCCAGCAGGCTGAGCACCGTCTGCCCGGCGGAGGTGACTTGCGCGACCGCCTTCTTGCCGGCGGTTTTGGCGATGGACTTGGCCGCCGAGAGCATTCTCTTCATGAACTTGCGCAGCGGCATCAGCAGGGTGCGGACGCGTTTCCAGACCTTCTTGAGGTAAAACAGCACGCGGGTGTGGAGCCTATCGATGCCTTTTTCGACGAATTCCACCGGGTCGTTGGATGGTGCCATGGCGCTGCCCCCCAATCACTTGTCACAAAATACCTGAGTGACAGCCTGCGCGGGCGGCTGTTTGGATCAAGGAAAACCGTGGTTTGTAGAGCCGGGGTCAGTAGTGCGGCGGGCGTTCGTCGGCGAAGACCACGCCGCCGCCGCCGTCCTGCTCCCGGGTGGCTTCGCGCTGCATCAGCATGGCGACGCGCCGGGTTAGCAGGTCAATCTCTTGCTGCTGACGGGCGATCACGTCGCTCATCTCCTCCACGCTGCGGGTCAGATGGGCGATTTGCTCTTCCAGATGCTGCATGGGTCAAGCCTTTGATTGCGGATGTGCTTAGATAGGCGTGTTGGCGGTCTAGGTCCATGGCCTCTGCATCAGAACGAGGGCCGGGACTGCCTGGGCTGGCGCGAACGCGCCTGCCGGGGGGGCAGGCAGGCGCGGCCCGGCCTAGCGGCCGGGTGAACCGTCGGAAATGCTTCCTGCGGCCTTGCCTCCCGCGGCTCCTTCTTGCTGTTGCGGCCTGCTTCCGCTAGACCGCCAGGCGAGTGAAACCGCTACCCGTGAGGAGGCCGCAGATGGCCAAAGTGAAGAAGCAGCCCCGCCCCAAGGCGCAGACGCCGAAGGGGTTCCGTGACTATTTCGGTGCGGAGGTGACCCAGCGCAGCGAGATGCTGCGGGCCATCGCGGGTGTGTATCATCATTACGGGTTCGAGGCGCTGGAAAGCTCGGCGGTGGAAACCGTTGAGGCGCTGGGCAAGTTTCTGCCCGACGTGGACCGCCCGAACGAGGGCGTGTTCGCCTGGCAGGAGACCGAGGACGACGGCAACGGCGACTGGATGGCGCTGCGTTATGATCTGACGGCGCCGCTGGCGCGGGTCTATGCCCAGCACCGCAACGACCTGCCGACCCCCTACCGCCGCTATGCGATGGGGCCGGTCTGGCGCAACGAGAAGCCGGGGCCGGGCCGGTTCCGCCAGTTCTATCAGTGTGATGCGGACACCGTCGGCACCGCCTCGATGGCGGCGGATGCGGAGATTTGCGCGATGCTGTCCGACACGCTGGAGACCGTCGGCATTCCGCGCGGCGATTATCTGGTGCGGGTCAATAACCGCAAGGTGCTGAACGGCGTGCTGGAGGCGATGGGCCTGGGCGACGGCGATGCCAAGCGCGACGACGTGCTGCGCACCATCGACAAGTTCGACAAGGTAGGCGAGGCCGGCGTGCGCGAACTGCTGACCAAGGGGCGGCTGGATGCCTCCGGTGCCTTCATCGATGGGGTTGGCCTGTCGGACGATCAGGCGGCGCCGGTGCTGGCGTTCCTGACCTCCAAGGCGGCGGATGCCGCTGGCACCATCGCCAACCTGCGTGCCGCCGTGGGCGACAGCAAGGTGGGCCAGGACGGCATCGCTGAGCTGGAGCAGATCGGCGAACTGCTGGCTGCGGGCGGCTATGGCAAGGACCGGATCGAGATCGACCCCTCGGTGGTGCGCGGGCTGGGCTATTACACCGGCCCGGTGTTCGAGGCAGAGCTGACCTTTGAGATCCTCGATGAGAAAGGCCGCAAGCGGCAGTTCGGTTCGGTCTCGGGCGGCGGCCGTTATGACGGGCTGGTCAAGCGCTTTACCGGGCAGGAAGTGCCTGCGGTGGGCGTCTCGGTGGGCGTGGACCGGCTGCTGGCGGCACTGCACGCCAAGGGGCGGCTGTCGGCTGAGGCCACCGGCCCGGTGGTTGTGACCGTGATGGACCGGGACCGGATGGCGGACTACCAGGCGATGGTGGCGGAGCTGCGTAACGCGGGCATCCGGGCCGAGGTTTATCTGGGCAATCCCAAGAACTTCGGCAACCAGTTGAAATACGCGGACAAGCGGAACTCTCCTGTCGCGGTGATTGAAGGCGGTGACGAGAAGGCCAACGGCGTGGTGCAGATCAAGGACCTGATCCTGGGCGCGAAAATTGCTGAAAGCGCGACGCTGGAAGAGTGGAAGGAACGCCCCAGCCAGTTCGAAGTGCCCCGCAGCGAACTGGTCGCCAAGGTGCGTGAAATCCTGGACGGGCAGGGCTGATCATGACGCTTCGTTCTGACATTCAGGCCCGCGCCGCCCAGTTGCGGGTCCGGTTTGAGGCCGCGGGCGGACAGGTGGTGGATACGCCATTGCTGCAGCCCGCCGGCACGTTGCTGGATCTGTACGGCGAGGACATCCGGGCGCGTGCCTATGTGACCTCGGATGCCTTGCGCGGCGAACAGATGCTGCGCCCGGATTTCACCGTGCCGGTGGTGGAAGCGCATATGCGCCACGGCGCCGAGCCTGCGCGCTATACCTATTCGGGCGAGGTGTTCCGGCGTCAGGAGATGGACCCGGACCGGCCGAACGAGTATCTGCAGGTCGGCTATGAGGTGTTCGAGCGAGATGATGCGGCTGCGGCGGACGCGGAAGTCTTTTCGCTCTTTGCGCTGCAGGTGCGCGGGCTGCCCTTGCGGGCGGCAACCGGCGACATCGGCATTCTAATGGCGGCGGTCGAAGGGCTGAACACCACGGAAAAACGCAAGACGGCGCTGATCCGCCACATCTGGCGGCCGCGCCGCTTCCGTTCCCTGCTGGACCGGTTTGCGGGTCGCAGCCCGGTGCCGGAGAGCCGCAGGAAGCTGTTGTCGACCGAGGGCGATCTGACCGGATCTGCGGTGGAACTGGGCAAACGCCGCGCGGCAGAGGTGCAGGCGCGGGTGGAGGCGCTGCGTGAGGATGCCAAGCATCCGCCGATTGCGGAAAACGAACTGATGGCGCTGGAAGCGTTGATGGCGGTGCGTGAAACCGTGCCCTTTGCCACTGAGCAGATGCGCGACATCGCGGTGGACCTGCCGCAGATCAATCCCGCGCTGGACCGGCTGGATGCGCGCACAGCGGCGATGAAGGCGCGCGGCGTCGATGTGGACAACCTCGATTTCGAGGCCTCCTACGGGCGCACCTCAATGGAGTATTACGACGGCTTTGTCTTTGGTTTTTATGCCGAGGCGCGCCCGGACCTGCCCCCGGTTGCCAGCGGCGGCCGCTATGACGCGCTGACCCGTCAGCTGGGCGAGGGTGAGGAGATCCCGGCCGTGGGCGGCGTGCTGCGCCCAGACCTGATGCTGCAGCTTGAGGAGGCGCGCAAATGACTCTGAAGCTGGGGGTGCCGTCCAAGGGGCGGCTGATGGAAAAGACCTTTGACTGGTTCGCCAAGCGCGGTGTGACGCTGTCGCGCACCGGTTCGGACCGGGAATATGCGGGTGCGGTCGAGGGCGTGTCGAACATGGAGCTGGTGCTGCTGTCGGCAGGGGAAATTCCGCGCGAGCTGGCTGCGGGGCGGATCCACCTGGGCGTCACCGGCACCGATCTGGTGCAGGAAAAGCTGCCGCGCTTCGAGCAGCAGGTGGAGGAATTGGCAGAGCTGGGGTTCGGCCACGCCGACCTGGTGCTGGCGGTGCCGCAATTCTGGATCGACGTGGACACGCTGGATGACCTGGATGCGGCGGCGTCGGCCTTTCGCGCTGTGCACGGGCACCGGCTGCGGATTGCCACCAAATACCACCGGCTGGTGCGGGAGTTCCTGACCGATGCCGGGGTGGCGGATTACCAGCTCGTTGACAGTCAGGGCGCGACCGAGGGCACGGTGAAGAATGAGACCGCCGAGATGGTGGCCGATATCACCTCCACCGGCGAGACGCTGCGGGCCAACCACCTGAAGCTGCTGGGGGACGGTCTGGTGCTGAAGTCGCAGGCCACCCTGTGGCGCAGCCGGGTGGCAAAGTACGGCAGGGATGAAAAGGCGGCACTGAACACGCTGCTGGACCTGCTGGAACACCGCAAGTAAGCGCGGCCGCCCGCGCGGCCGCACGGGCCTTGCCCAACGCCTTCAAGGCATCTTTGATGCCTGCAAAGGGGGCGGGAGCGCTTTTCTCTGTTCCGGATGTATGCTGCCCGCTGGGGCGCTCCCGCCCGGAGCTGGAAGCATCAAGAGATACTTCCGCCCCGGTTGGGCCGTGCGCCGGGCTGACGCCCGGCGCTGGAGAGGCTGCCGCGGGGGGAGCGGACGGCCTCAGATAACTCCGATTTCCGCCAGTGCTTGTGACAGTTCAGGCGGCAGTGGTTCTTCCTGGCTTTTGCCTGCAGGCAGATCGGCAGGCGACTCTTCGGGTTTCAGATAGCGCCAGCCCTGGAACGGGCGTTTCGGTGCTGTGTGGGTGCGGTGCAGCTCCGGATGCAGGATAATGGCGCAGCGGCGGATGCCGTCCTCGCCGGTGATTTCATCCAGGCGCAGAATGCGCTGGCGGCACTGGATCAGCCCCTTGATCACCCAATAGATGGACCCGCCGTTCATAAGCTCCGTCTCTCGCTTGGGCCACATGCGGGTCACGTGGCGCGGCAGGCCCTCCGGCAGTTCCGCACGCCGCATCTTCTGCCAGGCCATCAGGCTGCCGACGCTTTCGGTGCCGACCGAAAGCTTCACAAGATTCACGTGCTTATCCACAGGTTCCCCACAGAGTCGTCCAGAGCTTTGACAGTATATAGTAGTTTACGGAACGCTGACTTCAAGGTATTGTGTTTCTCCACGCATTTGCTGCAAGTAAGCCTTAACAAAAAATGGATTCGCCACGGTGCCCTGAAAAAGCAGCCGCAGCGGAGCCGTTTTCATGAAGCCCGAACGAGCCGAAGGACCGACACATGAGCCGCTTTGCCGCCCCCATCGCCGAGCAGATCTGGGATATGAAATACCGTTTCAAGCAGGCCGATGGCGCGCCGATCGACGTGACCGTCGAGGACACCTGGCGGCGCATCGCGCGTGACCTGGCGCGGGCGGAAAAGAAACCGGACATTTGGGAAGAGAAGTTCTATGGCGCGCTGGAGGACTTCAAGTACCTGCCCGCGGGCCGCATCACCGCAGGTGCCGGCACCGCGCGCCAGGTCACGCTGTTCAACTGCTTTGTGATGGGCACTGTGCCGGACAGCATGTCGGGCATCTTCGACATGCTGAAAGAGGCAGCGCTGACCATGCAGCAGGGCGGCGGCATCGGTTATGATTTCTCTACCATCCGGCCGCGCGGCGCCGATGTGAAGGGCGTGGCGGCGGATGCCTCCGGCCCGCTGTCGTTCATGGACGTGTGGGATGCGATGTGCCGCACGATCATGTCGGCAGGTAGCCGCCGCGGTGCGATGATGGCGACCATGCGCTGCGACCACCCGGATATCGAAGCCTTCATCACTGCCAAATCCGACTCGGCCCGCCTGCGCATGTTCAACATGTCGGTGCTGGTCACCGATGACTTCATGGATGCGGTGAAATCCGACGGCTCCTGGGAACTGCAATTCGACGGCAAGGTCTATCACACCGTCGAGGCGCGCGGCCTGTGGAACAAGATCATGCAGGCGACCTATGACTATGCCGAGCCGGGCGTGATCTTCATCGACCGCATCAACAAGGCCAACAACCTCAACTACATCGAGACTATTTGCGCCACCAACCCTTGCGGCGAGCAGCCGCTGCCGCCCTATGGCGCCTGCCTGCTGGGCTCGATCAACATGGCGCGGCTGGTGGCCAACCCGTTCGAGAGTGACGCACAGCTGGACCAGGCTGCAATGCAGGAACTGGTCGCCACCGCAGTCCGGATGATGGACAACGTGGTCGACGTCTCCAAGTTTCCGCTGGAGGCGCAGGCGCAGGAAGCCAGGAACAAGCGCCGGATCGGCCTGGGTGTGACCGGCCTGGCCGATGCGCTGCTGATGCTTGGCCTGGAATACGGCTCTGACGAGGCGGCGCGTCAGACCGATGAATGGCTGCACGCGATCGCCCGCGCCGCCTATCTGGCGTCGGTTGACCTTGCCAAGGAAAAAGGCGCCTTCCCGCTGTTCGACGCCGAGAAGTACCTGAACTCCGGCAACATGCTGAACATGGATGAGGACGTGCGCGACGCGATCCGCGAGCATGGCATCCGCAACGCGCTGCTGACGTCCATCGCGCCGACGGGCACTATTTCTCTGTATGCAGGCAACGTCTCTTCGGGGATCGAGCCGGTGTTTGCCTATGCCTATACCCGCAAGGTGCTGCAGAAAGACGGCTCGCGCACCGAGGAGGAAGTGGTCGACTATGCGGTGCAGATGTACCGCGAGAAGTTCGGCGCCGACGCGGCATTGCCCGATTACTTCGTCAATGCCCAGACGCTGAGCCCCGCAGCCCATGTCAAGATGCAGGCGGCAGCGCAGAAGTGGATCGACTCGTCGATTTCCAAGACCATCAACTGCCCGGAAGATATTTCCTTTGATGAGTTCAAGGACGTCTACATGCAGGCCTGGGATCAGGGCTGCAAAGGCTGCACCACTTACCGTCCGAACGACGTGACCGGATCGGTCCTGTCGGTCAGCGAGAGCGCAGACACAGCACCGGGCGAGACCGCCAAGGCGCCGCATGAGAGCGACATGGGCGAGAACGGCGCGGAGGTGGTCTATATGTCCGAACCGCTGGACCGCCCGCAGTCCCTGGAGGGCCATACCTACAAGCTGAAATGGCCGGACAGCGAGCACGCGATCTACCTCACCATCAACGACATCATCATCAACGGCCACCGCCGCCCGTTCGAGGTCTTCATCAACTCCAAGAACATGGAGCATTATGCCTGGACGCTGGCGCTTACGCGGATGATCTCGGCCGTGTTCCGCCGCGGCGGGGACGTGTCTTTTGTGGTCGAGGAGCTGAAAGCGGTGTTCGATCCGCGCGGCGGCGCCTGGGTTCAGGGCAAGTACATCCCATCGATCCTGGCCGCGATCGGCGGCGTGATCGAGACCCACATGGTCAAGACCGGCTTTCTGGAAGGCGAGGGCATGGGTCTGAAGTCCGACCCGCAGGCGCAAGTGGTGAATTTGAACGCCCCGCGCGGCAAGGCCTGCCCCAGCTGCGGCCAGTTCGACATGCAGATGGTCGAAGGCTGCATGACCTGCCGAAGCTGCGGCCACTCGAAGTGCGGGTGATGTGATCAGCAGCTGTTTGTTGTCGGACCCACGAAATAACTGCCATTGATGGGGGTTTTCTGCCATTCCGACACGAGGTTAATTGCCATCGGCCGATCTTCGGCCGGTGGTTTTGTTTTAAAACAATGACTTATGTGATCTCTGCCTTCTGCATGTTGAAGGGATCCGTTTCCCCTCCGCAGATCAGCGCCACCTGTTGACTGAAATGGCCGTATTGAGCAGGACTGAAGCTCAAACCTGGCCAGGTTCTTTCCATCATTTCCCCGAACGCACCGTGTGCAATCGGGGGCCAGACGGCGCGGCGCGCCGGGAAAGGGCCAGCTATGTCCAAGATCAAGTTCATCGAAGCAGAGTTCCACAATGCCGACAAAGACCGGCGTGCAATACGGCAGCGCCTGGAACGGTTCCTGAAAACGCGCCGCGCCCTCGAGCGAGGCATTGAGCCTCCGGACCCTGAGGATCGTGATGACCGCCTTCGCTGGGAAACCGAATTGATGCAGGTTGGTCTCGGGCGCGAAGGTCAGGACCGCGTGGACCGCCGGGTAAACCGGCTGGCGGAACGGCGGGCTGCGGCCGCAGGTCTCTCCCACCTCAAGCTCGACGACCGGAGAGCCTTGGAGGTTCTGCGCAACGGTGTGGAGCTGATCCGGATCCGGACAGAGCATCAGGCGGATGAAATCGCTGCCGGGATCCACGCCGATATGCCCTGGATGGCGCCTGCGACCGATCTTCTTTGGAAGTCCATGCGGCGCTCAGTCCGCAATGGGGATGCAGGCTTCCGCCTGCCTCCGGTGCTGCTGGACGGTCCTCCGGGGATTGGAAAGAGCATGTGGGCCCGTCAGCTGAGCAACGCACTTGGCGTGCCCCGCTGTGGTGTGGAGGCGACGGCGGAGCAAGCGTCGTTCGGTATCGTGGGCTCTCAGCGCGGCTGGTCCAACGCGCAGCCGGGGCGCCCTTTGATGACGATCCTGAAGCACCTGATTGCGAACCCAGTGGTTGTTGTTGACGAAGTGGAAAAGGCCGGGGTTGCAACTTCCACCAAAGGAAACAGCTTCGGCCTGACCGAGGGGCTGCTGTCCCTCCTGGAGCCATCTTCTGCAACTTTGTGGCAGTGCCCCTTTTACCAGGTGGGTTTCGACATGTCCTGGATCAGCTGGGTGCTGACCTCCAACACCTTGGTCACTCTACCAGCCCCTCTGCTGAGCCGCCTGGAGGTCATCCGCCTTCCGCCAGTTTCAGTATCCGAACTAGCCGCTTTTGCTCGCCGTGAGGGCTGCCGGCGTGGATTGACGCAAGACTCTGTCGAGGCTGTGGCCGAAGCGTTGGAAATTGCCGGAAGCGGTGCGGAGCTGAACCTTCGGCATGTCATCCGGATGCTAACCCGGGGTGAAGTGATGGAGGCGGCTTGGACCCGTCATTGAGGATGTCGTTTCCGGACATTGCAAAATAGGGGCTGGCTGGCGGTATAGCTAACCAAACCGGCCCATTGTTGCCTTTGGCCAACCGATTATGATGCTGCGGTCGCAGCCCGCATTGCCGCCATTCGCTGCTAGCGCAAAGCCGGAAGACCAAACGAGGTCTGGACGCGGGACGGAGCCGCCGTTCGCCGCTCACGCAGCATAGACAGCGAGGAACGGCAGCTTTGCTGCAAATCGCGTCCTTTGCAAAGTCGTGCCAACGAAGTCGGCTGAGTATGTGTTCCGCGCCGCCAAAGCTACATCGCGACCGCGCTGTCGTGGCCAAAGAGACCGACACCGTGGCATGCGCCGTTTTTCTGTTGAAGAAAGGGCGCTCAGTCAGGCGCGTTGCGGCTTCACAAAAATGTCGGCAACTCGTTGGGTTTAAAGCGTTTTAAGTTGCACGAACTCAGCGCTTCCTGCACTCTGTGGGGCGTTGTTGCGCAAATCTGTGTCTGAGCGGAGTTCCCCTTTCCCCGGACGGACTTATTCTGCGGTCACTGTGATAGGGGTGCCTAGTGCGGTGTAACCGTTGAGCACGGCAATACGGACCTGCAGTTCCGCAACCTGACGCTCGAAATCGCGCGCCATGAGGGATTGGCCAAGCAGCTTGATACAGTTCATTTTTGCCTCGACGCGGCTTCGGCGGTGGTATCCGCTCCATCGCCGCCAGAGGGCGCGACCCAAGTATTTCGAGGCGCGCAAAGCTTCGTTGCGGGCTGCGGCGCCGGGGCTCGTTGGCTTCCACGGCTTGGCGTTCTTTCGGGGCGGGATGACTGCGGCAGCGCCGCGGGCAGCGATTGCCTCGTGACAGTTTCGGGTGTCGTAAGCGCCATCAGCTGTCACTGAACCGATCACTTCGTCCGCAGAGATCTGTTCCAGGAGATCTGGCAGGATGGGAGCATCACCGATGTTGCTGCCGGTGACCTCGACCGCTCGAACCTCCAATGTTTCCTCGTCGATCCCGATATGTATCTTACGCCAGATGCGGCGTTTGGGGCCACCATGCTTGCGGGCATTCCATTCGCCTTCCCCCTCGGACTTGATGCCGGTGCTGTCGATCAGCAGGTTCAACGGGCCCGCGCCGCCACGATAGGGGATGGCTACGTTCAATGTTCGCTGGCGACGACAGAGCGTGCTGAAGTCCGGCACTGTCCAATCAAGCCCGACCAGCTGCAGCAGGCTCTGCACGAACCCCGTGGTCTGCCTCAACGGCATTCCGAACAGCACCTTCATTGTCAGGCACGTCTGGATCGCCGCATCGCTGAAACTCGGATGCCTCCCACGCTTCCCGGTCGGCGGAGGCTTCCACTCCATGCCTGGATCAAACCAGATCGTCAGCGATCCACGCTGCCGCAATGCTTCATTGTAAGCCGACCAGTTCGTGGTCTTGTACTTCGTGGACGCCCAACTGCTCATACCACCCAGCTATCAGGCTGGATTCATACAGTGAATCCCTCAAACGATTTGTGCAACAACGCCATCCTGATCGGCAAAGATGGATTTGCACTCCAGCTATCTGAGATACTCGGCTACGGTCTTGCCTTTGTTGGAGCAATTCTCTGGGCGCTGTTCTCAAACCTGCGCCGCCATGATCAGTCAGACGCTATCTCTGCTATGACGACAATCTGCTTTGCGTCGTCTCTGATTTGCGGGCTTTGGTGGATGACAAAGGGTGCGAACCTGCCGGCGCTGACCGCCTCAGATGTTTGGGTCATCGCCGCGCTGGGTTTGGGCCCTGCCGGAGGTGCGTTCTTTCTCTGGGATCTGGGAATGCGCCAAGGTCACGCTGCTCTGCTTGGTGTCCTGGGATACTCAGCTCCGGTATTCTCCACCATACTCATGCTTGTACTTGGCTTAGGCCAACCAGGCTGGGAAGTCTTCGCCGCGATAGCCTTTATCACTTTGGGTGGTATCGTCGTTCACTCCGGATCAAAAGGCCCGACGAAGTGCGTGGCTAATGCTGAAACAAGGTAAAAGGAAAATGGAACGACGTCCGCTGTTGCCTCTGAACAAGCCGCTCGTCTCACGCAGATCGAAAATGCTGCTTTTTTGGGGCTTTTGCGTTTTCGTTCTGATTTCTGTGGGCACCGCAGTTGTGCTTATCTGAGATTACCCACTGACTGTCGCTCGGATTTCTGCGGTTTGCTGAAAGCTAACAACGCTGCAGCGCGGTTAGTCGAAGCTGCCGTTACTGCTCAATGCAGCGAACATCCGTTTCCTGCTCTTCTAGTGGGTTGCTGTAGACAAAAGTGCAGTTTCCCGTCATCGAGGCAGTTTGCAGCGAAAATTCACTTTGTCCCGCGTCTGAGTTGTCCGATGGAGCTGCGGCGAATTTACGGTTTCGGTTCACGCCACCCTGACGCCCGCGAGCGTCCGGTTCGGTGAAATTTGCTGCGTTGCGGCGGTAGGCCTGCCGCAACCGCGAAGGGATGCTGCGTCAGCGAAGTGTCAAAATCCAAGGTCGGTTTTGTCCCGCTATCTGTCGCTTGATCCCAGCTGTATGAAGTTCAGCTTTTGCCATCCAGGTAATCCAGCTTGATGGTAATTCGGGTCGACAGTGACCGCCATGAGTGCGGCCAAATGAGCACGGGACCTTATTCAATTGATCAAAAACGGGGCCAGCTCTGCCGTCCTCGCCGCCTAGAAAATCGTAATTACTCCAAAGTATCCTACCCCGGTATACCTGCGCATCCAGCGCGGCACTTTTGATGTGTTTGCACAACTTATGAGTGATTTTAGATTTGAGCTGCGTGGGGTAGGGTCAGCTGGTTGTGACACGATATGAATACGCCAGTTGGTTCATGGGGATCGATGACGGATTTCGTGCGAAGACATTCCCACCTTCATTGTGTTCTGCCAAAGCCAAGGGCCGGCAAGGCGTGCAGGAGGCCTTCTGCCTCGGCCCGGGCATCTCTCAAAGCGCTTTGAACACGCTTGGTTTAGCAGCGCTAAAAAATGTTCCAAGACAGGGTGCAAATCAGCCACTTCATAAACCACAGGAGCAAGCCGGGAGGTTCAAGCGTCTGCCGCTTTCAGCCAGCGTGGGAGTGCTGGCTTTCCGCTCCACAGTTTTGGAAAAAATATTTCTGAAAAAATATTGACGATATTGCCGACTGTTGGAATGCCCCATCTGAACTGGTCCACCGTTATGTTTAGGAAACGGAGGACAGAGAATGGCGAACAAGCGGCACAAGCCAGAGGAAATAGTTCAGAAGCTGCGGCAGGTTGACGTGCTTGTCGGGCAAGGTATGGCACGTGTTGATGCGGTCCGGGAGGTTCGCATCACGGAGCAAACCTACTACCGCTGGCGCAAGCAGTATGGCGGGATGGGAACCGACCAACTGAAGGAACTCAAGCGTCTCCAGAAAGAGAACGAGCGGCTGAGAAAGGCCGTGTCGGACCTGACGCTGGACAAGCTCATCCTGAAGGAAGCCGCACGGGGAAACTTCTGAGCCCCGCTCGTCGCCGAGCCTGCATCGAGCTGATCCATAGCGAGATGAAGGTATCAGAGCGTCGGATCTGCCGCGTGCTCGGGCAGCATCGCTCGACGCAGCGGCATCGTCCAAGGGGCCGGGAAGACGAGGAACGGCTGGTTGCCGACATGACCGAGCTGGCCAGGCAATACGGCAGCTACGGCTACCGGCGCGTTGCCGTGCTGCTGCGAGATTCAGGTTGGCAGGTCATAGCCGGTCTCCTCAGCGGTGTGGTCTACGCAAAACCACTGTTGAGACCTGAGACCCGGTTATGGCCACCCGCTGCGCGGTTTGAGGGCTGCGCGCGCGGCCATAACCTCTCAGCGGCCAATCTTCCCGACGTGCTATGGCCCGGAGTTCGTTGCGCAGGCCGTGCAGGACTGGATCAAAGCCGTCGGTGCAAAGACGGCTTACATCGAACCCGGCTCACCCTGGGAGAACGGATACTGTGAAAGCTTCAACGCCCGGAGGGTAAGTGAACCGCACCGGGTTTGCCGGAGGCTTCAACTCCTGAGTAGGATGAAGCCACAATGAGCAAGACAACAAACAAGTATTCCCCTGAGGTCCGCGAGCGTGCGGTGCGTCTGGTGCTGGACAACCAGGGCCAGCACAGTTCCCGCTGGCAGGCGATCATGTCAATATCCGCGAAGATTGGCTGTTCGGCGCATACGTTGAATGAGTGGGTGAAGAAGGCAGAAGTCGACAGCGGCAAGCGGGCGGGTGTTCCCACCGATGTCGCCGACAGTGCGGGTCGTTCGCGCAGCGATCACATGATCCGGGGGATCATTTGAAGGCCCAAACGAAGGCGCTTGAGCGGGAGAACCGCGAGCTGCGCCAGGCGAACGAGATCCTCCGCAAGGCATCGGCGTATTTTGCGATGGCGGAGCTCGACCGCCGGTCGAAGTGATGGTGTCCTTTATCCGCTGCCCGGCAGTCGATACGCAGTATCGATGAGAGGGGACATGCATCGCAGTGAGCATGGGGTCGAGCCGATCTGCACTGTCCTGCCGATTGCCCCTTCCACGTATTACGAGCACCTGGCGAAGCGGGCTGATCCGGCCCGGTTGTCAGACCGTGCCCGGCGTGACGCGGCATTGCGGCCCGAGATCCTGCGTGTTTTCGAAGAGAACTGGCAGGTCTATGGCGTGCGGAAGGTCTGGCGGCAATTGCAACGGGAAGGTTTCGATGTCGCCCGCTGCACGGTCGCCCGGCTGATGAAGAGCATGGGCATTCAAGGTATCATCCGGGGCAAGCCGCACAAAACCACGGTGCCCGACAAGAAGGCCCCATGCCCGCTGGATAAAGTGAACCGGCAATTCCGTGTGCCTGCTCCAAATATGCTCTGGGTCAGCGATTTCACCTATGTCGCCACCTGGAAAGGGTTTGCCTATGTCGCCTTCGTTATTGATGCCTATGCCCGCAAGATCGTCGGCTGGCGTGTCAGCACCTCGGCGCATGCCGGGTTCGTTCTCGATGCGCTGGAGCAGGCTGTTCATGAGCGGCGGCCGACGAAGGCGATGGGGCTTGTTCACCACTCAGATCGCGGCAGCCAATACCTATCGATCAAATACTCAGAGCGGTTGGGAGAAGCTGGTATCGAGCCCTCTGTCGGCAGCGTCGGGGACAGCTATGAGTTCAAGCAGCTCCGCGCAGAGGATCAAATGATCCGGGGGATCATTTGAATGCGCAGAACGCCCTGGCCGAGACGATCAACGGCTTGTTCAAAGCCGAGGTCATCCACCGCCGGGGCCCTTGGCGCAACTGCGAGGCGGTGGAATACGCAACGCTCGAATGGGTGGATTGGTTCAACAACCGCCGTCTGCTTGAGCCTATCGGGAACATTCCGCCGGCAGAAGCAGAGGCCAATTTCTACGCCGCTCTGGAAACTGAGGATATTGCCGCGTAACTAACTGAAATCAGCCTCCGGCAAACCCGGTGCGGTTCAGTTCAGTGGACGCCCTTGGCTGTCACAGATTGCGTGCAGCTTAGTGTTCATGCCGCCCTTAGTGCGCCCGATCAGGCGCCCGCGCCCCCCTTTTCAACCCCAAGACTGGAGGCCGTGCGGTGTGCTTTCAGGTAAGTTGCGTCGATCATCACGGTCTTTTCCTCACCGTGTTCAGCAGCCAGACCGGTCATCATCCGGGCAAAGATGCCTTTTTCGCTCCACCGCTTCCAACGATTGTACAAGGTCTTGTGCGGGCCGTAATCTTTGGGCGCATCACGCCATCCACCGGAAATCAATGGCTCCTGACCCTAAGCCGCAGCGGTCGGAACCGGGTCTTCTGCAATGAGCATCAATTGCAGGCACGAACCAGCTCCCGTTTTTCTTCCGCGCCTCCATTCTGCAAATGTTGCCAGCATGGCGAGAATTACATCCGGTCATTGCAAGCTTCCAAGCGGGTTCATCAAGGTGCTGGATACGGTGCAGAGAGCGGGGCCCCTCACGGCATGACCTTGTGGTTTGGCGATCCTGTGGTGATGGTGCCGCCGACGGAGGTTGGGGAGCCGGTATAGGCGATGGGGCGGCCGCCGTCTTTTGACATGGACGACCCGGCCACGATCACCGCGCCGCAGCTGGTCTTGTCGCCCACGCGCGCGACCGGGCGGCCGTCAACGGTGGCGCTGCCGCCGCTGACGATCCGGCAGCTGCGGCATCTGGGGCAGGCGTGGGTGTCGCCGATCCGGGCTACCGGTTGCATGGAACCGTCTCCTGCGGCACTGCGAGGGTCAGGCGCACCATTCAGGTCAATCCTTCTGCTGAACGCATTCTTCGACCAGCGGCAGGCCGTCGCGGGCGGCGTTCTGCAGCGTGGGCACCTGGGCGCCGCCGCTGCCGCCCATGCTGACCGCGCCTTTCAGATTGATGCTGGCAGCCTCCAGCGTGATCCCGCCCGCATCGATGGTGATCTTGCCGCCCGGGCCCTTGATGGTGAACGTCTCAAAAGCCATCAGCGTATGGCTGCGGGTGTTGTTGGTGATCGCTTCGGTCACGTTGAGGGTGGATTTCCCGAACACCGTTTCCTCGTGGTTGCGGCCGATCTGCACCAGATGGTCGGCATAGATGTCCTGCTTGTGGATATTGCCCACCACATGCACATGGTCCTTGCCGTATTCCTCCTGCTGGTTGCGGCCGACCTTGTAGAGTACGTCCTGGCCCACGGTTTCGCGCTGGTCGCGGCCCACCGACAGGGTTTCGTCCTGGCCGACGCTTTGGGTCCGGTCACGCCCGATGGCATTGTTCTCATCGCGGCCGATGGTCTTGGAGCGGTCATTCTCGATGACAATCTCCTGGTCCTTCTGGCCGTGCATATAGATCTTTTCCTGATCCCGCTCGTCCTCGAAGGTCAGCTCGTTGAAGCCGCTGCCCTTGTGGGTATCCGTCTTGAACACGGATTTGGTCTTGTGCTGCGGCAGCGGGTAGGGCGGCTTGTTGCGGCCGTTGTAGACGCAGCCGGTGACCAGCGGCTTGTCGGGGTCGCCTTCCAGGAACTCGACCACCACTTCCATGCCAATGCGCGGGATGACCATGCCGCCCCAGCCCTGGCTGGCCCAGTTCTGGCTGACCCGGCAGCGCATCGAATACGCCTTCTCCAGGTCCCAGTGGAAATGCACCAGAATGCGGCCGTGCTCGTCGCAGTCGATCTCGCCGTCGCCGACAACCACCGCGGTCTGCGGCCCCTGCACCACCGGCAGGGGCGTCACCCGCGGCGGCACCATCGGCGCGGTCAGCGGCATCAGCCGGTAATCGGCGGTTAAGGGGCGGGTGGCGGACACACCCTCGCGGTTGGAGCCGTAGCTTTGGCTGACAAAGGAATAGCGCGCCCAGAGGCAGAGGTGTTTGGCGCCATCCCCCGGCACCGCATCGCCGCCCGCCAGCGGCACCACGCCGCCCGGCCGCAAGCCGGTGATGTCGCCGCTGGCGAACTGGCGGGCGTCATGGCCGCGCTCCTCTTCGCAGCGCAGCTGCGCCACCGTCTTGCCCCGCCCCAGGTCCAGGTAACCGCCGGGATAATCATAGGCTTCCAGCTGGCCTTCGGCATATTGCGCATCGCCGATGCGGTCGCTTTCCATCGCTGCCATCGGAGTCTTGAAGTTGTAATCGGTGAGCCGGGTTGCCCCCGTCGTCAGCCGCCGCTCGGGCCCCCAGGCCCAGAAATGCTCGCCTTGGGCACCCTGGTTCTGCGCCGCGCCGTAATAGGGGCGGGCCGGGATTTCGGCGTGGTTCAGCACATCATCCGTCAGCACCAGCGTGTGGCTGGCCTCCTGGTGGCGTATGTGGAAGGAGATCCCGAAACGCTCCATCAGGCGGCGGGCGAAATCCAGGTCGCTTTCGCGGTATTGCACCGTGTACTCCAGCTCCGGATAGTCGTTGCTCAGGGCAATCTCCAGATGCGGGTTGCCCAGATGGCCGTAGTCCGCCAGCAGCTCCTGCAGGATCTCTACCACGGTTTTGTTATGAAAGATCCGCTGGTTGCGCCGTTTACCCGCGAGCCAGAACCAGGGCCTGAGCCGCAGATCATAGCGCCAGCCGTTTTCGCCCGGGCCTTTCCAGCGGGCCTCGGTGATGATGCCGTCAAACAGCGCCGGGCCTTCGGCGCCTGCGATCGTGACCGTGGCATGGGTGCCCAGGAGCGCATCGAAATCGAGATCATCCCGCGTGGCCAGCGCCTCGACCGAATAGTCAAACAGCCCATTCAGCGCCTCGGTCCCGTCAAAGCGCATCAGCACCAGCGCTTCCGGCCCCAAAACGGTTGTCAGCCGCCCCAGCCGGGCGTCCTGCACAAATGCGTTCATCAAATAAAACCCTTAAAAGTTGTGCCGGACACTACGGGTTTCCGCGCAAGGGTCAAGAGACACGCAGCCCGCAGCAAGGGGGAATTCCGGGGTGGTCGACGCACGGCGGAAAAGCTGTGCCCTCACCCCTCCCTAGCCGCGCGCCAGATGGGCGCAGATCTCAATTATGGATCGATACTAGGTGTTCAGTCCCGGCATCTGATGGATCGGATCGATGCTGAATCGATCTGGCTCTGAAGTCCAGATTTTGCAGATGTATTCGTAGGGCGTGAGGCCGCTGAGAGTTTTGAGTCTGCGGGCAAAGTTGTAGGCGGACATGAAGTCGCCGAGATGTGTTCGTAACTGGTCGTGGCTGTCGTAGTGGTATCGCTTCACTGTCGCCTCTTTGATCGTGCGGTTCATCCACTCGACTTGGCCATTGGTCCACGGATGGTTCGGTTTGGTCAGGCGATGCTCGATCCCGTTGGCCTCACAGATCATTTCGAAGCGCATCTGCCGGGAGTATACTCTGCTCGGGTTTCGGGGCTGTTCGGCGAACCGAATACCATTATCAGTCAGGATCGTATGGATGCGATAAGGGACCGCCTTGAGCAAATGTTCGAGAAACTCCCAGGCGGTCTTGCGATCTGCCTTGTCGACGAGGTGGGTGACTGCAAGCTTGCTGGTCCGGTCAATGCCGACGAAAAGATACAGCTTGCCCTCCGCAGTCTGCACCTCGGCAATATCGAAATGAAAAAGCCGATGGGGTAGCGCTTGAACTTCTGCCGCTTAGGCTTGTCGCCCTCGACATCCGGCAAGCGCGAGATGCCATGCCGCTGAAGGCAGTGGTGCAGCGCTGACCGCGTCAGATGCGGGATCGAGGGCTGGAGCGCATAGAGGCAATCATCCAACGGCAGTAGCGTATGCCGCCGGAATGCGACGATCATGGCCTCCTCGGCTTGACTAAGAAGGGTTGAGCGAGGCTCTTTCGGCCCTGTTTTGCGATCCTCAACGGTCTCGCGCTTTCGCCATTTGGCAACAGTCTTCGGGTTGCCCCCGAGTTCCTTGCTCAGCGCCGCGATCGAAGCTTGCGATCGCTGTATTGCTGCTCTGACAGCGTGCGTGCCCTCTCGGCAGATTTGCCATGCAAATCGCCTGCCGGGTGACAGTGCGTGGCGCTCCCGTGACGAACTTGTCCAATAGTGTTTCCTTCCATTCCAAAGAACAGATCGCACCATCAAACCATGGGATCAAACACCTAAGGGCTGCGCCTTCAAGCTGCAGAGCAATCCCTCGCGTATTTCGACTGATTTTAGGGCCAGTTGTCCTTGTCGGAGCACCTTGGCTGAAATTCGGCAAGTCGACCGCGTTATTAGTGACGCATTCTCTGACTTCTTGGAGTAGCGGACGAGGCGGGCAGGCTACCCGCCCTACGAAAACTTCTTCTGCGACTTGCCCCGGTATGCCCTTGTCCCGGCCTTCCCAGCCGTTGACCGCCCCCGCGACTTGACCGCCGCTTCCGACGCTGCCTCCACCGCCGATTGCCGGGCCAGCGGGTCGTCGGAGATCGCGAGGTCCACCGCCTCCAACCTTTTGACCTCGTCGCGCAGGCGGGCGGCTTCTTCGAACTCCAGGTTCTCTGCGGCCTTGCGCATCTGGTCGCGCAGGCCGTTCAGATGCGCCTCCAGGTTGGCGCCGTGCATCGGCTTGTCGATCTGGGCGGTGACGCGGTTCATGTCCACATCGCCCTCGTAAAGGCCGGCCAGAACATCCTCGACGTTTTTCTTGACCGTTTCCGGCGTGATGCCGTGCTCGAGGTTGTAGGCGATCTGCTTTTCGCGGCGGCGGTTGGTCTCGCCCAGGGCGCGCTCCATCGAGCCGGTGATCTTGTCGGCATACATGATGACGCGGCCGTCGGCGTTGCGGGCGGCGCGGCCGATGGTCTGGATCAGCGAGGTCTCGGAGCGCAGGAAGCCTTCCTTGTCGGCGTCCAGAATGGCGACCAGGCCGCATTCGGGGATGTCGAGTCCCTCGCGCAGGAGGTTGATGCCGATGAGCACGTCAAAGGCGCCGAGGCGCAGGTCGCGCAGGATCTCGATGCGTTCCAGCGTGTCGATGTCGGAGTGCATGTAGCGGACCTTGATGCCCTGTTCGTGCAGGTATTCGGTCAGGTCCTCGGCCATGCGTTTGGTGAGGGTTGTGACCAGGGTGCGGAAGCCGTTGGCGGTGACTTTGCGGATTTCGTCCAGCAGGTCGTCCACCTGCATGCCGACGGGGCGGATTTCGACCTGCGGGTCCAAAAGGCCGGTGGGGCGGATCACCTGCTCGGTGAAGACGCCGCCGGACTGGTCCAGCTCCCAGCCCGCGGGGGTGGCGGAGACAAAGACCGACTGCGGGCGCATGGCGTCCCATTCCTCGAACTTAAGGGGTCTGTTGTCCATGCAGGAGGGCAGGCGGAAGCCGTGTTCGGCGAGGGTGAACTTGCGCCGGTGGTCGCCCTTGTACATGCCGCCGATCTGCGGGACGGAGACGTGGCTTTCGTCCGCGAACACGATGGCGTTGTCGGGGATGAATTCAAAGAGGGTCGGGGGCGGCTCGCCCGGGGCGCGGCCCGTGAGGTAGCGGGAATAGTTCTCGATGCCGTTGCAGTGGCCGGTCGCCTCCAGCATTTCGAGGTCGAAATTGCAGCGCTGTTCCAGCCGCTGCGCTTCCAGCAGCTTGCCTTCGCCCTCCAGCTGGGCCAGCCGCATCTTCAGCTCCTGTTTGATGGAGATGATCGCCTGGTTGAGGGTCGGCTTGGGCGTCACGTAGTGGGAGTTCGCATAGACGCGGATCTGGTCGAAGGTGCCGGTTTTCTCGCCGGTCAGCGGGTCGAACTCGGTGATCGCCTCCAGCTCCTCGCCGAAGAAGGAGAGTTTCCAGGCGCGGTCTTCGAGGTGGGCGGGGAAGATTTCCAGCGTGTCGCCGCGGACCCGGAAGGAGCCGCGCTGGAAGGCCTGGTCGTTACGTTTGTATTGCTGGGCGACGAGGTCGGCCATGATCTGGCGCTGGTCGTACATTTCGCCCGCCTTCAGATCCTGGGTCATGGCGGAGTAGGTCTCGACCGAGCCGATGCCGTAGATGCAGCTAACAGACGCGATGATGATGACGTCGTCGCGTTCGAGCAGGGCGCGGGTGGCGGAGTGGCGCATCCGGTCGATCTGCTCGTTGATCTGGGATTCCTTCTCGATATAGGTGTCGGAGCGCGGCACATAGGCCTCCGGCTGGTAATAGTCGTAGAAGGAGACGAAGTATTCGACCGAGTTCTCCGGGAAGAAGCCCTTGAATTCGCCGTATAATTGCGCCGCCAGCGTCTTGTTGGGGGCGAGGATGATCGCCGGGCGCTGGGTTTCCTCGATCACCTTGGCCATGGTGAAGGTCTTGCCGGTGCCGGTGGCGCCCAGAAGGACCTGGTTGCGCTCGCCGTCCAAGACGCCCTGGGACAGTTCCCTGATCGCGGTGGGCTGATCGCCGGCCGGATCAAAGGTGGTGTTCATGACAAACTGCTTGCCGCCCTCCAGCTTGGGCCGCTGCTGCGGCGCGCGCTGGGTCATCATCGGCATGGTCTTGTCGGAATGGGCATAGGGCATCAGGCGACTCCGTTGGCGGCTGGGGCCGATTTTGGTCTGTTTTTGTTCCGGTGCAAGGGGGCGGGGGGTGCAATCCGGAATATGGTGTCAGATTTTGCCGGCAGACGCGGGGCGCAGGAGCTTTCCCAGCAGTTCTGACAGCCGCCGCGCCTCACCCCGGCTGAAATGCGGGGTGACGGCTTGCTGCATGGTGTCCGAGTAAACCGTCCATATCTGCGCGCGGGTCCTGGCGCCCTCGGGAGTGATCAGCAGCACCTGTCCGCGGCCGTCACCGCTGCAGTCCTGCCGGGTGAGGTATCCGGCCCTGGCCAGCCGGTCCGCCAGCCGGGAGACGCCGTATTGCGGCAACAGCAGTTTTTCCTGCAGCTCGTAAGGGCGCAAGCCCGCATCGCCTGCGCATTCCAGCTCCCACAGCAGGTCGTACCAGTCGAGGCCGGGCAGGTCTGCCTGCTTCAGCGCAGCCTCCACCAAAGCCAGAATGGATTTATGGGCGCGGGCGAGCGGCAGCCAGACGGCAAAGGGATCGGGTTGGGTCATGGCGGAAATTTAAATGCAAGTGCATTGACATTCAAGAGCGGCTGCTCATGTAATATACATGCAATTGCATCTAAATGGAGGAACCCATGAGCGACCTGCATCTGATCAGCCACCACCTGTGCCCCTATGTGCAACGGGCGGTGATTGTGCTGAGCGAGAAATCCATTCCGCACCGGCGCACCTATATCGACCTTGCGGACAAACCGGGCTGGTTCCGGGCGTTGTCGCCGACGGGCCGGGTGCCGCTGCTGGAGACCGGCGGGCGGGTGCTGTTTGAAAGCCAGGTGATTGCGGAATACCTGGATGAGACCACGCCTGGCTCGTTGCATCCCGAGGACCCGCTGGAGCGGGCGCGGCACCGGGCCTGGATTGAATTCGGCTCGGACACGCTGGCGGCCATCGGCAAGCTGTACAATGCGCCGGACGAGACGGCGTTCGACGCCGCCGCGGACACCCTGCGCGAACGGCTGGAGCGGATCGCGCCGGAGGTGGCAGGGGTGTTCTTTGCGGGAACTGGGTTTCACATGGTGGACGGGGTCTGGGGCACCATCTTCCGGTATTTCGACACCTTTGATGCCATCGGGGATTTTGGGCTGATGCCCGCGCAGGGCCGGTTGGCGGACTGGCGCGCGGCAGTTGCGGCCCGGCCGTCGGTGCGGCAGGCACCTCCGGAGGGTTACCCGGAGAGGCTGATGGATTTCCTGGCCGCGCGGCAATCATATCTGGGAGCATTAGCGCGCACAGCCTGTGGCGGCGCTGCAAACCCCGGATAACCCTGTTCAAAATGCCACCTTGCCGCAGGCCCGCATCCGGCGCATAAAAGCGCTGGATTTGAGACTCAGGAGCGGGAGACAGCCCATGCAAGCGCGGATTTACCGGCCGGCACGCAACGCCATGACATCCGGCATGGCCAAGACGCGGAAATGGGTGCTGGAGTTTGCGCCGGCCTCGGCCCGGGAAGTGGATCCGCTGATGGGCTGGACCTCCTCCTCCGACACCCAGGCGCAGGTGAAGTTGCGGTTCGACAGCAAGGAGGCCGCGGTTGAATATGCCGAAGATCACGGCATCGATGCGGTGGTTGTCGAACCCAAGGTGCGCAAGGCCAACATCCGCGCAGGCGGTTACGGCGAAAACTTCGCCACCAGCCGCCGCGGTCCCTGGACCCACTGAGTTTGTGTGTGTAAATCTTGATCGAGTTCCCACCGTTTCGGCACGAGTTCTCACCAGGATCTACATATAGGGCGCCCGGCGGGCGCCTTTTCTATATCTGGGTTGGGGCATTGAGGCCGAGGCCGAATGCATTGCGGAAACAGAGCACAGGCTCTTTCGTTTTGCTGTGCCTGCATATTCGGGGGCCAGGTAGCTTCATGCACGGCGATGGGGGCAGCCGCCGCTTTCTGCAACAGTGAAAAGATAGAGTTTCACATCAGCCTGCTCCAAGACGGCAGTCAGTCCAAACTTGCCGTTAAGTTGACATGCTTGGCGCCGATCGCTGCATGTGCGAGCTTTTTCAAGCCTTCCAGCGCAAGCGGACCTTCAGCAGGGCGCAAGCACTTGTTCTTATACCGCCAGCTGGAACAGGGTCAGCAAAGCGCAGGAAGCGGGCTTTGCAAAGTCTCGGGGGCTGGCAGTCGGGCGGCGATCCCATGCTGCATGAGCGATGGCAGGAACAGACCTTCGCCGCACGTGCAGCCGCTAACCATCATCGAACGAACGGGAGGCGGACAAACCCGACATTGGAATTTTGGCCATTGCTGACGCAGCATCCATTCGCGCACGCAGCGCGCCCATGGTTGCGATGCAGCGCATGTCGTCGAAGCGGTCGTTCGCGGGTGTCGATTTGACCCGAACCGAGACCGCACGTTCGCCGCAGCCCTCGCCGACAATCCAGACGCGGGACAAGGCGGTCATGCCTGTTGGGTGATCTGGCTGGAGGGATGCGAATACTCGACATATGAAATGCTGTAAGAAAATACCCTCTCCAAATCGGTTTCGGCAAAGACTGGCTCTGTTGCGCAAATCCCGTGTAGGATTCATCTCATGAATCCAGCGTGGTAGCTGAGATGTATGAGCAGACCTACACCCCCGTCCTACAAGACCAGGAACTGGCCAGCCTACAATGAAGCGCTCAAGCGCCGGGGCTCGCTGACGATCTGGTTCGACCCCGATATGAGCTGGGAGGCCGCGCCGACTGGCAGACGTGGCCGGCAGCAGACCTGCAGCGATGCCGCCATCCAGACCTGCCTTTCCATGAAGGTGTTGTTCGGCATGGCGCTCCGGCAGACGACCGGCTTCGTAGAGAGCCTGCTGCGGCTGGTTGGCCTCGACTGGACGGTGCCCGACTTCAGCACCCTGTCCCGGCGCCAGAAGACCCTGGCTGTGAACATTCCGTATCGCGGCTCCAAGGGGCCGCTGCACCTGCTGATCCCCTCTCGTGACATCACTGCGTGATGCACTGCCGGGCAGCGGACAGCACAGGTATCAAGGTCGAGGGCGAAGGCGAGTGGCACGCCCGCAAGCATGGTGGACCCAAACGGCGCGTCTGGCGCAAGATCCATCTTGGGATCGACGAGGAAACACTGGAGGTTCGCGCAGTCGAGGTCACCGGGAGCCACATTGGCGATGCACCGGTTTTACCCGACCTGCTCAACCAGATCCCGGCGGACCAGCAGATCGGCAGTGTCACGGCTGACGGCGCCTACGATACAGGAAAATGCCACGACGCCATTGCTGACCGTGGCGCCCACGCCGTCATCCCGCCACGCAAGAACGCAAAGCCATGGAAGGCCATCACCGCCGGAGCCGTGGCGCGAAACGAGGCCCTGCGCGCGGCGAAATACCTGGGCCGCGCGCTCTGGCGACGATGGAGCGGATACCACCGCCGAAGCCGCGTCGAGACGAAGATGCACTGTGTGAAGTTGCTGGGGCAGCGCCTTATGGCGCGGGACTTTGACCGTCAGGTCGCGGAACTCCAGGTCCGCATCGCCGTCCTGAACGGATACACCGCGCTCGGCAAACCTGTCACGGACGCTGTGGGATAAGTCCGTCCGGGGAAAGGGGAACCTCGGCCATCACCCGATTTGCGCAACAGAGTCGTTTCGGAGCATCAACTCACTATTAGTCGTTTTGCAATCGATCCCTCATGGCTCGAGACTTCGAGCGCCAGATCGCTGAGCCCAGGTGCGTATCGCCGTGCTGAACGGATACACGGCACTTGGCCTACCAGTTACGCGGCCCGTAGAGTAAGTCCGTTCCGGGAAAGGGCAAGGCCGACCCTCAACAGATTTGCGCAACAAGGCCGACCTAGACCCTATAGGCGACACACCTTGCGTACAGAGTTCAGGATACCGACCGTATCGGATAGCCTTCAAACAAGAATTTCTTCTTTGAGGCTTTCGATAAAGCCGACGACGTCGTTGAATTCCTTCTCAGGCAGATTGAATGCTTTCAAGGTCGCCTTCAGATGTCCAACAAAGACAGTCCAGTCAGCCTCGGAAATTCCCATTCCTTTGTGTGCGCGAACCATGCCGCGGCCAGTATAGTACATTGGCCCGCCGGAAACATTCGCCAGAAAATCAACCAGCAACTGTTTTTCCCGTGCAATTCCATCTGCACCACGATTTTGCCAGAAGCGCCCGAGTAACTCGTCAGCTTGCAGCCGAGGAAGCAGGTTGTCGACAACCGCACGTATCGCATCATAGCCACCGAGGCGCGTGTAGAGTGTTCCGTCGCTCATCTTGGTCTCCATATTCGTTTAGTTTCGATTGCCAGCTGAGGGTTTCGCCCGTGACTATCTATCGATAGGTTGCATGATAGCCGCAAAGACCCCCGGCTTGTCAACGTCTATCTATCAATCGATAGGTATACAGCGCCCGGGACTTTGAAAAGTAGGGGAAGAACCATGGCATAGTAGAGCAATCCTGCGCTGCGTTCGAATACCTGCAGCCGCCTCTCCGGCAGAATCGGGAAGATCAGCTGCCTATCCGATGCCGGCCTTGATCTGAAGCTGGTTCGACGTCGGAACAGGGTACTTTCTGGCAGCCGGGCGCATTGACATCTTCCAAGCAGCCTACATATTAATCTACCTAACGATAGATAGTATTCACTTTGGAGCTTAAGCTATGAAACTCTCTACTACACGCCGGACCTTCCTGGGTTCCGCAACTGCCGCGGCAGGCCTTGTCTTGATGAATTCATTTGCGCTGGCATCGGACAGCGCAAATTCCAGACAGGGCCGCGAGGTCATAACAGGTAACAAGCAAAAGCGTGTTCTGCTCGTGATGTCATCGGTCGATCAAATGGGGATAAGCGGCAAACAGACAGGAACCTGGTTCACCGAGCTTGCCGCCCCCTACTACATCCTGACCGAAGCTGGTTACGAGGTTGTTTTCGCGTCGCCTAAAGGCGGTGAAGCCCCGATTGACCTGCTCAGCATGAAGGAGCCTTTTACCACCGAGCACACCGGGCGCTTCCTCAAGGACCCGGTTGCTATGTTTGCGGCGCGAAACACCATAAAGCTGCGTGAAATCAACTATGACACTTTCGACGCGGTGTTTTTCCCCGGCGGTTACGGTCTTCTTTGGGATCTGGCCTCGGATTCCTATGTCGTCAAGATGATCCGGGACTTCTACGAGACCAACCGGCCTGTTGCGATGGTTTGCCACGCGCCGGCTTTGCTCCGGGACGTCAAAACGTCAGACGGCAAGTATTTGGTCGACGGTGTCAGCTTGACGGGTTTCAAAAACGCCGAAGACACAGAGATCGAGCTGCTGCATCACCTGCTGTTCTCACTTGAGGACGAACTAAAGGGCCGTGGTGCAAATTACATCAGCAAGGCAAACTGGGAAGCAAATGTCGTTGTTGATGGCATGCTGATGACCGGCCAAAGCCCCGCCTCGGCTCCGCCGCTGGCTGAAGCTCTGCGCGACCACATGGCAACTTCCTGATTATCCATTGAGAGAGCCGCAGCGGAAATATTGCCTCGGCTCTCCGATGTGGGAACACAGGCGGAACCTAACTGTAATGCTGACCTTGCACCCACCCCTGGGTCACATGCCTGATGTTTCTCATCCTTCAAAGCCACTAAGCTGCAGGTTGCCCCAATCGGATTGAGGAGACCAAACGGCGTTACATTTCCAGTTGGGATGTGTGGCCGATTTTTTGGGGCGATGGCAGGAGTCCTCGCGTTTTGCTGCGCGGCAGCGATGGAGAAAACTTGTTCCTGGCTATTCCTTGAACCCAAAACTGGGGCCAGAACTGTTGCCGTGGGACGGGAACAGTAGATTGCAGTGAACCGGTATTCGGGCGGGGGCAGCGGATCACCGGACCTGTCAGGCCGCCGGGCTTACGCTCCGTTTTTTGCGATATCAGACGGCCTGCGGCCTGTTGTTAACTGTCTTGCCGGTAGCCTCAGCAGACTTGGCTGCCGCAGGATCGTTTTGCTGCCGTGGACCGCTGGCAGAGCTCCTTACTGCAAAAGCCAGCCGCACCAGAGACAAGGCGCAAGCCGGTTGAGCGTCTCTGGAGCGACGAAGAGCCAGGATCCGCGGCATTTCAAGAGCAGCAGGCGCCTCTACCGCAAGCACCATTAATACTTCCGGCCCCTGGGGCGAAGCTGCAGATGCTGAAAAGCCAAGATGAGCATGCCCAAGAGGTCAGCCATCAGCTTCCATCGATAGCACTGCAGTTTTTGCAGTTTGTTCTGCAGCTTCCAGTGCGCCTTCAAGGAACCCGCCGAACCCGCGTGCGGTCTCGGTTGAACAGAAATGCATGCCGTGCGCCGCTAGGCTTCTGAGACTTGAAGGCAAGCCGTAGCTGGGATGGTATCCTGATGGCACGCGGTCCTGAGCTCGCGCGATTTCCGGGACCGCCGCCCAGTCCTGCAGAACCAGATCAAGGGGGTGCGCCATTTTGGGGCCAAACATCGCTGTGAGCTGGGCCAGGGCCTGGTCCATCATGTCATCCCGCTGCGCTGCGCGCGCCTCCGCAGAGACGCCGACAAAACCGAACAGCGCATAAGGCCCGCCTTCCATCGCGGAGGCATCGTGGATTTCGGCCATGGGACCACGGTGGCTCATCGCATCGCCCGAGAGACCGGCATTGCGCCAATGAGGCTGATCATAGACGGCGAGGATCTTGGCCTGGCCGGCCATCCAAGTCGGGACATTCTTCAAGGACCGGCTTTGAGCTTCATCAAGCGCCGGCTCAAAGCTGACGGTATCCGCAATGACCCGGGGCGGGATGGCCAGCATGATTTTCTTGGCTTTCACGGTCAAAGATGCGCCATTCTGATCAAGATGCGCCGTGATGCTGCCAGGGGAATGCTGAACGGTTTCAAGCCTGGCTTGCGTCAGGATACGCCCTGCATCCAGTGATCCGGCCAGCGCACTGATTAAGGCCCCCATGCCGCCGGCAAGCCGGTAGGACCCTTCCATGGACGCAAAGCCGCGCGCCCGCTGGACCGCGCCGGACCGGTCCTGATACATCTGATCGCCGGTTGAATACTGCGGGAAGACCGGGATATCGAAACGCCGCGCCAGGGCCGCCATACGCGGCTGGCCGGGCCAGAACCAGGCCGGGCCAAGGTCGAATTTTCCACCCGACAGCTCTTTGGTCAGGATGCGCCCGCCGAGGCGGTCCTGCGCCTCGACCAGAAGGAAATCTGCGCCCTTGCGCGTCAGGTGGTCTGCGAGGGCGAGGCCGGACAGGCCGCCGCCCACGATGAGAATGTCCGTTTGCATCAGAATGCCTCCCCCATGGGTCTGAGATCCAGTTCGTGGGTCCAGGTGGATTTTGGCTGGCGGGCGAGCGCGAGATAGGTCTCTGCGATGTCTTCCGGTTGCATCATCCGTGACGGATCCATGCTGTGCAGATCCCGGCTGGCCTCTGTATCGACGATCCCGTCCAGGATCACATGCACGACATGGACGCCCTTGGGCCCATATTCCCGGGCCAGAGACTGGGTCAACGCCCGCAAGGCCGCCTTGGCTGAAGCGAAGGCTGCAAAGTTCCTGCCGCCGCGCAGGCTCGCAGTGGCACCGGAGACGATGAACGTTCCGCCGCCGGTCCCGGCCATTGCAGGCAATACACTGCGCGCCAGATTGACAGCGGATAAGACCATCGCGCGCCAGGTTGCCTCGAATTCGTCATTGCTCGTGTCCTCGAATGGCGAAATGACAAGTTTTGCCGTGTTGTGAACCACAAGCTTGGGCGCGCCATGGGTGCAGATCATGTCCCTTAGCTTGGACCTGCTTCGGCGCGGATCGGTCAGATCAACAGCAAGTGTGGATCCTGCGCCTTGCGGCACCGTGCGGTTCAGGCCAAAGGCCGAATACCCGTTCCGGCCAAAGGAGGAAACCAGTGCCTGTCCAAGCCCGGGACCGGCACCAGCGACGATTGCAAGAGGTTTGGCCATAGTCCTATCCTTTTGCAGGGATGATCGGCGGTTCCGCCAGATGGCCGGATTTGACCCACAGGCGCGCGCCCTCGGACCCGGCCTTGGCATTCAGCGCCATTCCCGGCGGCAAACGCAGCCAGCTGTTTATCCCGAACAGTTCGCCGCCTTCGGTGAAGCTGCCTTCGATCACCAGTGCTTCAAAACCCTTGTGCCCGGTCACGTTGACTTCTGCCTCTGGGCTCCACAGCTCGATCCGGACCCGTTCACGGGAATCCTCGAAAAGCGGGATTTCGGACAGGCCCTCCGCGACAGGGCGCGGTTCCTCAGCTGTTGTGTCGATCGTCAGCTGGGTGCGGTCTTCGGGGTCGAACTGCCAAAGCTTGACAAGGATGGTTGCGCCGTCCGCCGCGCTAGGTGTGTGCGACGTGGTCGGCGGATTGCGCACGTAGGTGCCAACGGGAAAATCCCCGTGTTCGTCCTGAAAGACGCCGTCGAGCACCAGAAACTCCTCGCCCCCGGTATGGGTATGGGCCGAAAAGGCGCTGCCCGGCGCATAGCGGACAATTGTTGTTGCCCGTGCAACCTCATCGCCGATCCGATCCAGCATCCGGCGGTCGACGCCTTTCATCGGTGAGGCAATCCAGGGTTCATTTTCCGAATGGACAACCGCACGTTCATCAAAGTTTGCATTGATTTCCATGTCTTGTTCCTTTCTCAGAGATTGATCTTCATGCCGACGGCAATTGGCACGACACGCTCGCCGTATTGGCGTTCCAGCGCGTTAGTCGCGCGCCATCCGGTACAGTGGCCTGGCATGATCAGGTCGATGTCGAATTGCGCAAAGTCGGCGACGGTCTGGCCGATGATCTTTTCGTTGCCGCCGGCAAGGTGGAAGCCGCCGGTCAGGCCGTGGATTGGCACGCCGGGGAAGTCTCTTCGGGCGGCATGAAGGACATTGACGATGCCCGCATGCGAACAGGCCGAAAACACAACCAGCCCCTTGCCTGCGATGTTTACCGCGACATAGCGCTCGTCCATGAGCAGCGGGTCGTCTTCCCACCCCGTGCCGTCCTCGGTGCGGCGGACATGGCCCGGAAACCCGGCCTCGTAATCCGTGATGCGGGGAATTTCTCCCGAGACATAGAACATTTCGTCCAGCACGCTGAGCGGCTGATCGGTGACAACGGGTGTTGCCCCCTGCGCAGCCAGTTCTTCGGGCGTGGCGATTTCGCGGATTTCGATCAGCTCTCCAGACGAGAGCGGAAAAGCGCGTTTGCGGAACATGCCGGGATGCAGATAAACCGGCAGATCACCGGTCTGGCCATCCTTGCGGATCAGGTCGATGGCCGCAGGAATGCCGCCCGCATGGTCCCAGTGCCCATGCGACAGCGCGATGGCCTCGATGGAGGCAAAGGACTTGCCCAGGCGCGATGCATTGAACCCGACGGCAAAATCAACGGGGCCGGCGTCAAAGAGCAATGTATGCTCCGTATCGCCGCGTTTGGCCGTGATGATCAGCGCCAGACCGTGATTGGCACAGCATTGACCGGCGCCCGAAATCTTCTCCATCCCGGCATTGTGCAGATTGACCCATTCATGGGTGAACCCCTCGGGCACACTGGACAGGCTGTCGGTCTGGTTATCGATCAGCACCAGGATCTCGACACTATCGATGGGTTGAAGCTTGATGGGCATGGGTCTTCTCCGTTTCGAGGTGCCGGGGCGGACAAGTGTCCGCCCCGGCAGCCGGCGTCAGGCAGACAGGCGCTGCTTGAGCGCTTCCGCGAGCGGGGGTGCAGACGCCGGGCTCTGGCCGGTCATCAGGGCGCCATCCTCGACCACATTGGCTTCCCAATTGGCTTTGCTGATGTAGTTGGCGCCACGGCGCTTCAGTTCGTCTTCCAGCGAGAACAGCAGGTGATGAAGAAGCTCGATCTCGCTGTCCTCGTCGTTCTTGAAGCCGGTCAGGCTGACGCCATCAACCAGGTAGGAGCCGTCGGATTTCTTGATGTCCCGCAGGATGGCCGGCGCGTGGCAGACCATGGCAACAGGCCGGTCGGTTTCGTAGAAGTCGCGGATCATCTTGATGGTGTAGCTGTCCGAAGCCAGATCCCAGATCAGGCCGTAGCCGCCCGGCACGAAGAGCGCATCAAAGGTTGAATAGTCAATCTCGCGCAGCTTGCGGGTGTTCTGAACCGCGAACATCGCAACCGGATCGCTGAAGAAACGGTCGGTGTTTTCGGTGGTGAACGGGGCCTTCATGGACAAGAGGTCAATGGGTGCATTGCCGCCTTCAGGCGAAGCAAAGACAACCTCATAGCCTGCTTCCGTCAGGATATAATACGGGGTTGCAACCTCTTCGAACCAGGTGCCGGTCTGCTTGCCCGAGATCCCCATTTCGTCAACGGAGGACATGACGAGCAGGACGCGCTTTTGTTTGTTTCCGGTAGCCATTGGGAGAGTTCCTTTTTTCTGTCTATCTATCAGTAGGTAGTCAAAAGCTAGGAATTGATTTCCCGCCTGTCAACTGATATCTATCGATTGATAGACTGGAGGCCGTCATGCCACTGACAATGAAAGAAAAAATTCTTATCGCTGCTGAAAAAAGGGTGCGAAGCGCTGGCTTCTCGGAGATGAGTTTCCGCGATCTGGCCAACGATGTGGGAATCAAAAGCGCCAGCGTTCACTACCACTTCCCCGCCAAGCATGATCTTGGAGAGGCGCTCGTCGCCCGCTATGCTGAACGGTTCAAGGAAGATTTGGACAAGATTGATCCGGACAATCTGCAAACTGCCATAGACAGCTTTGTCGGGCTCTATTCAAATGCACTTGTGCTGAATGAATCGATTTGCCTCTGCGCTATCATGGGGGCGGAAGCCATCGGTCTACCAGAAAATGTCAATCAGCGAACCAAGGCCTTCTTCGAGATGAACAGGGCCTGGCTCACCGCCCTGTTCTCCAAGCACAAGGTCAGGGATGCGGAAGATGTTGCAAGCCTCATTGTTGCCGCCCTCGAAGGGGGCATGATCGTCGCATCGTCGTCAAACGACCGTTCCGTGTTCGAACAAGTCGCCAAAACGGCCATTCGTAGCATTGCCATAGAATGAGGCTCAGAGCTTGGAGCGGCCAGCCCGCGTAAAGCGTTATTCACATACTTAGGTATCCTGAAAATTGAGTTCGAGTGTGCGCACCCGGCTCTTTGGTCAGCGTTTGGCTCAGGCCGTTTGTATCGCCCTAGCTCTGCCAGATTGTGTTCTGGAGTCGAGCAAAACGGGCAGTGCTTGAGTTTCAACCACTCAGAGTTTACCCCACCGCAACTGGTCGCAGAGGCAGCGCAGTATAGCTTAGGGGGCTGTCAAAACGCGCTTTCCTGAATAGGAGCTTCCGTGACTCCGCGGTTTCGTTGCGAATTCACCGCTGCAGATGCAAAGGCACTCTGCGTGAATGGGCGCTGAAGTAACAAAAGACAGATGACCCCGCGACCAGTGATTTCGGGCGACAGATATTGCTGCAATATGCTTGAACGGCTGGTTTTCACGCCGCGCGACGGAGCGGGAAATGATGCAGTCGCGGCGATTTTGTTGCTGCGAGCGAGCGAAGCGAAAAATCTGCTTGTCGGCTGTGGGCTCACTGCCGACTTGCGGCGATGCGGCGACAGGTTTGCAGCGAAACTTCACCAGGACGCTTCTGCCAGACGACGCCAGTCAGCCCGAACCGGACCTCCGGCCTGTCGCTTAGCCGCGACGGGTTCGCATGCAGGTCGGGCGGAAACCGGGCCTTCGCAGCGTGCCAGCAGAACGCGCCAAATCAGTTGTTCGATCATTTCTACTGACCAGGCATGTTTTTCAGCGCAAGTTGAAGTCCAAAGTGCGGTACATCGTGAAGTCATCACACCAAGACACGGCGCAGTCGTCACATGCATCTGGTAGTCGTGTCGCGCCAAGACGCTTTGTTCGTTTCGTGACTTCTTTTGTCACAACTGTCCTGTTGCTGCTCACAAGGCCATAAGCAACAAGGAACGCGTCTCGACCTACCTTGATCAGTTCACTATCTGTGAACTTAGCGTCATTGCTTTGATACCCGTAACGTAGCGCTCGCTGAACCAACGCGGGGTCTGCGTCCTCATCTAAAAGTAGCGCTTCTTTTGCCTCTTCGCTCTTGATCCAGTCAGCCAAGTCATCGGTCCCACCAGACACTTCGTCATAAATCTCGCGCGGCATCTTGATCCTATTGGCTTCACCTTGAGCAATGAGCCATTCCCAAAACTGCGGGATGTGTTCTAAAGGGTAGTAGGTGTTCTTGGCCGTTATCAACACGTTGGCATCAATTAAATACATCAATGCGCTCCGCTCGCATTGGAGAACAGATCACCCTTTTTTCGTTTCGCCTCATACCTTCTCAACAGAGGTTCTACCGCAGATGGTTTCGCCCCCAAAAGGTTTGCAGCCTTCGTGTAGGTAAGCGCATTGCCGCGAACGGAACGATAGACGACCTCCAATAATGCGTTGCCCAGATTGTGAGACTTCACAATGTGCGGGTTTGGCCCGTCGCTATCTTTCATCTTTTCTTTTTGGCTTTTGAGTGCAGCCTGCCAACGTGCCGCGTAAACCCCACGGAGACGACCATAGGCATCGCCAGTTAGGTCACCTGTCCTATAGAGTTGATAGGCGACCATCGGACCACTGACAGACCACTTATAAGCAATACTATCAACCACGGGCTCCGCACTCTTGCTATCGTCAGGGTGAAACTCGGGCATACCTTTGCGGAAGTGTGCCGATGGCAAAAGAAACTCTCCAGCCACGTCATTGCAGAACCGTTCAATCTTGGCGGTTTGGTTTATCGGTGTGTCAGCAGAGGCCTGACCGCTTACTCCTGTGGTTCCAAGCCAAATATGGGCAAGTTCGTGCATCAGCGTAAAGGAACGGGAGGGCTTAGCCTCTTTTGCGTTAATCACAATGAACGGGGCGACATCATCAGCAATTGCAAAGCCGCGGAACACACTGGACGGAATTGTGGAGTGGTGCGAACCAAGATCAGACAACAGCAATACAAAAACGCCGATGTCTTCCACTTGCTTACGCAGACGTTTAAACAGCTTGTCCGGGTCACCGCGGCGTAAGCTAACATCCGTGTAGTCAAACCCAAGCTCGTTGGAAATGGATTTCACCGTGGTCTCAACACTCGTTTTGAGATTCACGGAACCTACAAATTTGTGCTCCCAAAAATCCTCGTCATCTATGAGGATGTCCTTTACGGCTTCTTGCCGAGCCTTCACATCACGCAACAGTGCATCCAACATAGCATTTTCGCGCTTGGTGCGGCTGTCCGGGCTTTGACGAAAGTCCTGTCCTCTGCGTCCGGTGCGCGGCGGCTGTTCCATGTAAAAAGCCAGCAAGGGCCTTTTGTACAGCTTGGCAAAGCTATTCAGTTGCGTGCGGGACGGTTCTCTGTCGCCATTCTCCAGCGCTTCCAGCTTCTCGTCAGCCGTCGCACGAACTCCATCAGCGAAAAGCTTGCGCGCAGCATCTTCCAATGTGAAACCAGCAGTCTCACGTGCCCATATCAGGACATCTGGATTGACTTTAATGGTCATAAATGTGCTTCGCCGTATGGACATTTGTTCTTTGGTTACCTGAGATGTAGGACACTTTGCTGGCGACGCCTAGTGCTTAGATATCACGGTGAGGACTGCTTAGCATTGTTGGGCACATTTTCGGGCCGACTCGGTGAAACCGCACTGCGAGGTGTAGTGGAGACACGAATGTCTGCAGTGGGCCGGAGGTGTCCTGCATGAAGGCCATAGCAACTGACTTTGCAAAGGTCGCTATTGCGCTCCCCTGCCCCCGGTGCAACCCCGCAGCATCCCGTGAGGCAGCTTGGCCCTGCCAAGGGTCCGCTTCCGGGAAAATGACCATGGAATTTCGCACCAGCAGCATCTTCGGTTCGGCACCACTTATCCACGGCCGCTTTGGGCTGGCTTGTGCCATCTGTCGGGAGGGTTCTGGTGAGGTTTCGCTGCAAGCCTGCTGCCGCATCGTCGCAAGTCGGCTCTGAGCCCAACCCGTACCTTGGATTTTTTCGCTGCGCGTGCTCGCAGCACAGATTCCGCTGCAAAGGCGTAGATTTTCGTACCGCATAGCAGAAGAAAACGCGGCCATTCATACAACGAGCAGCAATTTTGCTACCATGAATTCACAGGGGATGGGACATAGCCCCATTCGCTTTGTCTCGGGTGGTGACTGCAGGCGGTTCTCAACCTATTTCAGAAGAAGTTGCCGCTCATGATCGCCCGCTGTTGCCAGATAATTCCTGCCGCACTTCGCTTGAGGTTGTCAGTTCCAGCAGCGTGGTGCGGTCTGTCAGCACCTCGGCGTAATAGGGGATGTTTTCCAGGCGTTCTTCGAAGGTTTCGGTGATTTGCATAGCGTTATAGCCGGTCTGCGAGAAATAGGTGACCCGCGCGCGGATCAATGCGGCCCGGCCGGTGAAGCCAAGCGCGTGGAAAACCGATTGCAGCTGCTCAATCCGGAAGGCTTCGATTTCGCGCAGAACCTCGGCAGTGCGGGGCGAACTGTGAGCCCATTCCCGGATGGCATTGTCATAGAGCGGATCGAACTCCTCCTCGAAAACCAGCACCCGCACATAGGCCAGATACTGCTGCCAGCCGTCCGCTCCGGCTGATTCTATGGCCTCCGTGAACGGGGCGGTATTGCGCACTGCCCAATCCTGGCGCACGTCTTCCAGCAGCTCCTCAAGATTGGAAAACTGCCAGTAAAACGCGCCGGTGGTTGCATTCAGCTCTTCTGCCAGACGGCGCAGGCTGATGCCGGTAATCCCGTTTTCCACCAGCGCCTTACGCGCTGCCGCGATCCAGTTTGAGCGGTCGAGATTGCGGGTTTTCTTTGCGCTGCTGCCTGCCATGTCCGCTCCTGCCGGGGCCCGGAGCCGCTGCCCGGACAAAAAAAATCCATTGACTTCAGTATGGGACATAACGCACGTTATGCAAGTCACATAACAGGCGTTATGCTTGCCGTGACGGGACATATCCAAGGAGGAGAATGGAGATGTTGAAGAAGGTGTTTTCGGCAGTTGCCGCAGGGGCCATTCTGGCGGCGACCGGCGCGGCAGCGGAAATTGAGCTGAAGTTTGCGACCGACTCGGGCGACCGCAACTCGCCGTCGGGCATGGCGCTTGCCGAATGGGCCAAGGCGGTCGAGGAGGGATCGGACGGCGAAATCGGCGTCAAGGTATTCTACCAGAATGAGCTGGGCGGCCAGCTTGAGGTGTTCGACCTGTTTGTGGCCGGCGATGTGGATGCGATGATTTCCTGGCCGTCCACCTCTTACGACAAGCGGATCGGCATCCTGAACACACCCTATATGGTCACCTCCTGGGAGGAGGCGCTGGAGGCCTACAAGCCTGGCGGCTGGGCCAATGGCGTTCTGAACACCGTGTTCAACGACATCGGCCTGAAGTATTTCGGCGCTTGGCCGGAGGGGTTTAGCGGGGTTGCGACGCGCGGCTCCTATGCGACTGATCTTGCAGGCGCACAGGGAGTGAAGGTGCGCACCCCGCCGCTGTTCCCCTTTCCGCAAATCCTTGAATCCATGGGCTATCAGACAGCGGCAATCGATTGGGGCGAAGTCTACACTTCGATCCAGACCGGCGTGGTCGACGGCGATGCAGGCAATGTGATCTACTGGGACTACGAATACTTCCGCGATGTGCTGGATTACTATGTGCGCACCAAGCACACATTCGTCACCGGCAATCTTCTGGTTAATCTGGAGACCTATGAGGGCCTTTCGGATGAGCACAAGAAGCTGATCGAGGAAGCCGCCATCGCCACGATGGAAGCCCGGTTCACCGCCGCCAAGGAAGATGACGACCGCTATGTGCAGCTGGCCGTCGAATCCGGCATGGAGTACTTCGAGCTGACCGATGAGCAGCTCGCCCCGATCGCCGCCAAGGTGCGCGAAGAGGTTTGGCCGCAGATGGAGCCTGATGTCGGCAAGGACATCATGGATCTGATCCGGGCCGAAGTGAACTGACGCCTGTGCCGCCGCGGCGCGTGCAGCCGCGGCGGCCTGTTCTCAGACAAAAAATAACGGGAGCGGAATGCCATGCTTGCCTTTGCCAAGGCGCTGGACCGCGAGCTGATGCGGCTGCTGAACGCCATCATCATCATCGCAAACCTCGCCATAACCCTTTTGATCCTGTTTCTCGTTCTGGCCCGCTTTGTGCTTGGCTGGTCGGTGGTCGGCGTACTGGAGCTGGCGACGATGTCGGCGATCTGGCTGTACATGTGCGGCGCCGTGGTGGCGGCGCGCAACAAGGAGCACCTGGTGGTGGATTTCCTGTCGCTGTCATTGACCAGCCCCAGGGCGCGCCACTGGCACAATCTGGCGGTTTCACTGGTCATGGTCGTGCTCAGCTTGTTCTTTGTCAGCTTGGCCGCCGACATGGTGGCCTGGTCGATGAAGCGGCCGCAGACGACGCCGGCGCTCAGTCTGCCGCTACTCATCCCGCAGTCTGCGGTGGTCCTGGCCTCGATCCTCTGTGCGGTCTACGCGCTGCGGGATCTTGCCACCGCCTTCCTTGCCGTGTCCCGCGGCGACAGCCCCGTTGCAAAGAAAGATTGAGACATGGAAGCGCTCTTGGGAATTCTTCTGCTGATGGCCCTGATGATCTTTGGGGTTCCGGTTGCCTGGTCTTTTGCAGGCGTTCTGATGTTTTTGGTGTGGGCTTACGACGTCAGCACCACAACCCTGCTGTTGCAGGGGTTCCGCTCGCTGGACTCCGTTATTCTCCTGGCTTTGCCGCTGTTCGTGCTGGCCGGCTACCTGATGCAGAGCGGTGGTGTTGCGGCGCGGCTGATCAGCTTCATGACGCTGGCTTTGCGCGGGCGTAAGGGTGGTCTCGGCGGTGCCCTGATTGCCTCTTCCGGAGTGTTCGGCGCGATCTCGGGCACCGCAACCGCCGCTGTGGCGTCAATCGGGACGATCATGGGCGATCCGCTGGCCGAACGCGGCTATTCGCGCGGCTATACCAGCGCTCTGCTTGGGGTGTCCTCGCTTCTGGGAATTCTGATCCCACCGTCGATCACTCTGATCCTTTTCGGTGTGGTGACGCGCCAGTCGATCACGGCCCTGTTTGCTGCGACCATTGTGCCTGGCCTGCTGCTGATGCTGGGGCTGATGGTTTTCAACAAGATCAGCACCGCGCGGATGCTGGTGGATACGCCGCAACGGATGGCCGCCATTGCGGCACAGAAGTCGCCGCACAGCCCGCTGCGCGCTGTCTGGCAAGCAACACCGGCCCTCATGATGCCCGTCGTTATCCTGGGCGGCATCTATGGCGGGGTCTTCACCCCGACCGAGGCGGCCGCCGTGGCCCTGTTCATGGCCATCCTGATCGGGTTTTTCATCTATCGCGACCTAACCCTGAAGCGCTTCCAGCAAAGCCTGGTCGAGGCGGGGGAAACCACCGGAACCATCATCCTGATCCTGCTGTTTTCCTTCATGATCGGCCGCATCATGGTGGCAGAAAGTGTGCCTCAGGAGCTGACCGAAGCCGTCACTAGGGTGACCGAGAACAAAATTCTGATCCTTCTCCTGGTCAATGCCTTCCTGATCTTCGTAGGTATGATCATGGACGACCTGTCGGTGACTGTGGTGATCGCCCCGCTAATGATGCCGCTGATGGTAGCGCAAGGTGTGGATCCGGTTCACTATGCCTCAATTGTGGCCTGCTCCGTTGTCATCGGTGCGAATAGCCCGCCGGTTGCTCCGATCCTCTATATGGCGTGTCGCATCGGCAAGGTTTCGATCCACAAAGCCGTTGCACCTGCATTGCAGATCATCTTCTTCGTCGCGTTACCGGTGATGATGATGGTGACCTTCCTGCCTGAATTGTCCCTGTTTGTGCCCCGCCTGCTTGGCCTGCACTAATCCCGTGGCTGTAAATTCCAATGACACAACTAACCCTTGCGCTTTACCAGGCGCAGCCTGCCCTGCGCACTGCCGCACAGGCACTGGCCGATCTCGATACCTCGTTAGCAGAAGCCGCGCGTATGGGCGCGCAGCTGTTGGTGACGCCAGAACTCTTCCTGTGCGGCTACGGCAGCCCAGAGGCGGCGCGGGGCATGGCCCAGCAACAAAATTCGCCGCTTCTGGTTGCGGCTGCCCAGCTTGCAGCACGGCATTGCGTCGGGCTGGTACTGGGCTATCCGGAGCGCGACGGCACAGAGTTGTACAATAGCGCCATCGTCTTCGGCTGTGATGGCAAGCTCTTGCACAATTACCGCAAAACTATGATGCCGAATGACTTCGAACGCGGCTGTTTTGCCTGCGGCAACGGGCCGAGGGTGTTCGATTTCCAAGGCATCCGTTGCGCCGTGGTCATTTGCTATGATGTCGAATTCCCCGAACTGCCGCGCCATGCAGCACTGGCAGGGGTCGAGTTGCTGATCGTGCCGACTGCCCTGCGGGCCGACTGGCGGGTGGTATCCGACTGTGTGATCCCGGCCCGCGCCTATGAGAACGGGATTTTTGTTGCCTATTGCGATTTCGCGGCCGAGGGCTGCAACCCGGTGTTTGCCGGAGGCAGCATGGTCTGCGGCCCGGACGGGCGCCGTCTTGCTGTCCCCGGCCCTGGCCAGGAGCTGTACACAGCAACTGTGGCAACTGATGGGATGGCCCGGACCCGTTCTGACATCGCGTTTCTAAAGGACCTGCCGCAGCTGGAGACCAGCCTGGGACGGGCTGTCCAAATAATTTCTGCAACCTGACTTCGACGTCTGGAAAGACCATGCCAAACCGCACCTGCACCCCCAAGATCCCACCGCTTGACCGGCCCACCGGCTGGCGCCCGGCAGATGAAATCGTACCGGTCAGCGAGGAGGCCGCCGTCGAGGGCCGCTATGACTGGCTGGTTGTCGGAGCCGGGATCACCGGCCTTTCCGCAGCGCACCGTTTGGGCGAGTTGGCCCCGCAGGACCGGGTTCTGCTGGTGGACGCCCGTCCGGTCGGCTGGGGGGCGTCGGGGCGGAATTCCGGGTTCCTGCTGGATCTGCCGCACAAATTTGATCTTGACCATCCTGATGCCGCGCGCCTGCACAAGATTATGAAGCTGAACCGCAGTGCCATCAGCGTGCTGCAGGAGCAGACCGAACGGCTGAACATTGCCTGCGACTGGTCGCCCGAGGGCAAACTGCAGGGCGCCGTCAAGAAACGCGGCACAGGTATGATGCGCAAGTTCTGCGATGCACTCGACAAAATTGGAGAGCACTACGAGGTGCTGGACCGCCAGGCTTGCGCCGCGATCATGGGCACGGATTACTACGCAGGGGCGGTGTTCACACCCGGCACAGTTCTGGTCGATCCGTTTCTGCTGGTGCGCGGCCTTGCACTGGCGCTGCCGGAAAATGTCACCCTGCGCGATGACGCGGCAGTAGTGGAGTTCCGCGAAAAAGGCGATGGGTTTGACGCCCAGCTGCGGCTTTCCGGCGGCGAAACCTGCCCGGTTTCAGCCAATCGGGTAATCCTGGCAACAGATCCCTACACCGCGGAATTCGGGTACATGAAGAACCGCATCCTGCCCACTATCACCTATGCCAGCATTACCCGGGCGCTGACGCTTGCAGAGCGCAAGCGCTACAGCGGCCGGATGAATTGGGGGCTTACTCCTGCGGATGCCGGAGGCACGACATTGCGGATGACGGCGGACGGACGGCTTCTGATCCGTAACCATTATGGTTATGCGCCTGACTACCGGGCCTCCGGCCGCGACCTCGCCAAAGTGGCGGAGGCACACCGGGAAGGGCTGGACAGGCGGTTTCCTGCGCTCAGTGATGTGCCAATCACCTCGACCTGGGGAGGTGTCGTCAGCCTGTCCCGCAATCACGCGACTTTCTTCGGGGAAATGGCGCCCGGGGTGTACTCGGCCAATTGCTACAACGGTGTCGGGATGACCCGCGGCGCCAGCTCGGGCCGGCTGCTGGTTGATCTCGCGGTGGGACATAAATCCCAGGAGCTGGAGGACGTCATCGCTGTCAGCGGACGGCCTTCGGTCCTGCCGCCGGACCCGTTCCGTTCCGTTGGCGTCAACGGCCGCATGAAACTGGTGGAATGGGAAAGCCGCTCCGAAATCTGACCGCCTCAAAATCACAGACAACTAAAGGACAACCTGCATGACACTCAAACGGCACAAACCCGGACCGCGCATGAGCCAAGCCGTTCGCGCCGGCGATATGGTTTACCTGGCCGGGCAGATCCCTGACCGGCGCGATTCGGATATTACCGCCCAGACCGCTGAGACGCTTGGCAAGATCGACGCCATCCTGGCTGAGCTGGGCGGCAGCAAATCCGATCTTGTCACGATTCAGGTCTGGCTCAGGGATATGGCGGAATTTGCCGGAATGAACACGGCCTGGGATGACTGGGTGAACCCTGCCAGCCCGCCGGCCCGCGCCACCGGCGGCGCATCTCTGGCAAGCGCAGGCGTGAAGGTCGAAATGATTGCTACCGCTTACTTGCCGGTGAAGTGAGACGTTCCAGGTTTTCCTGTCCCGGCCGGAAGCGCAAGACGGCAACTGTTTGAACATTCAAGAACCTTTACGTTCCACAGCTCTTCGAAGCGCCGCCCAGGTTGATGCATCTGCCGCAAGGCCCGAATGCTGCAACCGCAGGGAACCCCATGCCGCTGGGAACGGGCTGCCCTTTTCGGGCAGCCCTCTTTCAAACATCCGGATTTTCCATCGCGAGCATCAGGTCGGGTTCTTTGCGCTTGATAGCGATATACTCAAACTTTGCCTTTCTGCCGCTTGAAAGGCGCCGCTGCACCAAATCGACCTTACCCTGTTCGTATAAGGCCCAAGCGGCCGCACCCAGAAGCGCGTCCGAAAGCATCCAGTCCCGTGCATAGACCACCTGGAGGCCGGGTGGCCCATTCTTGATTTTGGAAGCCAGCACCTGGCTTGGCCTGCTTTCGGAAGTGATGTCGATTACTTCGCTCTTAAAGTGCATGAATGGCCTCCATACGGGTCTCTAGCCGGTGCGCCGGTTCCCCGGCTGGCGTTTCGCTTTCCTGAGGGGAGCAGCCTTAGGTATAGCGGCGCGGCAGCCAGGGCCGGGCCAGTTGCCTCAGGAGCGCCGCTGTCTGACCAAATAGCTCAACCACCGGCAGCACATCAGACGTGCCCGTAAAAATCCCGGTGAACCGCCGCGGAATAAGCATAGTCCAGCAATGTCGACCAGCTGAATACCGGCATCCCGATCTCACGCTGAATGGCACGGGCGAAGGGTTGAAAGCCGGTGCATTCAAGCACCATTGCGCCCATAGATGGATGCGCAGCGGCAAAATCCTGGGCAACCGCCACGATATCCCGCTCTGCCTTGGAATAGTCCGCGGCAGGCACGTCCGGCCGGATGTCCTTGGTCCACAGGCTGTCGAACTGCGGGCATTTGCCATCATCCTTTGCGCCGAGGACGACGTAGTTCGACCCCGGCTGCACCCCCACCGAAGTCAGGTGCCGTTCCTGAAGCTGATCGCCCTCCGCAACAAGTATGCCGACAGTCTGCTTCGTCCCCACTATGATCTGGGCCATTGGAACCTGCAGCAAGCTGGATGCAAAAACCGGTACATTCACCGCTCCGGCAATTTCCTTCTGAAACCAGGCGAAGTAGCCGCATTCCGCCGCTATTGCACGGCATCCCATTCGCTCCAGCTTGCGCGCGGCTGCAAGAACCGGTTCCAGCAGAACCTGCTTCTGTTCGCCTCGCACCAGCTGTTTAATGTCGACCCCTTCCGCAATTTCATACTGGATCGGGAACCGATGCGCGCTGGCGTTTCGAACGTCACCGGGAAACCCCGGATAAATATCATCCAGAATGATGATCCCGAGCCCCATACCATAACAGCGGTGACCTTTTCGGGCGCGTATCAGCTGAATTGCCGGGTCGTGCGCTTGCATTGTTTTCTCCTGGCAGTCTTGAAGATTGCGACTTGATACTCCCTTATGAAAGTTGAGGAAAATTACGTTTCATTATACAGGGTGCAGAATGCTTATCGACAGATCACGGCGTGAGGAGCTTTCGGTGCGCCGCGTCCGCAGCCTGCTTGCGGTAGCGGAACACCGCTCGTTCTCAGAAGCCGCCAAGATGCTGGGGCTGACCCAGCCGGCGGTCTCACAGCATGTAAAACAACTGGAAGAGCAATTGCAGATCAGCTTGATGGTACGGGACAAGGAGGGGCTGCGTTTGTCGGCAGGCGGAGCCGCACTGCTCCCGGCGTTTCGCCGTTTCTTGTCAAGCAATGGTGCGATACTGGATCAGCTGGCTTCGCTTGGCCGAGGAACTGAACAGATCTTGAGGATCGCCAGCCCTGCCTCCTATGCCGCCCTTTCCTTGGCGCCGGCTTTCCGGTCAATCCGGGAGAGCTTCAGCAAACACATCCTCGACATTTCGGAGATCGACAACGAAGAAAGTTTTCACCTCGTCCGGAATGGGGACATTGATTTTGCGATCACAAGCGTCTTTGTGCCGTCACCTGGATTGCGCTTCGAAGTGCTGCATCAGGATTTTGCCTGCGTCGTCGTTTCCGAAGAAAACGCCTTGGCCGGGGCAACAGAAATTGACGAGGCGTCCTTGCTCTCACAGCCAATTATCCGCTTTCCTTCAGGCACAACCTCGCATGATTGGCTGTCAGTCATCACGGAAAGAACGGGCATAGAACCTGAAACTATTGCGGAAGTCAGGCAATTGCTGACCGGTTTCCAGATGGTTTGCCAAAACCTGGGTGTGGCCTTGGTTCCGGAGGATGCCGCCAAAGCCTGCAAGCTTCCTGGTCTGATAACTATTCCTCTGAAAGACCGCCGTCTGACCCGCAAACTTGGCATCGTGACCAGTGAAACGCATCATCCTACGGATTTCGAGAAGGCGCTCGTAAAGATGCTGCGCGTTCAGCAGGCAGGTCTGTCAGCATAGCCTTCTTTCTCCTTCGGGCAGAGGCTCACCGCGCAAGCGAAAGGCGGCTGTATCCGGTTCCTTGATTATTGACCCTGGTTGCAGCGAAAATCGGTTAGAGAATTGGGAATCGCGGTAGCTTTGATTGACTGGTCTGGCGACATCAGCCGCAACGCAGCGATGAGCGTGCCGCGCCTGCGAACAAGTGCTGCACCGGCAAACACCCGGAAAGGCAACGGCGGCAAAGTCCGCGAAGTGTGAGTTCGAGTTGCTCTTGAATTTGCGCTCGCAGCGAATGGCCGGATCGCGGGCTGCAACCGCAGCATCAGGGTGCTTTTACCAAGGCTGGAAATGGGCTGGAAGAGTTGTGCATTCAGCAGATGGAGGGGCAGCAAAACGCTGCCCCTCCTGTCATTTCACCACTTTGAATTGCCTCCCTTCAAAGATCCAGCGCGGCTCACCGCGTTGAAGTTGTCCGTGGAGCGCCCAGGTTTCGCCCTTGCGGGTAGCATCGGCTTCTGCCTTCTCGGCTGCGGCCAGGGCGGCCAGCCGTTCCATCGCCAGACGGCGGTTCTGATGTTGCGAGCGGTTGTCGCGCACGACGACAGCGTAGACTTGCCCATCGTCGCTGGTCCAGCGCGCCCTGATCGCGCTCGACGTCTTGTTCTGGTGCTGGCCGCCAGGGCCTCCCGCGCGAATGGCCTGCATTTCAACGGAGGCCGGATCAATCCGCACTGCATCAGTGGCCGCAGGTGTGCGGAAAATCTGCACAAACCAGTTCTTTCGTTTGTGCCTAGGGCGCAGCTCGCTCTGGCACCGCCAAAGGACGGTACCTTCGACAGCACACGCCAATTCTGTAGCCCGAGCGCCGCTCAGGATCACCACCGCTGAGGCGGGGCCGTGCGTGGCGTCCCTTGTCGCGACATCGAGTTCGACACCGTATTGCGTGGCCTTTGCCCCCAGCCAGGACAACAGATGGCCCACAGCCTGACGGCATTCACCCGGACCATTGCCGCTGGACAAGAGAAGGGCTTCCCTGCCGCTCATGCCGCACCTCTCGTCGTCTTGAAGGTGACAAGCGGCAGAAGACGCGCCACCGCGTTTGCGATCCCAAAGCCTGCAAGGTTCTGCAGTACCTGTTCCGGGTCTTTGTAGGCCTGGCCGGCTTCTTCCAGCAAAAGATCGCGGTCCCCGCAAATGACACGCCCGCCGAAACGGGTGCGGGTCAGGGCTGCCAGATCAGAGCGGGTCTTGCGGATCCGCCCATGCATGGAGGACCGGTCATACTTCCTGCCTGCCCCATGAGAGACGGAGCCAAGCGCCTCGGGTACGGTATTCGGCACCTCCAGGAGATAGCTCGGCGCTTCGCGCGACCCTGCGAGCGGAACGAGGCCCCCCTCCGGGCAAGCCGCCCCTTTGCGATGCAGCCAGCTATCTGAATGCGGCACGACGTGATTATGCACCGTGTCGCAGATCAGCCGGGCCTCACTGCCAAGCGCTTCAGACGCAGAGGAAGCAATCAGCGCCCGATTCACGCGCGCCCAGCGGGTTGCCGCATCATGAAGGGCGAGATAGCGCGCCGCCGCATCGCTTTCCGCGGCGAAGCCCTGTTTCCAGCTGTCATCCAGCCCTTGAAAAATCCCGGCGCCGCGCCCGCGCGAACCGGAATGCACCAGCAGGCACAGATCATCTTTTTGCAGGTCAGTACGGGTGTGATCCATGACTTCGCCGACCACCTGCACTTCGCAGAAATGGTTGCCGCCGCCGATGGTGCCGAGTGCCTCTGGACCGATCAGTCCCGTCAGGCCAGCTGCATCCAGTGCTGCAAGCGCCTGATGAAGATCAGCCCCGTCTTCCAGTACAGCCAGCCGCCGGGCGGCCTTGTCGAGTTTGAGCCGGCGCCGAGGCAGATCGAGGCGAAACAAAGCCATACCGCAGCCGATATCCGGCCCGACAAGCTGGGGCCAGATCCGGTCGGCCAGAAAAGCTGCACCAACGGGGCCGAAGCGGCCTGGATGCAGATCCGGAAATCCGGCGACGGCCGTCATGCCCGGCCAGCCAGCCACCTGTTCAAGTAGCTCTTCTGCACGCCCGTCGATCCAGGCCGCACGATTGTAGAATTTGGAGATGCGGGCGCGCGCGGCGCTCTGTTCCCCGGAAATGGGATTGCCCATCGTTCATTTTTCCATAGCAATAGAAGCGGCCCGAGTGGGTCGCGGATGGATCGGCACGATGTTGGGAAACCCCGAATTGGGGATCAGAACCGCGTCAGATCCTGCGGAAGGGAAATGTTGATGGTTACGGTCATGGCTTACCCTCCTGTCTGTTGCGGGTGAAAAGTTGGGAATGGATAAGCCACAGATGCCGCTCCCGGAAGTCCTTGATCTCAAAATCTGGGACGGTGATGCAATCACGCGACAGGGAGGCTTACCCAAGATGTGACGGCAGATGGCTGTTTGCCACTTACTAGGTCTCTTCGGAACCGCCATGACATGCAGTTGATGCTGCACCTCACTTGAATGGCCGTATTGGTGAAGCTGCGTCGCGGCTTAGCTGGGTACTGCGACCGGCATATGTGGGTGGCGGCTGCATTGCTTGCGTTTTCTGCGGTGATCGCGGCGGCCCGTCAGTACCCTTGTATGTCCAGCCTGCTTACACAGCCAGAGTTGAGGGCTGCTGGCCTTGATGAGCTCCCCAAGCAAGGTTCCTATCGGCTAGCGTAATCTTCAAGTACTCCAAGGTATCTTTCCAAGGAGTAAGGTATTCCACCTTGGGATATCTGCGCAGCCCTGGGATAAATGGATTGGGGTCATATCTCGCTATAAGTGTGGCTACCTAACTCTAGGAAAACCCAAGAAACTGAAATCACCCGAACCGAATGCGCCGGTAGATTTCATGACAATTGAAAAACCTTCCTTGCCCTACGCTTGTGTATCATTTTCACTCCCCAAGAACGTGAACCCCAATTTCGCATCTGCGGCGCCGTTCGATATCGGCTGATCCTCCCGGATCGGGCGCAGGGTACTGTTCAGTTCACCGTTCCTGCTCATAACGAACTTCACCGAATCAGTGGCTGCGGACTGCCGTATTCAGCCTCTGAATTTCGCGAAGACCAATGAGCCGGAACGCGTGAGACAGATCATTCCCTATCCTTGAGGCCAGACCATTTGCGAAAACACGTAGCGGCCTTTTCTTTTTCGGATTTCTGTCTGGCTGGAAGGATTGCTGAAACTTGTGCCGCAGCCTGGCGCAGGCACAAATTGTAAGGTGCTCATCAAGTGGACGGGAGTGAAAACAGAACTTTGATCTACGTTGTATCACGTTGAATAAAAACAACAAAAATTCTTCCCGGATAGGGGCCAGATTGCTATCCTCACCGAATGCCGGAAGAGGGGCTTCCGCTCGGCTGCCGGCCTTTTAGAACCCAACTAATCTAGGAAAAACGCCGATGCAGAAATGACCCCTCAAAATGAAAACGCCCGAACCTTGGCAAAGGAACGGACGTGTTCATAAGGCAGATTGAAGTCCACCAACTAGCACTGGTTCGATAGCAAATCCGGCCTCGGATTTCAAGGACGGCGACTGTCTCCCCAAAATAGCTCCATCCAGCTCGGACGTTTTTGCGCCCGAGTGCGATGGAGCATGCGCTGACCAAGTCAGTCGGCACGTTTCGCTCGGAGCTTCCCTTCAGCGGCACGCAGACGGAATTGTGCCTTGTGTCCGCGAAGAGCGATCACCGCTGCCCAGTTCTGGGCAGCGGGCCACTCAACTGTGAGAAAATCTATGTCTTGTTGTTTTCAGAAAGGAAGCCCGGTGCTTCCTGGTTCACCCCAGATTCACCCAGCTCGCCATGCGCAGGCGGATGCCCCTGGCTTCGTGCGTCAAAATGAGGATGCAGGCTCTGCGGCGCTGAGATTTGCGCTCGGATTTTGGATCGATCCTGGCCTCTCCGGATGAATACTGCCCTCTTTGAGACCATCAACCCCTGCCGAACCTCATACCGCAGGCTGCGCCTGCTTTGCCCTGACGAGAAATGACCATGTCCAAAATAAGGTTCATTCACAGCAAGTTCCCGGATCCAGAAATGGCTGCGCCCCGGATTGAAAAGCGCCTTTCCAAGCACCTGCAGCGTTTGCAAGAACGCAAGGCCAAACAGACAGGCGAGACAAGCCAAGCAATACCGGAAGACGATGCCTCCCCGGGTCAGACTAAATCGCAGTTCTATTTGCATCAGGCAAGGCGGCGCGTTGCTCGCCGAGCCGGTTTGATCAGCGAACGGTATCGGGCAAGCCTTCCAATTTCCCGGTTAAAACTCGAAGACCGTAAGCGACTTGAAGCGCGCAGGGATGGTGTTCAGCTAGTCCAAATAAAATCTGAAAACCATGCTGATGAAATTGCGGCGCGCCTTCATGCGGAGTTCCCCTGGCTTGCGATTGCGACCGAGCAAGTGTGGCACTCAATGCTTAGTGCGGTGCGCTCCGATACTCAGGGGCTTAGGATCCGACCGCTTTTACTCGATGGGCCGCCAGGAATAGGTAAAAGTGCTTGGGCACGGCGTTTAGCCAGCTTGATGGGCGTGCCAAATCTGTTTCTGGACGCCACGGTCGAGTCTGCCAGTTTCGGACTGGTTGGAAGTCAGCGAGGCTGGAGTAATTCGGCGCCAGGGCGGCTTATAAACCTGTTCCTTGAACATGGCGTGGGGAACCCGCTTGTCATAATTGATGAGGTGGAAAAGGCGGGGAAACCGACGTCACAGGGCGGACACACCTTCAATCTGCTAAATGCCCTGCTGCCGCTTTTTGAACTGCAATCAGCCCGGCGCTGGTCCTGCCCGTATTTTCAGGTGGAATGCGACATGAGTTGGATAGGCTGGATTTTGACTTCAAATGACTGGCGGCAGTTGCCTGACCCCATACTGAGCCGATGTCCACCCATCAGATTGCAGCCAATTTCTGCAAAGGATCTGTGCGGCTTTGCGATGAGAGAGGCAAGCGAACGCGGCCTCAGCGACGAAACCGCAGAGGCAATCTGCGACACGATAGCCTGGGCTTTCACTAAGGAGCACCGCTTAGATCTACGTGCAATTATCCGGATGCTAGAGCGCGGCGAGCGGTTGGAGCAGAGGTCTGCCCGGAACTGACCTAGTTTTGCGGCGAATCTCAAGGTGCCGGATTGTTGCCGTTTCCCGGAAGGTTTCTCTTTGGAATCAATGTTCTGTGAGGAGTTTGCCCGGCGCCGTGAACGGTCGCGACGTCCGCGCGATTCCAAAGTTGTGGACAAGTGGCAGGTAAGTGGCTGTTTCGACTCAAGATTTTCCCGGAGTCGAGCCAATATACACTCAAACGGCAAAAAGGAGTGTCCCAGACCAGCTATTAATACTTGAAAAGAAGAAGGCCCCAATCCGGAGGATGGGGCCTGAGTGAGCCGGGAATCCCGACTGTTTCCATGGCATAAGCCTATTCACTTCAAACGAAAGTGCAAGCGGTTTGCCCGGCATGTTTGTCAATTCAGGAACTGAGTTTCCTGGAAACGGAGAAGTCATGCTCAAATTCAAAGCCCGCATTGGGCGACAGCAAGAAAACCGGCGCGCTGCATGCAAATGGCAGCATGAGAAAGGGAACACGAAGCTGTGCTGGCAGCGGCGCGATGACCGCCGAACGGCTACGAACACCTTAGTGCTCTAGCGCCAGGGCGGGCCACACCCCGCCGAACCTGAAGACAACTGACACCTTACAAGCTCCTGAAAGCACCAGCTTTCAGGAGACGGAGACGGTGTGCCCAAGAGTGATCTGAAATGAACTACGATGACAACTATCGCCCCAGCCGCGGGCACCGCAAAATCGTCAAACGCTCTCCCTATCATTGGGTTGGCCAAACGACCTTCACGGCAGCAGACGGCCGCCAGCAAGCCTTCGGCTTCGGCAGCTATCTGGAATATCAAACTTCGCTGTGCTGCATCTATCGCCCTGGTTTTCTCGATCTAGAGGAACAGCTGGCTCCTGTGCTGGTCCGCAAGCTCTCTGGCGCGACTGCTCCGCACTGGCTCGATTTCCGCCTGACTTTAAAGAGTGGCAAGCGCATTGCATTGGCTGTGAAGCCCAAAAAGTTTGCAGAAAGGTATGAGTTTCGCGCTGAAATGCTGGCCGTCGCCGATGCCGCAATCCCTGCGGTGGCCGACGAATTGTGTGTTGTGACCGAGCAAAACATCGACCCGATAGAATTTCACAACGCCAAGCTTTTTCATTCCGCGCGGTTTCCGGAACCAGTCATGGACGAAGCTGTGGCTGAAGCTCTGAAATCGCTCAGGACGCCAACAATGATCCGCCAGTTTCTGGCGGAAAGCGGTATCGGCCCAGCTGGCTTCTACAGTGTTGTTCGCGCCATACACAAAGGTCTGCCAAAGGTCGCCTCAAATGAACGTATTGGCGCGGCAACAGTGATCTCAGGGAAAGCGATCCACTGATGGCGGCCCCATTCAAAAAATACCGATACCTGCTGGAACCGCGTTGCCGGTTCCGCATCGGTCCCCGGCACGCTGAAGTCATTGAACAGCGTGAGGAGGGTTATCTCGTCCTTTGGGAGGAATGGGTGGATCCCGATACCGGCGAGGTGCATGAGCGAAAGCCTGGCATGCTCACGCACGAGCGGGTCGCAAACGAAAACAACTATGGGCAGTTGGTCGTAATCCAGCGCCCCAAAGTGATAGTACTCGACAAGCAAACAATCCGTCGGCATTGGCGAACCCGCGACGAGACCTCACGTATGCTGGTCAAGAAGGCTCATGCCCTGGCCGCGGAAGAATTGATAGCCGAGGACATGTTCCAGGGGCGCCGGGCCGAGTTTGAGCGCTTTGCCGAGCTGATTACGTCTCGAGCACGGAGCATTCACGCAAAGCTCGTTGCTGAACTGGGAGAGCCTAAGGCGCGAAACGGAAAGCGTGCAGTTTATGGCTCTCTTCAGCGGCCAGAGCACCAGTTCAAGCTCAAGTTGCGCGGCGGCAGCAATGGTGGTCAGTCGTTTTACAACTGGTATCGGACGTGGAAATCGAAGGGCGAAGATGGCCTGTTTGACAAATACCGCAATTGCGGCGGCAACACGCCTTATCCGAGCGAACTTGACGATTTCGTTGCTGACCTCATTGACGCCCTGGTCGACAGGGAGCGGCTGGATTTCTCAGCGCTGAAGGATAGCGTGCGTGCGGCCATTCAGGCGGAAAACGCCCGCCGTTTTTCACAAACCCCTCCGCAACCTACGCTGCCCTTGCCGGGCTACGCTTACGTCCAGAAACAGGCGAGGCGAATGGGGTATGCTGCCCACGCCGGGCGTTCTCACGGAATTGATGATGCATACAAAGACTTGCATGCATTGGGGGTTGGAGTCGAAACGTCCCGCGCACTGGAAAGGGTCGAAATCGACGAATACACGATCGACCTGACCCTATTGATGAAGATCACAGGTCTTTTTGAATATCTGACACCTGACGAAAAAAAGGCGCTTGGACTTGATGGAGGCCGCCGGCGAGTTGTCATCTCGGCGGCCATCGACGTTCACACTCGCTGCTTGTTGGCTTTGCAGATCGTTCCAGAGGGGATCGCGGATCCGCTGCGCCAGACCCTCGAAATGATTTACACCGACAAGTCCCGTATCTCGGACGAACTCGGCTGCGAGCACGATTGGTATCAGCACGGCAAGGTGGAGGAGCTCATACTCGATCGGGCTGGTAAGTACATTTCAGATGAAGCGTACCACATCTTGGCATCGCTTGGGATTACCAACCTTGGGGCACCTGCTGGTAAACCTTGGTTGAAGCCATTTATCGAGCGTGTGTTCCGAACTATCCATCGCAAGCTCCTGGCGCGGTTTTCAGGCCGGAACTTCTCCAACCCTGTGGAGCGGGGCAGCAACGACCCTGCTGCAAGAGCAACCCTGACGGTGGAGGAGTTCCTCTGTTGGCTGGTTCGCTGGACAGTTGATGCCTATCACAATGATCGGCATTCCGGGCTTGGCATTACTCCGCTGCAGGCCTGGGAGCGGGCCACCGCCGATGTCCGTCCAAAAACGTTATCAAACCGTGAGATGCGTCTTGCTTTTGGCACCCGGCTGACACGGAAGTCCGGGCGCCATGGCATTCGGGTAATGTGCCTGAACTATCAGACAGACTTTGTAATAAAGCAGTTCGCCGACAAAGGGCCTGAGACCGCCGAGGTTTGCTATTGGCACGGCGATGTCGGAGCCATCGAAGTGCGCTACGACAACGGCGATTGGACAACTGTCACGGCAGCCGACGAAGAATGGATCGGCAAGACAGATGATGATCTGCGTGAATGGCTTGTAGAGTGCAACGAGATCAATCCAGAAGCCGAAGAGGCGCGCTTGCGCTTGATCCACGAACTGGACAAGCGTTCCAACCGGCTGAAGTGCCTGAACAAACTCTACGCCCGCCCTCGGGAGGCACAGGATCTGGCGAATGCGGAAACGTATTTTTCCCAGTTCACGGATACAGCCGAGCGCCGTCATTTGGCTGGCCCAGCAGAGGATCTGTTCGCTGGAAAGGTTCAGCCCGCTAAGGCACCGCACACATTAAACGCGGACAACGGCGCCGCGGCCACGACCCCCCAAACTTCCGAAAACCCCGACGACGACCTGATGGAGTAATCCAAGATGAATAGTACCCAACCCACATGCACTGCCGCTCCCGATGTTTCCAACCTGCAGACTTGGCTTGCTGACAGGTATTTTCGGCTCGATCGCGACGAGGCACTGACCGACTGCCTGACAGATATCTTTACCATCGATGGGGCCGGGGCGCTGACTGCCACACCAGTTCGCGACCCGTTGAATGGTGAGACCGCTGGGCTGATGCTGATAGGGGATTCCGGTTCGGGCAAGTCGTCGCTTTTGCGGCGCATGCTGCGCACCAATCCAGCGTTCTCAGTGATTTCTGAGACATCCGAAGGGAATACGCTGTTCGAAACAGTGAAGCCTGCCGCGACTATTAAGAGCCTTGCCATCACGATCGCAGAACGAACCGGCTATACAAAGATGAAGTCGAACATTCACGGCGACGAAGCTTGGGAGGTGGCGCGCCACCGCATGTCTGTGTGCGGGGTGAGCCTTCTCGTGATCGATGAAGCTCATCATCTTCTTCGGAAGGGCAGCGGCAGGGATACTGAAGGTGCGGTTCAGACGATGAAGAACCTGTTGCAGGGCGACAGCTCCGTGGCGGTCATTCTCTCCGGTGTTCAGAAGCTGTACGAGGGAGTCTTGTCAGACCCAGAAACAGACCGGCGGTTTATCAAAATGCGCCTGCGGCGCATTCAGGAAGGGTCTGGCGAGGCACATCGTTTCGGCCTTTGCGTCGCAAAATGTGCCCAGCATCTCGGGCTCGATCTGCCAGCGGAAATGTGCTTTGCGGAGCGCGTTCTGTTTGCAGAAAATGGCGATGCCGGCCGGAGCATTCGCCTCGCCAAACAGACCCTGCGCCGTGCCATGATCATGAACAGGAGGGCCGTTGATCTGAGCGATGCAGCCCTCTGTTTCGAAAAGATTCATCTCGGACGGGAGGCTGCTCCATTTGCCAGTGGTGATTGGTCCACCATTCGCGAGAACCTGGAAAGCATGGGGTGGGTCCGATGAGCACCTTAAGGCCCTACATCCCTTTCGATCTGCGGGAAACCCTGCTGTCTTATGCGGCTCGCCTTTCTGCGGTTCACACAGGAAAGGGCATGAGACGGCTGTTGAATGATCTCCGCATCCCAGTCGAGAATTTCCTGATGGGCCGCCACGAAGCCGTCGAAGCGTTTGCCAGCGCCACCGGCAGTGACGCCGAAATCCTGAAATCTGCTGCTCTGACAGGGAAGAAAAATCACGTCGAATTTCGTGGTGCGAAAATGTCGAAAACCTTCGTTGTGCGGCAAGCAGACAAGTACTGTCCTGTCTGCCTTGCCGAGGACGGCAGCCCATACGCATGGCGGCAACAGCTGATCTGGTGTTTTGCACCGGCCCACCGATGCGTCCATCATAACACATCGCTCCGTCGGATTACCCAGAAAGGGTTCGATCTGCGGGATGGCCTGGTCGCGCCGGGAGCAGGTGCAGTCACACCCTGTGACGGGGACCAGCCTGAGTATCTGGCCTGGCTGGACAACCGCTTGCACGGACCACGGGAAGAACCAAAGTGGCTGACCGGTCAAACAGTCCAACAGGTTCTTGAGACCTCCATGATGATGGGCGCGGTGTTGGAGCATGGTCACAAGGTGCGCCCTCACAAGCTCCGCGCAAATGATCAGGAAGCGGCTGCCGACATTGGCTTTGCTATTTACCGGGAAGGCGCAGGTGCCGTGACCGAGGCTCTCGACACTATCCGCCGCAGATCTCCGGCGACTGCGGTTCAAGCCGGGCCGCTCGCAAAGTATGGCCCCCTGTTCGATTGGCTGGACCGCCGCTGCAACGCAATTGACCCCGGCCCGGTACGGGATCTGTTGCGCAACCACATTATCAAGCATGACGCACTCAGCCGAGGTGACACGGTGCTTGGATACGAAATCAGGGAACGCCGGTACCACTCTGTCCATAGCCTGAGCGAGGAAACCAGTATTCCCCGTGTTCGCATGTCCCGGATGTTGCAAAAATTGGGGAAGATACCTGCGGGGGCGACCCATGCCGAATGTGGTCTGTTGCGGTTCGATGCCCAGGAGATCACCGGATTGATTGCAGATTTCCAGACTGCCATCGAGATGAAGGACGTCCCGGCCTATATTGGCGCATCCAAGAACCAGTTCCAAACTCTCTACGCTGGCGGGATCATTCGCCCTTTGGTTCCTCGCGATAAACCTGGCGCTGTGCGGAATGTTGCTTTCTCGCGGCGCCATCTCGACACATTCCTCGAAACGCTCAACGCGCTGCCGGTGGCATCGGAAACCGGAAAGGAACTGCAAACAATCGCATATGCATGCCAGCGCGGTGCTGGGACAACGCTCAACTTGGTCTACGGCATACTGTCAGGTGAAATCCCAGCTTGGCGCCGGGACACGCCACCAGGATTGTCGCAAGTTCTGGTATCTCTGACAGATGCTGTCGGTGCCGAATAGCAAATAGCGAAATCAGGATTTGCCGTTTCGAGGGTCCGCTTTGCGGGCCCTTTTCTTTTGGCGGACGCAGTGGTTTCGGTGGTAACTCGTGCCAATTCTGGTGGGAACTCGTGCCGGACGGAGAATGGGTGATCGCATAAGCATTTGATTTTTAATCAGTAAATTTAGAGCCGGTGGGAACTTGATCAAGATTTACAACCAACACCCCCGACCTACAAGATCAAGAACTGGCGGGCCTATAACGAAGCGCTGAAGCGTCGTGGCTCTCTGACGATCTGGTTCGATCCCGAGATGACGTGGGAGGCCCGGCCGACCGGCAAGAGAGGCCGACAGCCCATCTATAGCGACGCCGCGATCAAGACCTGCCTGACGATGAAGGTGCTGTTCCGTATGGCGCTCAGGCAGACGACCGGCTTCGTGGAAAGTCTCCTGCGATTGAGTGGATTGGACTGGTCGGTACCGGATTTTAGCACGCTTTCACGCCGCCAGAAGTCTCTCGCCGTGAACATCCCGTATCGTGGTTCTGAGGGGCCGCTACACCTGCTGATCGACAGCACTGGGATAAAGGTAGAGGGCGAAGGCGAGTGGAATGCGCGCAAGCACGGTGGCTCGAAACGCCGCGTGTGGCGCAAGGTTCACCTCGGTATCGACGAAAAGACACTGGAAATCCGGGCAGTCGAGTTCACCAGTAGCAACATTGGTGATGCGCCCATGCTGCCGGAACTGCTTAATCAGATCCCGCCCGAGCAGGAGATCGGCAGTGTCACGGCAGATGGCGCCTACGATACGCGCAAGTGCCACGATGCCATCGCCAACCGAGGTGCCAATGCCGTCGTCCCGCCCCGCAAGAACGCCAAGCCCTGGAAACCCGACACCGCAGGCGCGATTGCGCGCAACGAAGCGCTGCGGGCGTCGAAATACCTTGGCCGAGCGCTTTGGCGGAAATGGAGTGGATACCACCGCCGAAGTCGTGCCGAAACCAAGATGCACTGCATGAAACTGCTGGGACAAAGACTGATGGCACGGGATCCTGGACGTCAGGTTGCCGAGCTTCAGCTCCGTGTTGCGGTCATGAACGGATTCACCGCGCTTGGCATACCCGTCACAGAGGCAGTGGGATAAGTCCGTCTGGGGAAAGGGGAACCTTGGCCCTCAACCGATTTGCGCAACAGAGTCGCTGCCGCCGCTAACCTTCCTGGAACGCGCCGCCAGCGTCTTTCCGGACCGCACGGCGATCGTGCATGGGTCCTTGCGGCGCAGCTATGCAGAGTTTTATGCGCGCTCGCGGCGGCTGGCCTCTGCCCTGGCCAAGAACGGCATCACCCGCGGCGACACCGTGTCGGCGCTGCTGCCCAACACGCCGGCAATGCTTGAGTGCCATTACGGCGTGCCGATGTGCGGCGCGGTGCTGCACTCGATCAACACAAGGCTGGATGCAGCGGTCATTGCGTTCCAGCTCGACCACGCGATGTCGAAGCTGGTGATCGTCGACAGCGAATTCATGCCGCTGCTGCAGGAGGCGCTGGGGCTTGCCACGGTCTCGCCGGTTCTGATCCAGTATGATGACCCAGAGTATGACGGTGTGTCGGCAGATGCAGAGGCCGCTGACTACGAGGTGTTTCTGACCCGCGGCAACCCGGATTTCGCCTGGCTGATGCCGGAGGACGAATGGGATGCGATCTCGATCAACTACACCTCCGGCACCACCGGCGACCCCAAGGGCGTGGTCTCGCACCACCGGGGCGCCTATCTGCTGGCGCAGGGCAATGCGCTGACCACCTCGATGCAGAAGCACGCGGTCTATCTTTGGACCCTGCCGATGTTCCACTGCAACGGCTGGTGCTTCCCATGGAGGATCAGAATCACCATACTTTCGAATTCCGGGGCAGAGGGTTACTCCGCAGCCATCGCGTGAGGAGCTCCGGAGCGCTCGTTGAAGCCTGCCCACTTGAGGCCGGGGCGGTAGCGCCAGGCCAGCTTGCCTTCGCCGTCCATTGCGATCAGGTGCAGCCAGCCGTTGTCAAACAGCTCACGCACTCCAGGGTGGCGTTTCAGGATCTCCGACATCGCCTCGCGCGGGGCTTCGATGATCACGGTCAGGCGCAGCGGGTCGTGCTGCAGACCGGTGCCGTCGTGAACGGATTGCCACGGCAGCCCCGGACGCGGCGCGCCGGTGTTGCCCTCGAGAACGCCGATCCCGCCGACCACGTTGTGAAGCAGCTTGTTGCCGCCGCCGAACAGGGATGGCGCCACGGTGGAACCGTAATACTGAAGGCTGATCCAGCTTGCGACGACCACCGGGGCCGTCATGATCAGCTCTAGCACGCCGAACCCTTCGTCCCGCTGCCAGTCGTAGTTGTGCAGGAAGGCCTGGCCGGACAGGTCCGCGCCGCCGGTCCGGTGGCGCGGCGCCGCGACAAAGGCGCGGCATCCTGCCAGGCCCCATTCAGGGCGTGTCTCAGCCCAATCCCGTGCCCGTAGGGCAATCGCAGCGGCGCAGTCCGCACGCGGCAGGCGCGCTGCGCGCTCGGCACGTGCCAGGCTCCCGGCGGCGGCGAGCCATGTTTTCAGCTGCTTCAGGTCTTGCTTCGGCTTCCCAACCGGCAGGTCCTGTTCAAACAGGATCAGATCGTCGGTCGTGGTATGGTGAAGCGCCGGCACGAAGACCGTATCGGAGGGGATGCTGATCCCCTTGTCCCGCAGGCCTGCCTGCACGCTTGGGTCGTTCAAGAGGCCGGCCAGCAGGCGGGCATTCACATCTCCAGCGTAACCGCCGCAGGCACCGCAGTGCAGCGCGCTTTCGTGCGGGTTGTTGGCCACCCGGGCGCCGTGGCCTGCCAGCAGCACGATCCGTGCGAAGTTTTTCGTCAGCGACATGGCTGTCAGCACCGACTTGGCCATGCCCACGCGGGTTTCCAGATCGATTGCCGGGTCCATCACGGGCGCAGGATCTGCGGCTGGCTGGCGGTTCAGGCCCAGTGCTTCGCGGACCAGTTTGCCGACATAAATCGGGCCGGCGGCCTCTACAAAGGCAAAGGACGAGACGGCGGCGAGCTTGAACCGGCCCCAGGCGCGCTTGGCCCGCGCCGCGTAACGGCGGTTGAGATCGGCTTGCCCGGGTTCGCTTGCACTGGAGGCCAGGCCGGGCCGCAGCAGCACCGGGTTGCGCCTTTCGGTCACATCCGAGCCTGCGGCCTTATGGGCGCTGGCCAGGCCGAAGAAGCCGGCAAAACCAATCGTTTGAATGCTGCTGTTTTGCGCCTCCAGCGCGCGGCGGAACACTTCGGAACGCACGTCGATGCAGAAGGCTGCCTGCAGCTCCGGGCGCCCTTCGGTTTGCAGCGGTTTGCCCTGCAGCAGCTTGGCCTCCAGGGCGCGTTGCCCGGCCCGTTCTGCGGCGTCCTGCAGAACAGCGTCGATGACCAGGTCCGCAGACGGGGTGACCGGGGCCTGATGGGCCGCGATAACCTCCGTCCAGCGTGCCAGGATCTGGCTTTTGTAAAGTTCGAACAGGGCTTCATCGAAGACCATCCGGATGGCCAGAAGCTCTGTCACCGTGCTGTCCTGCTTGCCCTCCAGTTCCGCTTGCCACAGGAGATAGCGGCTGTACTGGGCCCAGCCGCCCAGCGTCATCAGCCAGCGGTGGAATGCAGTTGCTGCGGCGCTGGAGGTCACGCCAAGGGTTTCCGACGCCCGGCCAATGGCCCGCCAATGCGACCGGTTGGTGTCCGCCACAAAGGCGCAGAAACCCGTCAGGCCGTGGATTTCCGGCGTCAGGTCACGCGCGGCAAAGTCCCGCCAGGCACTGAAAGCGCCGCCGTTGCCGTCCTGCTGCCACAGGGCCTGCCCCTGGTCGAAATGGCTCGCGGCCCATACGCTGATGCGGTCCTCGATCAGTCCCGGCCAGTCGATGCCCGAAACGTCTGCCGCCAGTTCTGCCACGGTGGGAAGGGCTTGGGGGGCGGCCGCCTCAGTGGCCAGGGCGGCTTTTATGTCTTGCAGGTCCGGCGCATTGAACCGGCTTTCGGCCGCAGCCAGAGCATCTTGCAGGTCGGCTTCGGTGATGCTGCCTGCCTCCAGTTTCTGGGCCCAATGCGCGCGCGACGGTGTAATCCGGGCACCCCCTGCGCGCTCAAGACGCGCAGCGGTGACTGCCAGGGGCTCGCCAGTCTGACCGAGGAACGGGTTCACCGCAACATTGGCAGAGAGCGGGAAGAGCGGCGGGATCGCCTTGGCGGCAGTGTTGGCTTCGGCAACAAGTTCCAGCAGGGCGGCGGGGTAGGACTCGAGTTTCGCAAACATGAGCGGGTTTCCTTTCAGGCAGCAGCGCGCTTGGACCAACCGTCCAGCAGCTTGTCGAAGATCGCATTGGCATAGAGGCCGTTTGTCAGATGGACGCGCAGTCCGGCAGCCGCTGGGTGAGATGCCCACAGCGGGAAGGTTGCCTGCGCCACGGCCACCAGGCCAAAGCTGGCGAGGGCGAGGAGGATGAGCGCCCATTCCAGCGGGCCGGGGCTTGGGGCCGGCGGCAGGCTGCCCGCGGTCAGATGCTGGGCGATGACTTGCAGGGCAAAGTAGCTGACCGAGGCTGCCAGGGCATAGGCCGCGGTCCGCTGCATCAGAGCCCGCGGCGCCGCATCGGCAAAGCCCTGCGCCAGCAGGTAGGCGACACCGAAGATCAGGATCACACCCAGGGCAATGGCCTGGACCGACTTGCCGTCAAATCCCAGAACCGTGCCCACGCTGCAGTAGATCACGATTGCAATGGCAAAGGCCTGCAGCACGTTGCGCGCGCTTGGCACTGCTACCGGGCCGGGGCGGCGGATCGCGGCGACGTTGCGCACCGCCTCGCCCGAGCTGAGGAAGGCATGCGCCTTGTAGAGCGAGTGCGCCACGATGTGCAGCAGGGCAAGCGGGAACAGCGCCAGGCCGCATTGCATGATCATGAAGGCCATCTGTGCGATGGTTGACCAGGCCAGCGACGTCTTGACCGCCGGCTGGGCCAGCATCACCAGTCCGCCGAACAGCGCCGTGAACCCGCCGAGCATGACCAGAAGCGCCATCACACCCGGTGCCAGCAGCATCACGTCGGCAAAGCGGATCAGCAGGAACCCGCCTGCGTTGATCACACCTGCGTGCAGCAGAGCGGAGACCGGTGTGGGCGCTTCCATCACTTCGGTCAGCCAGCCGTGCAGCGGGAACTGCGCCGAGGCCAGAACCGCCGCCGCGGCGATCAGCAGGGCAGCCGCGGCCGTCAACCAGCCGGCTCCGGCCGTGGACAGGATCGTTTCGATATCCGTCGTTCCGGTTGCAGCGATCAGCAGAACAACCGCGCCGGCCAGGGCGCCCTCGCTCAGCCGCGCAACCACGGCCTTCTTGCGGGCAGCCCGCCGGGCTGTTGCGCGTTCGGGGTAAAACAGCAGCAGCTGGTTCAGCGCCAGACTGGTCAATGTCCAGGCCGCAATAAGCTGAACAAGGTTGCCGGACATCACCAGCAGCAAGACGGAGGCCAGTGCCGTGCTCACCCAGCCCGTGAAGGCGCCCTGCCGGTCTTCACCGTCCAGGTAGGTCTTGGAAAAGCGCAGGACGATCCAGCCGATGAAGCTGACCAGAACCAGCATGACCGCGCTCACCGCGTCCAGCCGCACCGAAAACCCGGCCCCGAAAAGCCCGATCAATGCCGAAGTTCCGGAACCGTTCAAAATCAGCAGCGCGGCAGCTGCCGCCGCGATGGCAAAGGCGGCAAAGGCAGCGGCCTCGGCCAGTTCGGGCACCCGTCCGGGGCGTTTGCCCGGATGGCGGAACGCAAAGAATGCCGCCGCCAGCAGGATCAGCGGGCTGAGGAGGGGCAGAAGAAGATAGGTCATGATCGGAACCCTTCAGTTTTCTCGGTCAGAGACATCTGGAAATGCATAAGACAGAGCTTTCTGTGATAAAAATTCATTGTTTGATCATTTTCGTTCCATTAAATGAAACGAATGCCTTTGAACTATCATCACCTCCGGTACTTTTGGGCGGTTGCGCATGACGGCAACCTGACCCGCACCGCGCAACGGCTGAACCTGTCGCAGTCGGCGCTGTCGGTTCAGATCAAGCAATTGGAAGAGCGCCTGGGGCACGACCTGTTCGAGCGCCGCGGGCGGCAGCTGCATCTGACTGAGGCCGGGCGTATCGCGCTGGGCCACGCAGATGCGATATTTTCAACCGGGCAGGAGCTTGTTGCCACCCTGTCGGGGACGGTCCAAAGCCGGAAGGCCCTGCGTGTGGGGGCGCTCGCGACTCTGTCCCGTAACTTTCAGATCGGGTTTCTGAGGCCAATCCTTTCGCGCAGCGACGTTGAAGTTGTCCTGCGCTCTGGCAGCCCTGCGGAGTTGCTCGAAGGCCTGGGGACGCTCAACGTTGATTTGGTGCTGATGAACCAGCCGCCGCCGGACGACAGCCTGACCCCCTATGAGACGCATAAGATCGGTGAGCAGGACGTCAGCATTGTCGGCAGCCCCGCGCGGCTGGACCCGGACCGTCCGCTGCGGGAGCTTCTTCTGGAGCAGCCCTTCATCCTGCCAACTGCCGGCAGCAGCGTGCGCACGGCTTTTGATGCTCTGGCCAGCCGGTTGTCGGTCCGCCCGCAGATCGCTGCTGAGGTGGATGACATGGCCATGATGCGGCTTCTGGCACGGGAGGATATCGGGCTGGCCCTTGTTGCTCCCATTGTCGTGACGGATGAATTGAACTCCGGCAGGCTAAGGGAAGCCAGCGAGCATCCCCGGATCCAGGAAACATTCTATGCGGTGACGCTCCGCCGCCGGTTCCCGAACCCTTTGGTTCAGGACCTGCTCGAACGGCATGCCGCGTCGGCGTTCCTGTCCTGAGACACGCGGGCAGAGCTGATACTGCCAGGGTGGCACCTGCCAGCCGGATGGTCCAGAGTGAGGGGCGGGACAGTTATCCAGCGGCCTGACGGCAATCGCTGAAAAGCCGGAAGTCTGTCATTGCCACCTCCCGGCGACTCTGCTAAACGCCATCCATCCTGAAGACCCCGGATTCGTTTCCGGGGTCGTTATGTTTGTCAGGACACTCGAACTCGGGGACCTTCGGGGCCCTATAACTCAGGCACCTACGGGGGCCTTCAACATAGCTGGGCCAAAGACAAGAACCTAAGGCCTGGCACGCTAAACGGAAGACAGAAAGCATGGCACTCAAGTCGTATAAACCGACGACGCCGGGCCAGCGTGGGCTGGTTCTGATCGACCGTTCGGAGCTTTGGAAAGGGCGTCCGGTCAAGTCTCTCACTGAGGGTCTGACCAAATCGGGCGGCCGGAACAACACCGGACGGATCACTGCACGCCGCCGTGGCGGCGGCGCAAAGCGCCTCTACCGGATCGTTGACTTCAAACGGAACAAATTTGATGTAGCGGCCACCGTTGAGCGGATCGAATACGACCCGAACCGGACCGCATTCATCGCGCTGATCAAATACGAAGACGGCGAACAAGCCTACATCCTGGCGCCGCAGCGTCTGGCAGTTGGCGACAAGGTCATCGCTTCCGCGAAGGCCGACATCAAGCCGGGCAACGCAATGCCGTTCTCGGGCATGCCGATCGGTACCATCGTTCACAACATCGAAATGAAGCCCGGCAAAGGCGGCCAGATCGCCCGTGCAGCCGGTACTTACGCTCAGTTCGTTGGCCGTGACGGCGGTTACGCTCAGATCCGCCTGTCCTCGGGCGAACTGCGCCTGGTCCGTCAGGAATGCATGGCCACCGTCGGTGCCGTGTCGAACCCGGACAACTCGAACCAGAACTTCGGTAAAGCCGGCCGTATGCGCCACAAGGGCAAGCGTCCTTCCGTGCGTGGTGTCGTCATGAACCCGATCGACCACCCCCACGGCGGTGGTGAAGGCCGGACCTCCGGTGGCCGCCACCCGGTGACCCCCTGGGGTAAACCGACCAAGGGCAAACGGACCCGCAACAAAAACAAGGCGTCGCAGAAGCTCATCGTCCGCTCGCGCCACGCCAAGAAGAAAGGCCGCTAATCCATGGCACGTTCCGTATGGAAGGGCCCCTTCGTTGATGCTTACGTCCTGAAGAAGGCCGAAGCAGCGCGTGAATCGGGCCGCAATGAAGTGATCAAGATCTGGTCGCGCCGTTCCACCATCCTGCCGCAGTTCGTCGGCCTGACCTTTGGTGTGTACAACGGCCAGAAGCATATCCCCGTCAACGTCTCGGAAGACATGATCGGTCAGAAGTTCGGTGAATACTCTCCGACCCGCACCTATTATGGCCACGCCGCAGACAAAAAAGCGAAGCGGAAGTAAGTCATGGGCAAGGAAAAGAACCCCCGCCGCGTGGCAGACAACGAAGCAATGGCAAAACTGCGCATGCTCCGTACCTCCCCGCAGAAACTGAACCTGGTGGCTCAGATGATCCGCGGCAAGAAAGTTGAGAAGGCCCTGACCGACCTGACTTTCTCCAACAAGCGGATCGCGCAGGACGTGAAGAAATGCCTTCAGTCCGCCATCGCGAATGCTGAAAACAACCACAACCTGGACGTCGATGAACTGATCGTCGCCGAGGCATGGGTTGGCAAGAACCTGACCATGAAGCGCGGCCGTCCGCGTGCCCGTGGCCGGTTCGGCAAAATCCTGAAGCCGTTCGCGGAGATCACCATCAAGGTGCGTCAAGTTGAGGAGCAAGCCTAATGGGTCAGAAAGTCAATCCGATCGGCATGCGCCTGCAGGTGAACCGCACCTGGGACAGCCGCTGGTACGCCGACACCAAAGACTACGGTGATCTGCTGCTCGAGGACCTGAAAATCCGCGAGTTCATCAAGGAAGAATGCAAGCAGGCTGGCATTGCGCGCGTCATCATCGAGCGCCCGCACAAGAAATGCCGCGTGACCATTCACACCGCCCGTCCGGGCGTCATCATCGGCAAGAAAGGCGCGGACATCGAAGTCCTGCGCAAGAAGATTGCCAAGATGACCGACTCCGAGCTGCACCTCAACATCGTTGAAGTGCGCAAGCCGGAACTGGACGCTCAGCTGGTCGGCGAGTCCATCGCCCAGCAGCTGGAGCGCCGTGTGTCCTTCCGCCGTGCCATGAAACGGGCCGTGCAGAACGCCATGCGCATGGGCGCCCTGGGTATCCGGGTGAACGTCGCCGGTCGTCTGGGCGGTGCGGAAATCGCGCGTACCGAATGGTACCGTGAAGGCCGCGTGCCGCTGCACACCCTGCGTGCCGACATCGATTACGCACACTCCGAAGCGATGACCCCCTACGGGATCATCGGGATCAAGGTCTGGATCTTCAAAGGCGAGATCATGGAGCACGATCCTTCGGCGCGTGACCGTAAAGCACAAGAAATCCAAGACGGCCCTGCACCCCGTGGTGCTGGTGGCGGCCGTCGCTAAGGAGGATTTGAGATGCTTCAGCCAAAGCGCACTAAATTCCGCAAAATGCACAAGGGCCGGATCCACGGCCTGGCAAAAGGCGGTTCCGACCTGAACTTCGGCACCTATGGCCTGAAGGCGACCCAGCCTGAGCGTGTGACTGCACGCCAGATCGAAGCTGCCCGCCGTGCCATGACCCGCCACATGAAGCGTCAGGGCCGTGTCTGGATCCGTATCTTCCCGGACACTCCGGTGACCTCGAAGCCGACCGAAGTCCGTATGGGTAAAGGTAAAGGCTCCGTGGACTACTGGGCAGCCAAGGTTAAGCCTGGCCGCGTGATGTTCGAGATCGACGGCGTCAGCGATGAAATCGCACGCGAGGCCCTGCGCCTGGCCGCGATGAAGCTGCCGGTCAAGACCCGCGTCGTGGTCCGCGAAGACTGGTAAACTCTGCCGGTCATAGAGAATAAAAAGCCCCCCGCTGAGCAATCAGCGGGGGGCTTTCTTGTTTTTCGGCTGGGGCAGTTTATAGCCCCACCGCCCTGTCAGGCGTGAGCTGGTAGATCTCTGAGGCGAGGTTCCTGGCCCGCAAATAGCGTGCCAGAGAGCCAAAGGTCACGGTTGCAACACCCTTGCCATGATCGGATGTTGTCAGCGCAGCAGAGGCGGCAGGGGCCAGAAGCCGCTTCAGCCCGCTGATGCGGATCGGCTGGGGGTGAAATTCGGCGGCGACCCGGGCTTTGATCCGGGCTTTGTCCGTCGTGCCGTAGATGCTTGAGATCAGCAGGTCCAGGGTCAGCTCGTTGCAGTTCTGGAACTGCGTTGTGTTGGGGTTGGACAGCACCGAGTAATTGGGATTGTGCAGTGCGGGATAGACCGGGCTGGCGATGGCCTTCAGCAATTTGCGCTGCAGGTGCGGGGCGGGGATGATGATGCCCGTATCCAGCGTGTGGGCGCTTCTGAAGAAGTCTGCGGGCGCCTCTTGCACCAGAGAACTTCGGGTCAGGTCATTCTGGTCCTGATAGAGATTGTACACCCGGTAGCCTTTAGCGCTGCTGCCATCCGGAGCTTTGATCGTTGAGTACACCCACAGGGCGGTATGCGTGTAGTTCACCCCCTCCGGCAGCGTGTGCGGCGGCCGCCCGGTCCGGGCGACAATTGCGATACCGGCGCCGCGGGCCGCCAGATCCAGTTGCACCTGATTTGAGAAGGCGGCGGTATCAGAAATGGGCAAATGCGTCTTGCCGGTTTCGCTGCTGCCAGCCGCAGCAGGGGCGGCATGGAGGGCTGCCGCAGCAGCCATCGCAATGAATATCCGGCGGATCATCGGTTGCCCCCTTGTACCGGCTGCGGGGCTTGCCCCAGGGCAGGGTGGCTGTGGGCATGGCTGTGAGGATGGGGGGAGGCCAGCGCGCCTGCGGACACCACAAGCCCGGCGCCCACCGCCAGAACGGGAATGGCAACAATCGCCACAGCGGTAGCAGCCGCAGCTTCGCTGCTGGCGGCGGCACTGTATCCGGAATGCTGAAGGCTTTGTGCCGAATGCTGGGTGCTGGGGCCTGCTGCGGCTTGGGATGCTGCGCAAACCGCCACGGCCGCCAGCAGTTTCTTGGAAATAGGCATATTCTGAACTCCGTTCATGAACGATGTTCAGTATGTTGCGCACCCTGGGTGGCTCTGTCAAATATTTTTTGAACGCCGTTCAAAAAACCGTCGGCTTCACCGCCGGCCCGATCCGGCTAGACGGCGCCCGTCAGGCCGGAGCCGCTGCCAAGGGCGGGCAGGGGCAGTCTGGCCGCATGCGGAACCAGATGGCCGGGAGCTGCCGCAGGGCTCAGCTTTTCGCTGGGCTGCGAGAAGCTGAGATTTGTGTCCCCGGCAAGGCTGGCTTGGATGCAGCTGTCCAGATCGCCCCGCTCCTTGAGGTCCGCCGCCAGCGAATGGACGGCGCCGGGGAAGAGCCAGTGGTGAATATTGCCGCCTTTGGGAAACAGCTGGGCGTGCTGGCCGTCCATGCCCGTGCCGCTGGAGAAGATGAAATACTCCGTCTCCGGCACGAAGTAGTGGCCCGCGGGCTTCATCGGAAAGCTCTTGATGCTCTTGGAGTACACCCGCCACCGCCTGTCGCCGGGCGCGGCCTCCGGATCGACGCTGAACTGCGGCACAAAGGCAATTGACCGCTCAATTGGCAAGAAGGCGCTTGCAACGATGGCCAGGTAGCCGCCCATGCTGTTGCCGATCGAAAACAGGGTGCAGCCCCCTGCCGCCTCCAGAACGGTTCTGGTCAGCGCGTCCCAATCCAGACGGTTCCCCCAGGACCGGGTCTTGTCGTAGCAAAAGATGACATTGCTGCAATTGCGTCCGGAGCCGGCAAATTCGGGCTGCTGCACGTCGATCAGCTCCACCGCCTGTCCTATGCCGGGAAAAGACAACAGCACGGTGCCCCCTGCCGGAACGGGCCCTGGCTTCAGGGTTTCCAGCCGCAAAGTGTCGTCTTCGTAAATGATGTGCATGATCCAATGCCTTCGCTTCTGCGGTTCCCGATGGATCTTGCACAGGGGTGGTTAAATTGCGGTAAGCCAGCAGGGGCAATGTGTCCCGCGCCACGGCGCCGATGCCGGTCCGGGGGTGGCAATGGCGGGTGGTAAATGCCACTTCCGCCGGCAGCGCCGCGTCCCTGCGGTCATCGGCTGCAGTATCCCTTAGGGGCTAACCTGACAGGCGTCCAATACCCCAGAAATCACAGGTGTCCTCCTCGGCATAAAACCCCTCAAAATATGCCTCTGGCCGTGCCTTTTGCAGGCTGCTGCTGGTCTGGCAGATCAGGTAGTAGTGATAGTCAGTGTAAATCGTGCAGTAAAAGGACAAGTCTGCAGGCCAAAGCTCCACCCAGTCGCACTCTTGCGATTTGTCCAGCAGATCATGTGCCGGAAGCCTGGACTGCGATACTCCCCAATGCCCTGCGGCAACAACCTCCTGATGCCCAAGCGCTTGGACGAACGCGCCCATCGACAGCTCCAGCAGCGGCGAGGCACGGCCTTCGTCCGGCGGATAGATGCTGCGGGCCGCGCAAGCCCTGAGCATATGCTCTGTCTCTTCCGGGCAGGCGAATTCAGGCGGCAGGCGCTTGGACCCTGTCAAACGGAGCGCGCGGTTGACCTGCCGGATGGAGGCAAAGCCGCACATGTCTGCGATTTCCTGCCAGGAGACGCCGCAGGATGGCCCTTGCGTCTTGGCAGTCTTCAGCACGCTTTCCGGTATCCAGTCGCCGTTCTTCCACGGAGGGTGGCCCGGCAGCCTGAGAAACGGATTGAGGGCAACGAACACGGACTGGAAATCCCTTGCGAACCATTGCCTGTAGGGCGTTTCGTCCTGACCAGGGTAAGAGAACGGAGCTGTTTCCAAGTCAAATTGCCTTTTGCCAATATGGCCGGAGGTTAGGGCGCAGCAGCTATTGCCGCAAGCGGGCCTGCAATTGCTGCATTGGTTCCCGTGCAGAGCTGCGCTAAGACGGCGCCATGGCTCAGATTGAATCGCTCTTCGTGACCCGTCTTTATCGCGCGCAGCTGTCCGAATACGGACCATCGGTTGACGCGCAGGAACTGGAAAACTCCTGCTTCGTGATCGCCGGCGACGACGATGCCGGCCAGGACTGGTGCGAGGAGAACGGCTACCCCGGTTATACCTCCTATGCCTCGCTGACCGATCTGCCCTGGCGGTTCCCGATCTTTGCCGATCTGGTGAAATCGCTGGACCAGCACGTCGCTGCCTTTGCCAAGGACCTGGAGTTCGACCTGGACGGGCGCGAACTGAAGCTGGAGGATCTCTGGATCAACATCCTGCCCGAGGGCGGCACCCATTCCAGCCATCTGCACCCGCATTCGGTGATTTCCGGCACCACCTATGTGTCGATGCCAGACGGCGCCTCGGCGCTCAAGCTGGAGGACCCGCGCTCCGCCCGGATGATGGCGGCGCCCACCCGTACCAAAGACGCCCGGCGCGAGCTGCAGCCCTTCATCTACATGAAGCCGGACGTGGGTGACGTGCTGTTGTGGGAAAGCTGGCTGCGCCACGAGGTGCCGATGAACATGGCCGAGGACGAGCGGATTTCGGTGAGCTTCAATTACAAGTGGGAGTGATTTGCGCTCCCCTGCGATTCACATGCAAACCGGGCATTGCCAATGTATGACCACGCGCCGGTCGTGCTCCGGGAGGGCGAGCAGATTGTTCATGCTGTCCATGCGCGCATTGCGCCCACGCTGACCGAACTTCTGGTCATCGTCCTTTGCGCGCCGCTTGCCTTGGTGGTCTGGCTGTTCGTGCACCGCACATTTCGCTCAGCCACCTATGTGATCACCACCCGGCGTGTGCTGGTGGTGGAAAAGCAGGGCGCTTGCAGTGAGGTCGCCATCAAGGACATCCAGCGTCTCAGGACCTTCCGCGGCGCCATGATGATCCATGCGGCAGAGACCCGCCTCTGGCTTCCCCGGCTCCCGGACGGCTGGCAGTTCGAAACCATCCTCAACAGGGTGCGGGAATTGTAAAAACTCCGGGACTCGCCTAGCTTCCCGGAATGGCACTGCGGGAGGTATGGATGGCGCGGCGTTCCCCTTTTGAAATCGGCGGCTTCCACATTCCGCCCGGCACCCGCCGCACGGTGGACCTGCCGGTCAGCGTGCTGTCGGACCACACGCCGGTCACCATGTCCGCCCATGTGATCCACGGCGCGGAGGAGGGGCCTGCGCTGTTCGTCTCCGCCGCCATCCACGGCGATGAGGTGATCGGGGTGGAAATCGCCCGCCGCCTGCTGCGCAGCCGCCAGTTCTCGCGGCTCAAGGGCACGCTCATTGTGGTGCCGATCGTCAACACGTTCGGCTTCCTCAACCACTCCCGCTACCTGCCGGACAGGCGCGACCTGAACCGCTCCTTCCCGGGCAGCGAGGGCGGGTCGCTCGCCAGCCGCCTGGCGCATCTGTTTATGACCGAGGTGGTGGCGCGCTGCGATCTGGGCATCGACCTGCATTCCGCCGCCATCCACCGCACCAACATGCCGCAGATCCGAGTGTCGCCCAAGTCGCCGGAGACGCTGGCGTATGCCGATGCCTTCGGCGCGCCGGTGGTAATCCGCTCCTCCCTGCGCGACGGCAGCTTGCGCAAGGAGGCACAGAAGGCGGGCGTCGATATCCTGCTTTATGAGGCGGGGGAGGGGCTGCGGTTCGATGAGCAATCCGCCCGCGTCGGCGTTGCCGGCATCCTGCGGGTGATGCACGCGCTCGGCATGATCCCCGACGACGGCGTGCCGCTGGCCGAGGCGGTGCCGGTCAAGGCCAGCGACAGCAGCTGGGAGCGTGCGCCTGCGGGCGGCCTGTTGCGCGCCTACAAGACCACCGGCGAGATGGTGGAGGAGGGCGACGTGCTGGGCATCGTCGCCGACCCTTTCGGCGAGGAGGAGATGGAGCTGACCGCCAGCCAGCCCGGCCTGATCATCGGCCGCGCCAACATGCCCATCGTCAACGAGGGCGACGCCCTGTTCCACATCGCCAAGGTGTCCGCGCCGGAAGAGGCCGAGGGCCGCATCGAAAGCTTGAGCGCGCAGCTGGACGGGGCGGCGATGTTTGATGAGGATGAGATCATCTGACCGCTCCGGCGGCCCGCCAATCTTTCCCTTGCCCCTCCCCCGCGTCTCCTCTATAGGGACCCATCGCTTGCGCCCGGTCCGGCATGGATCAGGGGCAGGTGATTCTTTTTTGCTGCCCGTTCCGGGCGGTTGACATAACCCACCAGGTAACAAGGTGACCTTCGGGGCCTTCTGGTGCTTTGGACAAGGAACAAAGGCGATGAACGCCAATGATCTGCGCGAGAAGACCGTGGATGAACTCCGCGATATGCTCGCATCCCTGAAAAAAGAGAGCTTCAACCTGCGCTTTCAGCAGGCAACCGGTCAGTTGGAATCGACCTCCGGCATCAAAGCGGCCCGCCGCAATGCTGCCCGCGTCAAGACCATCCTGAACGAAAAAGCCGCAGCAGCGGCCGAATAAGGAGCGACACAATGCCCAAACGTATCCTGCAAGGCGTTGTGACCAGCGACGCAAACGCCCAGACCGTCACCGTCTCGGTTGAACGCCGCTTCACGCACCCGGTTCTGAAGAAAACCATCCGTAAGTCCAAGAAGTACCGGGCTCACGATGAAAAGAACGCTTTCAAGGTCGGCGATTCCGTACGCATCATCGAATGCGCGCCGAAATCGAAAACGAAACGCTGGGAAGTTCTGGAAGCCTAAGAGTCTCATCCGAGACTCCTGGCGGCTAGACTTAACAGTCAGTCGAAACCCTGGGGGATACCAGCACGCATCGCTGCCCCATAGGTCGGGAGAAACCACATGATCCAGATGCAAACAAATCTGGATGTTGCTGACAACTCCGGCGCCCGCCGAGTTCAGTGCATCAAGGTTCTGGGTGGCTCCAAGCGTAAATACGCTTCCGTTGGCGACATCATTGTCGTCTCGGTTAAAGAAGCCATCCCGCGCGGCCGCGTGAAAAAAGGCGACGTCCGTAAGGCCGTTGTCGTGCGCACCGCCAAAGAAGTCCGCCGCGAAGACGGCACCGCGATCCGTTTTGACCGGAACGCAGCTGTCATCCTGAACAACAACAACGAGCCGGTCGGTACCCGTATCTTTGGCCCGGTTGTTCGTGAACTGCGCGCGAAAAACTTCATGAAGATCATCTCGCTGGCTCCGGAGGTGCTGTAATCATGGCTGCGAAACTCCGTAAAGGCGACAAGGTCGTCGTGCTGGCAGGCCGCGATAAGGGCAAGGAAGGCACCATTGCTTCCGTTGACCCGAAAGCCGGCAAAGCCATCGTCGAAGGCGTGAACATGGCCATCCGCCACACCCGCCAGACCCAAAACAGCCAGGGCGGCCGTCTGCCCAAGGCACTGCCGATCGACCTGTCGAACCTGGCACTGCTGGACAGCAACGGCAAAGCAACCCGCGTCGGCTTCCGCGAGGAAGACGGCAAGAAGGTGCGCTTCGCCAAGACCACCGGGGAGACTGTCTGATGCTTGACGCTGCAACCTACACCCCGCGCCTGAAAACTCTTTACAAGGACACCATCCGTGGCGCCCTGAAAGAAGAGTTCGGCTACAAGAACGACATGATGCTCCCCAAGCTGGAGAAAATCGTTCTGAACATCGGCTGCGGCCGTGCTGCTGTCAAAGACAGCAAGAAAGCCAAATCCGCCCAGGCCGACCTGACCGCGATTGCGGGCCAGAAGGCTCTGACCACCGTGGCAAAGAACTCCATCGCCGGCTTCCGCGTTCGCGAAGGCATGCCGATGGGCGCCAAGGTGACCCTGCGCGGTGACCGGATGTACGAATTCCTCGACCGTCTGATCACCATCGCGATGCCCCGTATCCGCGACTTCCGCGGTGTTTCGGGCACCTCCTTCGACGGCCGCGGCAACTATGCCATGGGCCTGAAAGAGCACATCGTGTTCCCGGAAATCGACTTCGACAAGATCGATGAAGCCTGGGGCATGGACATCGTGATCGCCACCACCGCGAAAACCGACGCGGAAGCAAAGGCGCTGTTGAAAGCTTTCAACATGCCCTTCAACAGCTAAGCGCGGGAAGGATAGAGACCATGGCTAAGAAAAGCATGATCGAACGCGAGAAGAAGCGCGAGCGCCTGGTGGCAAAATACGCCGCAAAGCGTGCCGAGCTGAAAGAAATCGCAAACGACGAATCTCGCCCGATGGAAGAGCGCTTCAAGGCGCGTCTGAAACTGGCGAAACTGCCGCGCAACTCGTCGGCAACCCGTCTTCACAACCGTTGCCAGCTCACCGGCCGTCCGCACGCTTACTACCGTAAGCTGAAGGTCAGCCGTATTGCGCTGCGCGAGCTGGGTTCTGCTGGTCAGATCCCCGGCCTGGTGAAATCGAGCTGGTAAGGGAGAGACTGATATGAACGATCCTATCGGCGATATGCTCACCCGTATCCGTAACTCTCAGATGCGCGGCAAATCCACCGTCATGACCCCGGCTTCCAAGCTGCGGGCATGGGTGCTGGATGTGCTGGCAGACGAGGGCTACATCCGCGGTTATGAGAAGATGACTGGTGAAAATGGCCACCCGGCCATCGAAATCAGCCTCAAGTACTTCGACGGCGAACCTGTCATTCGCGAGCTCAAGCGGGTCTCCAAGCCCGGCCGCCGCGTTTACATGGGCGTCAATGACATCCCGTCGGTCCGCCAGGGCCTGGGCGTGTCGATTGTCTCCACCCCCAAGGGTGTGATGTCGGACGCAAACGCACGCGCAGCCAACGTTGGCGGCGAAGTGCTTTGCACCGTCTTCTAAGGAGGCCTCGCAATGTCCCGTATTGGTAAGAAACCGGTCGAACTGCCCAGCGGCGTTTCCGCCTCTGTGTCCGGCCAGACCATCGAAGTGAAAGGCCCGAAAGGCGCCCGCAGCTTCACCGCAACCGACGACGTCACCCTGACCGTGAACGACAACGTTGTCACCATCGAGCCGCGCGGCAAGTCCAAGCGTGCCCGTCAGCAGTGGGGCATGTCCCGCACTCAGGTGGCCAACCTCGTGACCGGCGTGACCCAGGGCTTCAAGAAAGAGCTGGAGATCCAGGGTGTGGGTTACCGGGCTCAGATGCAGGGCAACACCCTGAAACTGAACCTGGGCTACAGCCACGACGTCGACTTCGTTGCACCCGATGGCATCACCATCACCGCACCGAAGCAGACCGAAATCGTTGTGGAAGGTATCGACCAGCAGCAGGTGGGCGAAGTGGCGGCGAAAATCCGCGACTGGCGCCGTCCCGAGCCGTACAAAGGCAAGGGCATCCGCTACAAGGGCGAATTCATCTTCCGCAAGGAAGGCAAGAAGAAGTAAGGACCAGCAAAATGGCAAACAGCAAACGTACCCTGTTTCTGAAGCGCCGGCTGCGCGTCCGGAACAAGCTTCGCAAAGTGAACGCAGGCCGTCCGCGTCTGTCCGTGCACCGTTCGAACAAGAACATCTCTGTTCAGCTGATCGACGACCTGCGCGGCGTGACTCTGGCAGCGGCGTCGACCCTGGAAAAAGATCTCGGTGTTGTTGGCAAGAACAACATCGAAGCAGCGGCCAAAGTTGGCGCAGCAATCGCAGAGCGCGCGAAAGCGGCTGGCGTGAGCGAAGCTTACTTCGACCGCGGCGGCTTCCTGTTCCACGGCAAGGTGAAGGCTCTGGCCGACGCTGCGCGTGAAGGCGGCCTGAAGATCTAATCCCATGCGGGCAGCCTCTTGGGGCTGCCCCGATGATCCGGGAGACCGGCCTCTGGGCCGGTTCTCACCAAGGATCGGATAAACAGGCGCCTGAGCGCCGCACTGAAAGGAATGCCTGATGGCAGAACGTGAAAACCGCCGCGGCCCCCGCCGCGAGCGTGAAGAGGCACCGGAATTTGCAGATCGCCTGGTCGCGATCAACCGCGTGTCGAAAACCGTAAAAGGCGGTAAGCGCTTTGGCTTCGCAGCCCTGGTTGTCGTTGGCGACCAGAAAGGCCGCGTCGGCTTTGGCAAGGGCAAGGCGAAAGAAGTGCCCGAGGCGATCCGCAAGGCGACCGAGCAGGCGAAGCGCCAGATGATCCGCGTGCCGCTGAAAGAGGGCCGCACTCTGCACCACGACATGGCCGGCCGTCACGGCGCAGGCAAAGTTGTGATGCGGACCGCACCGGAAGGTACCGGTATCATCGCGGGCGGCCCGATGCGTGCCGTGTTCGAGATGCTGGGCATCAAGGACGTGGTCTCCAAGTCGATCGGTTCGCAGAACCCCTACAACATGATCCGCGCCACCCTGAACGGCCTGCAGAAAGAGCAGAGCCCGCGTTCGGTGGCTCAGCGCCGTGGCAAAAAGGTCGCCGACATCCTGCCCAAGCGGGACGACGCACCGGCAGCTGCCGAAGCTGAAGCGTAAGGAGTAGAGAGACATGGCAAAAACCATCGTCGTCAAGCAGATCGGCTCGCCGATCCGCCGCCCCGCCAAACAGCGCGCAACCCTGGTTGGCCTGGGCCTGAACAAGATGCACAAGACCCGCGAGCTGGAGGATACTCCTTCGGTCCGCGGCATGGTCAACTCGATCCCGCACCTGGTTCAGATCATCGAAGAGCGCGGCTAAGCCTCTTTTCGACACTGACTTTGGAAAACGCCTCCGGTCCGCCGGGGGCGTTTTTCGCGTTAGGAGCGCAGCCTCGCAGGCCGGACGGGCCGGCTATCGGGCTGCAAGCCCCTTGCGGCGCGTGCATAGCGGCTTGCCGGTTGCGTCAGTTGTTCGACTCATTCCCCGGTCCTATCTCAGTGTCACATCGAAAGACTGAACAAAGACCGCCGGGAATAGGCCCGGCATCAGACACGAAGGACCTGAAAGATGGCACATGTTATCTCCGCTGCACACACCGGCCACAGCCTGACCGCACGCATCCGCGCAACCGTCGAAGGCCTGGTCGACTCCTGGACCAAAGCCCGCGAATTCCAGCGCACCTACAATGAGCTGGACGCGCTGTCAGACCACGAACTCTCGGACATCGGCGTCCGCCGCAGCGACATCGCCGACATCGCGCATCAGCACGTCTACGGCTAAGAATTCCCTTTTCCCGGGCGCTCCTCTCCTCCTCCTCTTCATGCCCGGGCCAAAGCGCCTCTGCCCTGTCCGGGCGGGGGCGTTTTCTATTGAGGGCTTTCAAGTCATCTCACGCATTTGTGCTATGCATGTGCCGCATAGCCGCCAGACCGAAGCAGGCGTTGCGCTGGTTCGGGGCCATCCTTATCTCCCTTTCACTTCAGACGAACAGATCAAGCGACGCGCCGGAGGCACGCTCCGGCAGCGCAGCAAGGAACAAGAACAATGGCCTTTACAACTCTTTCCGCACCGGCGTCTGCCGGTCTCTTCACCCGTTTCCTGAGCGTGGCCGCCGGCCTCTACCAGAACTGGCAGCTGCGCCGCGAATACCGCCAGACCGTCCACGCCCTTCGCGCGCTCTCGGCCCGCGACCTGGCCGACATCGGCCTCAGCCGCTGTGCCATCCCCGGCGCCGCCCGCGAGCACGTCTACGGCAAGTGATCTCCCTGGCCGGCTGACGGATCCTCCTCCCTCTCCGAATGCCTGGCCCAAATGCGCCCCTGCCATCCCGGCGGGGGCGTTTTTGTTTTTCAGGTCCGGGTCTGCCTTCCGTGGTCTGCAAAACCGGGGGCGCCAGCCCGTTGCGCACCCACCGTACGCACCGCCTACGGGGTTTTAACCCGTCTACGGCAATATCATCCCCGGTCATGATCACCCGCCGGGCCTGACACCCCCGGCACCTGGAATTGGGCTCCGGTCTGGCACCCGGAGCGCGCAAATCGCGTTTTCGCATGGGGACAACCCCATCCCATCTCCACCCCGGCGGCGCCGCCACCCTTTAACGGACGGCCAGCGACGGAACGGAAACAGAGAGACAGACGGCAGGACAAGCAACCGGCGGGGCAGGGGCCCTGGCGGTCCCTGCTGCTGTCCCATTGCCCGGTCTGCCCCGCGGGGCTTGATCCTATCCCTCAACCCGTCTATACGCCCCCGGTGGCGTTCTGCGCCACGGAATCACCAATCAAGAAACGCCGCGTTTGGCCCATCACGCTTCGGGGGCCACATCCGGCAAGGAGAAGCGACATGAAACTTCACGAACTGCGCGACAATGCAGGCGCCGCCAAGAAACGCACCCGTGTGGCCCGTGGCCCGGGTTCCGGCAAAGGCAAAATGGGCGGCCGCGGCATCAAAGGCCAGAAATCCCGTTCGGGCGTCTCGATCAATGGCTACGAAGGCGGCCAGATGCCCTTGTACCAGCGTCTGCCCAAGCGCGGCTTCAACAAGCCGAACCGCAAGGCATACGCCGTTGTGAACCTGGGCCTGATCCAGAAGTTCATCGACGCAGGCAAGCTGGACGCGGCCTCCATCACCGAGGATTCGCTGGTTGCTTCCGGCCTGGTCCGCCGCAAACTGGACGGCGTCCGCATCCTGGCCAAAGGCGAAATCACCGCCAAAGCAACCATCGCAGTCACCGGCGCATCCGCTGCTGCTGTTGACGCCGTGGCAAAAGCTGGCGGCACTTTGACTGTGGCAGCCCCCGCCGCCGCAGAGTAACGGCTTGTGAGCGGCGCCAATGCCGCTTACATAGTCTCCGAGTTTTCCTAGAACGCCGCCCGAGCCGGAAAACGGTTCCGGGCGGCGTTTCGCTAAAGAAGAGACCTTTTCATGGTATCAGCAGCAGAACAAATGGCGGCAAACACCAGCTGGGCTGCCCTTGGCAAAGCTACGGATCTGCGCAACCGCATCCTGTTCACCATCGGCCTTTTGATCGTCTACCGCCTGGGCACCTTTATTCCGGTTCCCGGCATCGACGCAGCCGCCCTGCGCCAGTTCATGGAGCAGGCAGGCCAGGGCATCGGCGGCATGGTGTCGATGTTCACCGGCGGCGCGCTTGGCCGCATGGGGATCTTTGCCCTCGGCATCATGCCTTATATCTCCGCCTCCATTATCGTTCAGCTTCTGACCTCGATGGTGCCTTCGCTTGAGCAGCTCAAGAAAGAGGGCGAGCAAGGCCGCAAGAAGATCAACCAGTACACCCGCTATGGCACCGTGGCGCTGGCGACCGCGCAGGCCTACGGCCTCGCCGTGTCGCTGGAGCAGGGCGATCTGGCCACCGATCCCGGCATGTATTTCCGCATGGCCTGCATGATCACCCTGGTCGGCGGCACCATGTTCCTGATGTGGCTGGGCGAGCAGATCACCCAGCGCGGCATCGGCAACGGCATCTCGCTGATCATCTTTGTCGGCATCATCGCCGAGGTTCCGGCAGCGATTGCCCAGTTCTTTGCCTCCGGCCGCTCCGGCGCGATCAGCCCGGCGGTGATCATCGGTGTGATCCTGATGGTTGTTGCGGTGATCATGTTCGTGGTGTTCATGGAACGCGCGCTGCGCAAGATCCACATCCAGTACCCGCGCCGCCAGGTCGGCATGAAGGTCTATGACGGCGGCTCCTCGCATCTGCCGGTCAAGGTGAACCCGGCGGGCGTGATCCCGGCGATCTTCGCCTCCTCGCTGCTGCTGCTGCCGACCACCATCTCGGCGTTCTCCTCAGGCGCGGCGACCGGTCCGGTGATGTCCTGGCTCTTGGCGAACTTCGGCCCCGGCCAGCCGCTGTATCTGCTGTTCTTTGTCGCGATGATCGTGTTCTTTGCCTATTTCTACACCTTCAACGTCTCCTTCAAACCGGATGACGTGGCGAACAACCTGAAGAACCAGAACGGCTTTGTCCCCGGCATCCGCCCCGGCAAGAAGACCGCCGAATACATCGAGTATGTGGTCAACCGCATCCTGGTTCTGGGCTCCGGCTACCTGGCCCTGGTCTGCCTCCTGCCGGAGGTCCTCCGCGGCCAATTCGCCATCCCTGTATATTTTGGCGGCACGTCCGTTCTGATTGTGGTATCCGTCACCATGGACACAATCCAGCAGGTGCAAAGCCACCTCCTCGCGCATCAGTATGAGGGCCTTATCGAGAAGAGCCAGCTGCGCGGGCGCAACAAGAAACGGACAAAACGGGGACCCTCTCGCCGATGACCAACATTATTCTCCTTGGCCCGCCTGGGGCGGGCAAAGGTACGCAAGCGCGTTACCTTGTGGAAAGCCGCCGCATGGTGCAGCTCAGCACCGGCGACATGCTGCGCGAGGCCCAGACCTCCGGCACCGAAATGGGCAAGAAGGTCGCCGCCATCATGGCCGAGGGCAAGCTGGTCACCGACCAGATCGTGATCGGCCTGATCCGCGAGAAGCTGCAGGACACTTCCCATGGCGGTTTCATTTTCGACGGCTTTCCGCGCACCCTGGCCCAGGCCGACGCGCTGGAGCGCCTGCTGCGGGAGATGCACCTGAAGCTCGATGCCGTGATCGAGATGCAGGTCGACGACGAGGCGCTGGTTGCCCGCATCACCGGCCGCTCCACCTGCGGCGGCTGCGGCGAGGTCTATCACGACCAGACCAAGCCCTGGCCGGAAGACGGAAAATGCGCCAACTGCGGCAGCAGTGACGTGACGCGCCGGGCAGACGATAATGAGGACAGCCTCAAGACCCGCCTGATGGAATACTACAAGAAGACCTCGCCGCTGATCGGCTACTACTACGCCAAGGGCAATCTCCAGCGCATCGACGGCCTCGCGTCGATCGGGGAAGTGCGCAAGAACATGGCCTGGATCATGGGCGAATAAGCTGCCCTGCGGAAGCGGGTTTCTGAACGGGCGGCCTTAGGGCCGCCTTTCGTGTGTCTGCGCAGCCAGGGCATAGGCCTGAACGAACTGCGACTTCAGCGCCTCACCGCTGTCGGGGGACAGCTCAGGGATATGTTCATTGATCCAGTTATCCTGGCCGGAAATGTCCATGTACCCCATTGACCAGGTTTCAAACAAACGCCCGTCAGCGGAATCGTGCAGCACTTCGCAATAGTCATGGTGGCGGGGGTCGGTCTTGATACGGTCGCCAAGCGCTCTGATCTCGGCCTGCGGGCCCTCGATCACCTGCAGATAGCTGCTCCCGCTCCGGATCAGAAAGCCGGTCACGTCCACCAGGAAATTGAGCGCCCTGGCTTCTTCAAGGATTTTGACGTCACAGTAGGGCGGGTGCGCTGCTTTGGACTTGTAAAGTAGTCTCGACAACATGGCCGGACTCCGCTTTTTCTGAAATTGCACGATACGGGTGGCGGAACCGGCTGGTGATTCCGTTTCCGGCGCAACCCGGTGCCTTTGCTTGTGCAGCAGCATACCGCTTAGCGGTTGACGCCACCTTAAAATCCACATAGGCAACCCCATCCCTTCTGGGAATGATTCCCGGCGGATGGATTCGTCTGTCTGCCTTACCACCTCGAAATGCTGGACCCTCTGGCCACACTGCCACGGTCAAGTGTTGTGAAAAAAGGTTCCGGCGTTACGGAACCGCAACGAAAAGGAAAGTGACACGTGGCACGTATTGCCGGCGTTAACATCCCGACTGCAAAGCGGGTTCCCATCGCCCTCACCTATATCACCGGTATCGGCAACACCTCGGCGAAAGCCATCTGTGAGGCTGTTGGCATCGACGCAACCCGTCGTGTGAACGAACTGTCCGACGCTGAAGTCCTGGCCGTGCGCGAGCACATCGACGCCAACTACACCGTCGAAGGCGACCTGCGCCGTGAAGTGACCATGAACATCAAGCGCCTGATGGACCTGGGCTGCTACCGTGGCCTGCGCCACCGCCGCAACCTGCCGGTCCGCGGTCAGCGTACCCACACCAACGCCCGCACCCGCAAGGGCCCGGCGAAGCCGATCGCCGGCAAGAAGAAGTAAGGGGGGCTTGATCAATGGCACGCGATAAAACCCGCATTAAGCGTAAAGAGCGCAAGAACATCGCCACCGGCGTTGCTCACGTGAACTCTTCGTTCAACAACACCAAAATCCTGATCTCCGATGTGCAGGGCAACGCGATCTCCTGGTCGTCCGCCGGCACCATGGGCTTCAAAGGCTCCCGGAAATCCACTCCTTACGCGGCTCAGATGGCTGCTGAGGACGCGGGCAAGAAAGCCCAGGAACACGGTGTGAAGTCGCTGGAAGTCGAAGTTCAGGGCCCCGGCTCTGGCCGTGAATCGGCTCTGCGCGCACTGGCTGCTGTCGGTTTCAACATCACCTCGATCCGTGATGTGACCCCGATCGCGCACAACGGCTGCCGCCCGCCGAAGCGCCGCCGCGTCTAATTAGAATTTTTTGCTGGGGCCCCGCTTGATTCGCAGGGCCCCAGTGCGTCATTTAAACCTCGGGCGTCCTTGGCCTTCCGGACATGGGGCAGGGACAGGAATGGAGGGAACGCATGATCCATAAGAACTGGGCAGAGCTGATCAAGCCGGCACAGCTGGAAGTGAAGCCGGGCAACGATCCTGCACGCCAGGCAACTGTCGTCGCAGAACCGCTGGAACGCGGTTTCGGCCTGACCCTGGGCAACGCGCTGCGCCGCGTCCTGATGAGCTCGCTGCAAGGCGCGGCCATCACCAGCGTGCAGATCGACAACGTCCTGCACGAGTTTTCGTCCGTGGCCGGTGTCCGTGAAGACGTCACCGACATCATCCTGAACCTCAAGGGCGTGTCCCTGCGCATGGAAGTCGAAGGCCCCAAGCGCCTGTCGATCAATGCCAAGGGCCCGGCTGTTGTCACCGCTGGCGACATTGCTGAAACCGCAGGCATCGAGGTCTTGAACCGCGACCACGTGATCTGCCACCTGGACGACGGCGCCGACCTGTTCATGGAACTGACCGTGAACACCGGCAAAGGCTATGTCTCGGCAGACAAGAACAAGCCGGAAGACGCACCGATCGGCCTGATCCCGATCGACGCGATCTACTCGCCGGTCAAGAAGGTCTCCTATGACGTTCAGCCGACCCGTGAGGGCCAGGTTCTGGACTATGACAAGCTGACCATGAAGGTGGAAACCGACGGCTCCATCTCCCCTGACGATGCCGTGGCTTATGCCGCCCGCATCCTGCAGGACCAGCTGGGCATCTTCGTCAACTTCGACGAGCCGGAATCGGCTGGCCGCCAGGACGAGGACGACGGCCTGGAGTTCAACCCGCTTCTGCTGAAGAAAGTGGACGAGCTGGAACTGTCTGTCCGTTCGGCAAACTGCCTGAAGAACGACAACATCGTCTACATCGGCGACCTGATCCAGAAGACCGAAGCCGAGATGCTGCGCACCCCGAACTTCGGCCGCAAGTCGCTGAACGAGATCAAAGAGGTTCTGTCGGGCATGGGCCTGCACCTCGGCATGGACGTCGAGGACTGGCCGCCGGACAACATCGAAGATCTGGCCAAGAAGTTCGAAGACAGCTTCTAAAGGTTTTGAGGAGGGCTCCGGCCCTCCTCTTCAATGCCCGGAACTGCCGGGGACGACACGGGCATCCGCCCCAAGGTGAGCGGCTGACACGCATCAGCCGCCTGACAAAGCAAAACGCAAGATAAGGATTGAAACAATGCGTCACGCACGTGGTTACCGCCGCCTGAACCGTACTCATGAGCACCGCAAGGCCCTGTTCTCCAACATGGCCGGCTCGCTGATCGAGCACGAGCAGATCAAGACCACCCTGCCCAAAGCAAAAGAACTGCGCCCGATCATTGAAAAACTGATCACCCTGGCAAAGCGCGGCGACCTGCACGCCCGCCGTCAGGCCGCTTCCAAGCTGAAAGAGGACAAGGACGTCGCGAAACTGTTCGAGGTTCTGGGCCCGCGCTACAAGGACCGTCAGGGCGGCTATGTCCGTGTTCTGAAGGCCGGCTTCCGTTACGGCGACATGGCTCCGATGGCCATCATCGAGTTCGTCGACCGCGACGTTTCCGCCAAAGGCGCTGCTGACAAGGCCCGCCTGGAAGCAGAAGAAGCAGCTGCTGAAGCAGACGAATAAGACGCGCTGAACCTTCCGGGTTCACTGTCTGGCCCCCGCTCCGCCCGGAGCGGGGGTTTTTCTTACGCCACGGCAGTTCGCGGCGCATCAGATTCACTTTCCATGTGAAAGGGAATCGTAATTTTCTTCTGCCTTAACGTTGTCATCCGAAATTTCCGGGACAGATGTGATGGCAAAGAAGAAGACATCCGCGGCCAGGCGGTTCTCACTGGCAAACCTCAGCACCAAGGTGAAAATCGTTTCCGTCGCGGTGCTGCCGCTGCTCTTGGTGCTTGGGGTGGGGGTGCTTGCCGTCTTCAACCTGGGCCGGATGGACCAGTCGGCCAAGGCGGTGGATCACACCCAGGAGATCCTGACAGGCTCGCAGACCCTGGCGGAGGCCGCCTCGCAGATGGAGGCGGGCCTGCGCGGCTATCTCCTGGCGGGCCGTGAGGAGTACCTGGTCCCCTTTGAGGAGGGCAAGAGCCAGGTCGCAGAAACCCTCGCCAGCCTGCGCAATCTGGCGGCGGGCGATGCCGCGATGCTGGCCACTCTGGATGAGGCAGAGCAGACCCTGACCGGCTGGCAGGAAAACGTGGCCGCAGGCGCCATCGCGCTGCGCCAGGAAATCGGCGATGCCATGACCATGAACGACATGGCCGCCGAGGTGAAGAAATCCAAGGGCCGGGTCTATTTCGAGCAGTTCCGCACCGAGATGACGAACGTCATCGAGGAGGAGGAAGTCGAGCTCAACAACCGCCGCAACACCTTCATGTCGCTGGTCAATGCAGGCATTGCGGATCCGGACTACCTGAACACGTCGCTGCAGGCGGTGGAGCAGACCCACAAGGTGATCAGCCGCGCCAAGGACCTGCAAGCCGCCGCGGTGGACATGGAGACGGGCATGCGCGGCTTCCTTCTGGCAGGAGACCGGGAGTTTCTGGATCCCTACATGGAGGGCAACGGCCGCTTCAACGAAGTCATGGCCGACCTCCGTCTGGCGCTGGCAGACAACCTGATGCAGTCAAACCGCCTGAACAAGGTGGCGGGGATCATTGACGAATGGCGCAATGAGGTGGTGGTGCCGATGCTGCAGCTGCGCCGGGTGATCGGCAGTGCCGCCACCATGGACAACATGGCCGATCTGGTGGCCGAGGGCCGCGGCAAGGAGTACTTCGACAGCTTCCGCGCCACCATGGAAACCCTGCAGGCCGCCGGCACCGCAGCCATGGCTGAACGCCGCGCCGCCAACGAGGAACTGGGCGCCCGGACCCGCACCATGATTCCTGCGGCTATCGGCGGCGCCATCCTGATCGGCGGCATCCTGGCGCTGGTGATCGCCTCCGGCATCGCGTCGGGCATCCGCCGCGTCGTGATGTCGATGCGCGGCCTGGCAGAGGGCAACAACGCGGTGGAGATCCAGGGCCAGAACCGGGGCGATGAGGTCGGCGACATGGCCCGCGCGCTGGAGAAATTCCGCGACGAACTGGTGCGGATGCAGGAGGCGGAAGCACAGAAGGCAGAGAGCAAGGACGCCGAGCTGGCGGGCGTGGTGCGCGAGCTGAGCGAGCGTCTGTCGCGGCTGGCACATGGCGATCTGACCATCCGCATCGCTGAGCAATTCCCCGAGGAATACGAGCAGCTGCGCGCCGATTTCAACGGCTCGATCGACAATCTGAACGCCACCGTCCAGCAGGTGATAGAGGCCACCACGAGCATCCGTAGCGGTGCCGCCGAGATCAGCCAGGCCTCTGACGACCTGTCGCACCGCACCGAAAGCCAGGCGGCAACGCTGGAACAGACCGCGGCCGCGATTGATGAGCTGACAGCATCGGTGAAATCCGCAGCCGAGGGCGCCCGCAACGTGGAAAACACCGTGCGTGAGGCCCGCCAGGAGGCCGAAACCAGCGGCGAGGTGGTGCAGGAGGCGGTTACCGCCATGGGCGGGATCGAGGACAGCTCAAAGAAGATCAGTCAGATCATCGGGGTGATCGATGACATCTCCTTCCAGACCAACCTTCTGGCGCTGAATGCCGGGGTGGAAGCCGCCCGCGCAGGCGAGGCGGGCCGCGGCTTTGCGGTGGTCGCCTCCGAGGTGCGGGCGCTGGCGCAGCGCTCTTCCGATGCGGCGATGGAGATCAAGGCGCTGATCTCCGACAGCTCCCGGCAGGTGGATCAGGGGGTTGATCTGGTCGGCCGGGCAGGGGCGGCGCTGCAGTCCATCGTGGGCCGCGTCAGCCATATCTCGCAGCTGGTCTCCGAAATCGCCGAAGGCGCAGAGGAACAGTCCACCGGCCTGCATGAGATCAACACCGGCGTCACCCAGCTGGATCAGGTGACCCAGCAGAACGCCGCGATGGTCGAGGAGGCCACTGCGGCCGGCCACATGCTGAACAGCGACGCGATGAAGCTTGCCGACCTGGTGACGCGGTTCCAGGTGGACGGCAGCAGCGCTGCGCTTGCGGCCCCGGCCGCGCCAGCAGCGCAGCCCACAGCCCATGGTGATGATGACTGGGGCACTGAGGACTGGGCGGCCGAGCCTGGCCCGGCCCCGGTTGCAGCCGCCGCCAATGACGGTAATGCCGCCCGCGACATGTGGCAGGACTTCTGAGGTCTGCGCGCAGGAAATTGCCAAGGTCCCTCCCGCCGGGGAGGGCCCTTGCGCTTTTGGGGGTGCGGGATTTTCAGGGGTGACAGCCCCGCGAATCTCCGCTAGCGTCCGGCCCATGACCCGTACCTATGCCGCATTCTGGTATTTCTTTTATCCGCGCCACATGGCGGACGGAGGGGTCAGCGCATTCCCGGGTTAGACAGACCGGAACGCATCAGGATACCACCAACCGCCCGCAGCCCGCTGGCGGTTTTTTCGTATCCGCCGCAGCGCCAAGGGCCTCCCGCCAAGGAAGCTGACACATGACACCCCAAACAGAGAACCTCCGCATCACCGGCATGCAGGAACTGATCTCCCCCGAAGACCTCGCGTCGCAGATGCCCTCGACGGCGGCGGCCACCGATACCGTGCTGGCCAGCCGCACCGCCATTCAGGATGTGCTGCACGGCCGCGACGGCCGCGTGATTGCCGTGGTCGGCCCCTGTTCGATCCATGATCCCAAGGCGGCGATGGACTACGCCGAACGGCTGGCGCCGCTGCGCGCGCGGCTGGCCGGAGAGCTGGAAATCGTGATGCGGGTCTACTTCGAGAAACCCCGCACCATCTCGGGCTGGAAAGGGCTGATCAACGATCCCGGCCTCGACGGCTCCTTCCGCATCAACGAGGGCCTGGGGCTGGCGCGCCGCCTGTGCCTGGACATCAACGCGCTCGGCCTGCCGGTCGGGACAGAGTTCCTGGATACGGCGGTGCCGCAGTACATCTCCGACCTGGTGGCCTGGGCCGCCATTGGCGCCCGCACCACCGAAAGCCAGATCCACCGCGAGATGGCCTCCGGCCTCAGCTGCCCGGTGGGCTTCAAGAACGGCACCCGCGGCAATGTGCAGATCGCGGTGGATGCGGTGCGCTCTGCCGCGCATCCGCATCATTTCATGGCGCTGGCCAAATCGGGCCGCGCGGCAATTGCGGCCACCAGCGGCAACCCGGACTGCCACCTGATCCTGCGTGGCGGCGGCGGTACCAACTTTGACGCGGCTTCCGTCGATGCGGCCTGCAAGCTGGCGGAAAAGGACGGCATCCGCGGCCATGTGATGATCGACGCCAGCCACGCCAACAGCGGCAAGGATCCGATGCGGCAGCCCGCGGTGCTGCGCGACGTGGCGGCGCAGATCGCCGGCGGCGACAGCCGCATCACCGGCGTAATGGTGGAAAGCCAACTGGTGGCGGGCCGCCAGGACCTGGGCCAGGGGGAGCTGACCTACGGCCAGTCCATCACCGATGGCTGCCTGGGCTGGGAGGACACCGTGGCCGAGCTGGAGCATCTGGCGGCAGCGGTTGCCAAACGCCGCATGGCGGCCCCGCAGGCGGAACTCGCGGAGGCCTGAGGCCCGCCAGCAGGGGACGCGCCTTGCGGCGCGTGCCTCCGGCAGGGAGTATTTGGGGAAAGATGAATGCAGAGCGGCCTCTTGCCAGACGCCGGGTTTTGCGGATCATGGCACCATGAGCACCGCAAACCCCGCCGGCTATTCCGGCAAACCACTGTTGCAGAAGCTGGGCTTCAAGCCCGGCTTCCGTGTCGCCGTGAGTGGTGCACCGGAGAACTACACTGCACTGATGGCGGGGGCCGGGGGCGTGGATTTCGACCGCCAGGGCGCAGCGGCCGCCTATGACGCCGCGCATGTTTTCCTGACCGCTGCCGGATCAGAACAGCAGGCCGCGGCCCAGGCCATCGCCGTGCTGCGCCCGGGCGGCATGCTGTGGCTGTCCTGGGCCAAGAAAAGCTCCAGGCTGCACAGCGGCATCACCGAGGACAGCCTGCGCGCTGCGGTGCTGCCGCTGGGCTGGGTGGACGTCAAGGTCTGCGCGGTCGATGCCGACTGGTCCGGGCTGAAGTTCCTCAGGCGCCGGGGCTGAGAGGCGTGCCTTTGCCCGCAGGCCGCTGATGCCTTGCAATCCGGGTGCGCTCTCCGCATATCCTTCACGCAGCAACAAACGGGAGCCCCCATGAACCGCCCAGCCCTGACCGCCCTTGCCCTGTGTCTTGCCCTGCCTGCGCTGGCCCTTCCGGCCGCCGCCGAAACCAGGGTGCCGCAGAGCCAGGCAGAGATCGCGCTGGGGTTTGCGCCGCTGGTCAGGGAAGCGTCTCCGGCGGTGGTGAACATCTATGCCAAGGTGGTGCGCCAGGTGCAGCAGCGCCGCCGCTCGCCGTTCATGAACGATCCGTTCTTCGATGATTTCTTCCGCGGTTTCGCCAAGCCGCAGCCGCGGGTGGAAAACTCGCTGGGGTCGGGGGTGATCCTGTCAGCGGATGGTATCGTGGTCTCCAACTACCACGTTGTCGGCAGCGCCACCGAAATCCGCGTGGTGACCAATGACCGGCGCGAATACAATGCGCGGGTGATCCTGGGCGACAAGGCCAGCGACCTGGCGATCCTGCAGCTGGATGAGGCCGCGGACCTGCCGCATCTGGATCTGCGCAACAGCGATGAGGTGCAGGTGGGCGAGCTGGCGCTGGCAATCGGCAACCCGTTCGGGGTTGGCCAGACCGTCAGCAGCGGCATCATCTCAGGGCTTGCGCGCACCGGCATGGGGGCGGGGGATGGCTTTGGCTACTACATTCAGACCGATGCGCCGATCAACCCGGGCAACTCCGGCGGCGCGCTGATCGACGTCAATGGCGATCTGATTGGCATCAACACGCGCATCCTGTCCCGCTCCGGCGGCTCCAACGGCATCGGCTTTGCGATCCCTGCCAACCTGGTCAAACAATTCGTCGAACAGGCCAGGGACGGCGCCGAGGAATTCCAGCGCCCCTGGGCTGGCATGGCCGGGCAGCCGGTGGATGCTGATCTGGCTGCTTCGCTGGGTATGGAGGTGCCGGAGGGCATGGTGGTCTCCGACCTGCACCGGGAAAGCCCCTTTGCCAAGGCAGGGTTCAAGGTGGGCGATGTGATCACACATGTGGATGGCGAGGTGGTGAATTCCCCGTCCGAAATGGTGTTCCGCATGTCGGTCTCCGGCCTGGGCGGCACCGCTGAGATCACCCGCCTGCGCGGGGACGAGCGCGAGGCGGTTGCGGTGCCGATGATCACCGCGCCGGACCAGCCGCCCGCCAACCCGGTGCAGCTGGATGAGCGGACCGCGCTGCCCGGCCTGACCGTGGCGCAGATCAATCCGCAGGTGATTGCCCGGCTTGGCCTGCCGCTGTCGGCGGAGGGCGTGGTGGTCACCGATCCCGGCCCTTATGCGGGCCGCGGCGGGGTGCAGCCCGGCGACGCGCTCTTGGCGGTGAACGGCCAGCCCGTCACCGGCACCGAGGACGTTTATGCCATCCTCGCAAACAGCGGCCGCTGGATTCAGCTGGATCTGAACCGCCGCGGCCAGCGCGTCACCCTGCGGTTCCGCACCTGATGGCGGACCTGTTCGGCAGCCCGGAGCCCGCGGATGGCGGCGCACAGCAGGCCAGCAGGAACCGGCCGCTGGCCGACCGGCTGCGGCCGCAGTCGCTGGTGGATGTGATCGGCCAGGAACAGGTGCTGGGTCCTGAGGCGCCGCTGGGCGTGATGCTGGCCTCGGGGTCTTTGTCGTCGCTGATTTTCTGGGGGCCGCCGGGGGTGGGCAAGACCACCATCGCGCGGCTGCTGGCGCAGGAGACCGACCTGCATTTCGTGCAGATATCGGCGATCTTCACCGGCGTGCCGGAGCTGCGCAAAGTGTTCGAGGCCGCCAGGATCCGCCGCGAGAACGGGCAAGGGACGCTGCTGTTCGTGGATGAGATCCACCGCTTCAACAAGGCCCAGCAGGACGGTTTCCTGCCGCATATGGAGGATGGCACCATCCTTCTGGTGGGGGCGACAACGGAGAACCCCTCGTTTGAGCTGAACGCCGCTGTGCTGAGCCGTTCGCAGGTGCTGGTGCTGGAGCGTCTGTCGCTGGCGGACCTGGAACGCCTGACCCAGCGCGCCGAGAGGGAGCTGGGCCGCGCCCTGCCGCTGAGCGGGGATGCCCGCGATGCGCTGCATGAGATGGCCGACGGTGACGGGCGGGCGCTTTTGAACCTCATTGAACAGGTTGCCGCCTGGAAGGTGGAGGCGCCCCTGGGGCGGGAGGCGCTGTCCAGCCGGCTGATGCGCCGGGCGGCCAAATTCGACAAGTCCGGCGACGAGCATTACAACCTGATTTCCGCGCTGCACAAATCGATCCGCGGCTCCGACCCGGATGCAGCACTCTACTGGCTGGCGCGGATGCTGGAGGGCGGCGAAGACCCGCGCTTCCTGGCCCGGCGCCTGACGATGATGTCGACCGAGGACATCGGCATGGCCGACCCGCAGGCCAATACGGTTTGCCTGAACGCCTGGCAGACTTACGAGCGGCTCGGCAGCCCGGAGGGCGAGCTGGCGCTGGCCAATGCCGCCGTCTATCTGGCGCTGGCGCCGAAATCCAACGCGGTCTATGTCGGTATCAAAGCGGCGCGGCGGCTGGCCAAGCAGACCGGCAGCGCGCCGCCGCCCAAGCATATCCTGAACGCGCCGACCAAGCTGATGGCGGAGCAGGGCTATGGCGACGGCTATGCCTATGACCACGACGCCGAGGATGGTTTTTCCGGCCAGAATTACTTCCCCGACGGGGTGAAGCGGCCGGTGCTCTATCAGCCGGTGGAGCGCGGGTTCGAGCGCGAGTTGAAGCGGCGCACGGATTACTTTGCGAACCTTAGGGCAAAGCGGAACAAGTGAAGCGGCTTTGCCGGCAAAGCCGCTGCCTCCGGCGGGAGTATTTGGGGAAAGATGAAAGGGAAGAACCTGTACCCGCGTCAGCCCTGCGCGCCGTGCAATACGGGCAAAACTTGACATCCCTGCCTGTGCCGGCGACAGGACGGGGATGATTTCTTCGGTTTCCATGGTGGCCCTTGGCGGCGCAATCGGGGCGGTGTGCCGCTACCTGGCCGGGCTGGGCATCATCCGGGTCCTGGGACATCACGATTTCCCGGTGGCGGTGATCACCGTCAACGTGATCGGCTCCTTCCTGATGGGGGTGTTCGTGGTGGCCGCCGCAATGCGCGGGCTGACCCACCTCAGTCCGCTGGTGATGACCGGGCTGCTGGGCGGGTTCACCACGTTTTCGGCGTTCTCGCTGGAGACCGCCAACCTGATCGAGCGCGGTGCCTTCGGGCAGGCGGCGCTTTATGTAGCTTTGTCCGTGGGCCTGTCGGTCGGCGGATTGTTTCTGGGCCTGATGGCCGCAAGAGGAGTGTTCGCATGAGCGGCGTTCAGATGATTACCGTCAGCGAAGACGACAGCGGCCAGCGCATTGACCGCTGGCTGCGGCGGCTGTTTCCGCATGTGAACCAGGGCCGCATCGAGAAGATGTGCCGCAAGGGCGAGCTGCGGCTGGATGGCGCCCGGGTGAAGGCCAGTACCCGGGTGGACGCCGGCCAGGTGGTGCGGGTGCCGCCGCTGGCGGACAGCGACCTGAAACCTGCCGCGCCGCGCGAGATGAAGATCTCGGATGCGGATGCCAGGATGATCCAGTCCTGCGTGATCTACCGCGACGACGATGTGATCGTGCTGAACAAGCCTGCGGGCCTTGCGGTGCAAGGCGGCTCTGGCACCACCAAGCATGTGGATGGTTTGGCCGAGGCGCTGAAATTCGGGCTGGAGGATAAGCCCAAGCTGGTGCACCGGATCGACAAGGACACCTCCGGCGTCTTGGTGCTGGCGCGCAACCGCAAGGCGGCACAGGCGCTGACCGCCGCCTTCCGCCACAAGAACACGCGCAAGATCTACTGGGCTTTGGTGGCGGGCGTGCCGACGCCGTACCTGGGCGAGATCAAGAATGGCTTGGTTAAGGCGCCGGGGCATGGCAAGTCCGGCGAAGGCGAGAAGATGATCAACGTGCATCCGCACGACATCGACGACACGCCCGGGGCCAAGCGCGCGCATACGCTTTATGCCACGCTCTACCGCGTCGCGAGCCGCGCCGCCTGGGTGGCGATGGAGCCAATTACGGGCCGCACTCACCAGCTGCGGGCGCATATGTCCGGCATGGGCCACCCTATTGCCGGCGACGGCAAATACGGCGGTTCAGGGCAGGAGAACCTGGGTGACGGCTGGGGCGCCTCGATCGGCGGGGTGATCTCCAAGAAGCTGCACCTGCACGCGCGCCGGATGGTGTTTGAGCACCCCGTCACCCGCAAGGAAATCGCCGTTGTTGCGCCGCTGCCGGATCACATGAAGGAAAGCTGGGACACCCTTGGCTGGAGTGAGGACCTGGCAGCGGACGACCCGTTTGAGGATCTGAAGTGAGCGCTGACCTGCGGCTGATCCTGTTTGACGTCGATGGCACCCTGGTGGACAGCCAGGGGGCGATCACCGGCGCGATGGCCGAGGCTTTTCAAGGGGTTGGGCTGGAAACGCCGCCGCGTGAGAGGATCCTGTCCATCGTCGGCCTGTCGCTGCCCCTGGCCATGGCGGAGCTGGCACCGGAGCAGGATGCGGCAACGCTGGAGGCGCTGGTGGAGGGCTACAAGTCTTCCTACATGCTGGCACGCGAGGCGGCGGGCGCTGCGCATTCGCCGCTCTATCCCGGCACGCGGGAGATGCTGGCACAGCTGAACGAGGTGCCGGAATACCTGCTGGGGGTCGCCACCGGCAAATCCCAGCGCGGCGTGGATGCGCTGATCGCGGCGCATGAGCTGACTTGCTTTGTGACCCGGCAGGTGGCCGACCACCACCCGTCGAAACCGCATCCGTCGATGGTGCTGACGGCGATGGCTGAGACCGGGGTTGAGCAGGCAAGCACTGTGATGATCGGCGATACGCGGTTTGACATTGAAATGGGGCGCGCAGCGGGGGTCACCACCATCGCCGTGCCCTGGGGCTATCACCCGGCAGAGACATTGGGCGCCGATTACCTGATCCGCGATTTCGCGGAGCTGCGCCCGCTGCTGGCAGAAATCTGGAAGGGCTAGGGTATGAGCGGCTGGGCACAGAAACGGTTCTGGAAAGAGGTCACCGTGGCAGAGACCGCAGACGGTTTCGCGGTGGAGCTGGACGGGCGCCGGGTCAAGACTCCGGCGAAGGCGCCGCTGACGGTGCCGACGCGGGACATGTGCGAGGCAATTGCAGCGGAATGGGAGGCCCAGACCGAATCAGTTGATCCGAAAACCATGCCCTGCACCCGCTCTGCCAACGCGGCAATTGACAAGGTGACACATCAGCACAGCGAAGTCGCCGCCATGCTGGCCGAATACGGCGACAGCGACCTCTTGTGCTACCGGGCGGACACTCCGGTTGAACTTGCGGCCCGGCAGGCTGCCGAATGGGACCCGGTTCTGGACTGGGCAGAGACGGAGCTGGGAGTGCGCCTGCAGCCCCGGACCGGGGTTCTGCACCAGCCGCAGGAGGCTGCGGCCCTGGCGGTTCTGGCAGAGGAAACCCGTGCGATGACCGCCTTCCAGCTGGCGGCATTTCACGACCTGGTAGGCATCTCAGGCTCTTTGATCCTTGGGTTTGCGGCCGCTTCGGGCTGGCGCAGTGCCGATGAGATCTGGCAGCTGTCGCGCCTGGATGAACGCTGGCAGGAAGAGCAGTGGGGCGAGGACGAGGAAGCCCAGGCTGCAGCCGAGGTGAAACGGCAGGAATTCCTGCACGCCAAGCGATTCTTCGATTTTTCCTGACCGGATAAGAAATTACTTATCCACAGCCGAACCGGAAATAATATTCCGCGCGGACCCCGTTCGTGCGGAATTCGTACATCGAAATTCCTGATACCGCCCTTGACGTTTGCTGATGAATGCGCCCAAACTCAGCCACGAATTAGGGGAGGACCCTTCTTCAGTCTCATATCCGGCGGGGGATCGCCGGAAAATAAGAACCGCCGAATGGCGGGCTATCAGGAAGAGGTAAATATGAAAAAATCCGTTATTTTGGGCGCAATGACCTTTGCCGGTCTTGCGGCTGGCGCAGCATCTGCCGGCACGCTGGACGACGTGAAGGCCCGCGGCAAGCTGAACTGCGGCGTCACCACCGGCCTGGTCGGTTTTGCGGCCCCGAATGCGAACGGTGAATGGGAAGGCTTTGACGTTGCCGTGTGCCGTGCTGTGGCTGCAGCCGTGCTGGGCGATTCCAACGCTGTCGAATTCGTGCCGACCACCGGCAAGACCCGCTTTACCGCGCTGGCGTCTGGCGAAATCGACCTGCTGGCCCGCAACACCACCTGGACCTTCAGCCGCGATGTTGACCTGAAGTTCGAATTCGTGGGCGTTAACTACTATGACGGCCAGGGCTTCATGGTCCCGAAAGAGCTGGGCGTGTCCTCGGCCAAGGAACTGGACGGCGCCACCGTCTGCATCCAGACCGGTACCACCACCGAGTTGAACCTGGCGGACTTCTTCCGCTCCAACAACATCAGCTACGAGCCGGTTCCGATCGAAACCAACGCCGAAGCGCAGCAGCAGTATCTGGCAGGCGCCTGTGACGTCTACACCACCGACGCCTCCGGCCTGGCCGCAACCCGTGCCACCTTCGACGACCCGTCGAGCCACGTGATCCTGCCGGAAATCATCTCCAAAGAGCCGCTGGGCCCGCTGGTCCGCCATGGCGACAACGAGTGGGGCGATGTGGCCCGCTGGACCCTGAACGCGCTGATCGCGGCAGAAGAGCTGGGCGTGACTTCGGCCAACCTGAGCGAAATGTCGGCCGGCACCGAGAACCCGGAAATCAACCGCCTGCTGGGTACCGAAGGCACCCTTGGCGAAATGCTGGGCCTGTCTGCTGACTGGGCCAAGAACGCAATCGCGTCGCAGGGCAACTACGGCGAGATCTTTGCCAAGAACATCGGTGAAGACACTCCGGTCGGCCTGGCTCGCGGCCTGAACGCACAGTGGACCGAAGGCGGCCTGCTGTACGCTCCGCCGCTCCGCTAAACACACCATCGGATAGGGCGCAGGAATTTTCTGCGCCCTTTTCCTATCATGAAAAAGCTCTGGCAAGCTGCGGAGCGGGGACAACCCCGCCAGGATCAGGACGCCGGAGTCAGGGGATCACAATACATGTCAACGTTGACTGACCCGCCGAACGAAGGTTTTCGGCTGTCTATGCTTATCAACGATACCCGCTACCGTTCACTGACGTTCCAGGTGATCGCGGCTATCGTCCTTGCCCTGTGCATCTGGTATCTTGGAAACAACCTGATCCAGAACCTTCGCGCTGCCGGGCTCAACATTTCCTATACCTTCCTCGGCGATCCGGCCGGCTATGACATCAACCAGCGCCTGGTTGAGTATGACAGCCAGTCGAGCCACGCCAAGGCCGCCCTGGTCGGGCTGCTGAACACGCTGCTGGTGGCCGTCCTGGCCTGTATCACCGCCACCGTGTTCGGCGTGGTCGCGGGTGTTCTGCGGCTGTCCAACAACTGGCTCGTCTCCAAGCTGATGGCGGTCTACGTCGAGATCTTCCGCAACATTCCGGTGCTGATCTGGATCATCATCATCTTCACCATCATGACAGCCGTGCTGCCGGGGCCGCGGGAATTCCGTGGCGACAACGCAACGGCGAGCATGGTGTTTGACTCATTTGCTTTCACCAACCGCGGCATCTATGTCCCGATGCCCTGGTTCGAAAACGGTATCTTTGCCAGCACCTCCATGAACTGGCTGCTGGTGCTGGCCGGGTTTGCAGGCTCCTGGCTGGCGGCGCATCAGATCAACGTCTGGGCCAACACCAAGCAGGAATCCACCGGTGTGCGGCCCAAGACCACGGCGCTGATCCTCGCCGCGTGGCTGGTGCCGTTCCTGGCGCTGATGCTGATCATGGGGCTGACCTGGGAATATCCTGAGCTGAAGGGCTTCAACTTCAGCGGTGGCATCAAGGTCGGCGGTCCGCTGATCGCGCTGTGGTTCGCGCTGTCGATCTACACCGGCGCCTTCATCGCGGAAAACGTCCGTGCCGGCATCCAGGCTGTGTCCAAGGGCCAGACCGAGGCCGCATCCGCGCTGGGTTTGCGTCCGCGCCGGGTGATGAACCTGGTGGTTCTGCCGCAGGCGCTGCGGGTGATCATCCCGCCGCTGATCTCCAACTTCCTCAACATCACCAAGAACTCCTCGCTGGCGATTGCCGTGGGCTATGCGGATATCACCGCAACTCTGGGCGGGATCACCCTGAACCAGACCGGCCGCGCCATTGAATGCGTTCTGCTTCTGATGCTGTTCTACCTGACCGCTTCGCTGACCATCTCGATGGTGATGAACGTCTACAACGCATCTGTTAAGCTGAAGGAGCGCTGAGACATGAGCGATACCCACGCACACTCCATCGCCTTTGTCCGCGATACCGAAATCCCGCCGTCACCGCCGCCAGCCGGGGAAACCGGCGCGGTCAAATGGCTGCGGGAAAACCTGTTTTCCAATGCGGTGAACTCTGCCCTGACCATTGCATCGCTGCTGGTCATCTACATTCTGCTCAGCAAGACCCTGCCGTGGCTGCTGAACGGCGTGTGGACCACCAGCTCGCTGGCGGAATGCCGAGAAGTGCTGCAGGGCAAGACCGGTGCCTGCTTCTCGGTTCTGACCGAACGCTGGAACCAGCTTCTGTATGGTTTCAAATACCCGTCGGACCAGTACTGGCGCCCGAACCTGGCCCTGGTGCTCTTGCTGTTTGCCATTGCGCCGGTTCTGTTCTTTGACCTGCCGCGCAAGCTCTTGGCCTTTACCGCGGTCTACCCGTTCCTGGCCTTCTGGCTGATTTGGGGCGGCACCATCCTGGCACCCATCGTGGCGCTGGTGGGCTTTGCTGCAGGCGCATTCGTGTTCCAGACCTATGGCAAGAGCAGCTTTGCGGTCGGCTTCTTCGGGGCGATTGCCGCAGCCTTTGCGGTGTGGATCATCGGCGGAATTCTGATCCCGGAAGGGGCGTCAGACAACGCCATGCTGCAGGCCGTGCCTTCGCGCGATCTGGGCGGCTTCATGCTGAACCTGATGCTGGGCGTGACCTGTGTGTCGCTGTCGCTGCCCCTGGGCATCGCGCTGGCGCTGGGCCGCCAGTCGGACATGCCGCTGATCAAGTGGATGTGCGTCGTCTTCATCGAGTTCGTGCGCGGCGTGCCGCTGATCACCCTGCTGTTCGTGGCATCGGTGATGCTGGCCTACTTCTTCCCGCCGGAAAGCACCGTCGACCTGTTCCTGCGCGTGGTGATCATGATCACCATGTTCTCGGCAGCCTATATCGCCGAGGTGATCCGCGGCGGCCTGGCAGCCCTGCCGAAGGGACAGTACGAAGCGGCTGACAGCCTTGGCCTGGATTACCCCCAGGCGATGCGGCTGATCATCCTGCCGCAGGCGCTGAAGATCTCTATCCCGGGCATCGTGAACGTGGCCGTCGGCCTGTTCAAGGACACCACCCTGGTTTCGGTCATCTCGATGTTCGACCTGGTGGGCATGATCCGCGGCCCGATCCTCGCCTCCACCGAGTGGAACGGGGTCTATTGGGAGCTTCTGGGCTTTGCTGCGCTTCTGTTCTTCGTCGTCTGCTACGGCATTTCACAATACTCACAGTGGCTCGAGCGCCGTCTCGCCACCGACCACCGTTAAGGAGTTCAACATATGTCTGAACTTATGTCCGACCGCGCCATCGACCGCTCCAAAATGCAGGTGAGCGACGAGGTTGCCATTGAAATCACCAACATGAACAAGTGGTACGGGTCCTTCCACGTGCTGCGCGACATCAATCTGACCGTCAACCAGGGCGAGCGGATCGTGATCGCGGGCCCGTCGGGCTCCGGCAAATCCACCCTGATCCGCTGCCTCAACGCGCTGGAAGAGCATCAGCAGGGCAAGATCGTGGTGGACGGCACCGAGCTGTCGAACGACCTCAAGAACATCGACAAGATCCGGTCCGAAGTCGGGATGGTATTCCAGCACTTCAACCTGTTCCCGCATCTGACCATCCTGGAAAACTGCACCCTGGCGCCGATCTGGGTCCGCAAGACCCCCAAGAAGGAAGCCGAAGAGCGGGCGATGCACTTCCTGGAGAAGGTGAAGATCCCGGAGCAGGCCCACAAGTACCCGGGCATGCTGTCGGGCGGCCAGCAGCAGCGTGTGGCGATTGCGCGCAGCTTGTGCATGATGCCGCGCATCATGCTGTTCGATGAACCGACATCGGCGCTCGATCCGGAGATGATCAAGGAGGTCTTGGACACCATGATCGAACTGGCCGAGGAAGGCATGACCATGCTGTGTGTGACCCACGAAATGGGCTTTGCCCGTCAGGTGGCGAACCGGGTGATCTTCATGGATGCGGGCCAGATCGTGGAGCAGAACGAGCCGGAAGAGTTCTTCAACAACCCGCAGAGCGACCGTACCAAGCTGTTCCTCAGCCAGATCCTGGGCCACTGAGGCAACCGCATCAGAAAACAGAAAGGCCGGGCGATGCGCTCGGCCTTTTTTGTTTCAGAAACCCAGATCAGGCCGGTTTGGCTCAGGAATGGCTGGTAAAAACCTCAGTTGTGCCGTCCGCCAGGATCAGCAGGGTGTCAAACGCCTCGCGTTCGTCCCCCATTTCCATGCCTGGCGAGCCGATCGGCATGCCCGGCACGCTCAGTCCCAGCGCCTTGGGCTGTTCGGCCAGCAGCCGCTGGATGTCTTCGGCCGGCACATGCCCCTCGATCACGTAAGGCCCGGCCATCGCGGTGTGGCAGGCGGACAGATCACCGCTGACCCCCAGCCTCTCCTTCATTGCCCACAGGTCTTCGTCCGCCACATTGCGCACCTCGGTCTGGAACCCGGCGGCAGCAAGCCGGTCGGCCCAGGCTGTGCAGCAGCCGCAGCTGGGCGACTTCATGATGCGGATGGTTTCTGCCGCCGCGGCGAAACCGGGCAGGGCGGCAAAGGGCAGTGCGGCTGCGGCCAGCAGCAGGGAACGGCGGTGCATGACAAGCTCCAGTCCGGCAAGTGAATGTCTGCCTGAAAACTAGGCGCGCTGCCGCGCCTTTGCCAGAGCCCTCCCGCGCGGGATGCGCCAGCGTGTCGCAGGGATTATTCGCCCAAGAGCTCCCGCGGCACCGCAAAGTCGATCACCTTGCCGCTGCTCCAGCTCAGTTCCCGCCAGCTGCCGATATCGAACTCCGCCACCAGCGTCGCGCCGGTGGGATAGTCGTCAAACCGCGCATGGTCGGGCGGGCTGGAGACGATGGTGTGGGCAAAGGCGGCAATGCCGGGGTTGTGGCCGATCACCATGACCCGCTTCTGCTCGGCCTCGCTCAGTACCTTGAAGATCATGTCGGAGTTGGCGTGATACAGCCGCTCGGTGAACGTGGCAGGCACGCCAAGGCCCATCAGTTCGCAGGTCTCGCGGGTGCGCTGCGACGAGGAGGAGATTACCTGATCCGGCAGATAGCCGCATTCGCGCATCCAGGCGGCAATGGCGGGCGCCGAGCGGCGGCCGCGCTTGTTCAGAGGGCGGGCATGGTCGCTGGGGACATTGGTGTCCCAGGCGGATTTGGCGTGGCGGGTCAGGATCAGGGTGCAGGTCATTGCGGGTGAAAGTGCCTCATGTGATGTGCGGTTTGTTCTGGGTCGCGGCCGGCGCTGCGGCTCAGCGGGCAGGCCCGCCGGGCAAGGCAGCCGCCGGACATGCAGCCGGCGCCTGCGCTGGTGTCGAGATGCGCGTGGCAGGCCGCCAGATCGTAGGGGCCTCCGTCAGCCAAGGCACTGACGGGGCAGGCGGCAAGGCAGGGACGCGAGGGGCAGCTGTCGCAGGGGGACTGTGCCAAAGGTGCAGGGGGGATGTCAAATTCCTGTTCGAAATGAATGGCCCCCCGCAAAGATATCATCATGCCGGCGCTATCATGCACCAGCATCTGTGACGGCGATGTGAAAAACCGGCCGGTCCCCAGTGCCCAGTTGATGAAGGGCGTGTAGGGCGGCCCGCCAAAGGGGTAATAGGCGGTGCCGCCCAGATCCTCTGCCAATGCGTCCACCACCCGTCCGGACCAGCGGTCGACCGGATCCGCTTTGCCATCAAGATACTCCGGGCTGGTTTGGAACAGCGGCCAGAAGGCGCTGCCGGTGCCCAGAAGCAGCAGCGTTCCGCTGTTCAGCGCCTGGACCGGCTGGCGGGCCGGGCGCAGCGCGCCTTGGATGGACAGGCCCGTTGCTGAGGCCGCGGTTTCTGCGCGGGCATAAGACGGAGCATGGCTGTATTGGGCGTCAGGCTTTGCGGTCTGGCTCATCGGCGGCGTCCCTGGCAGGTGGCTTGGAGGCAGCCTAACAGCCGCATGCTGGGCAGCGGAGGCCAAAAGCGTCCCGCTCTGGCCTGCCGGCGTCTTCCTGCCAGCTCTCAGCTCCCATGTCTTCCTCATATGCTGGAAACGTGATCCGTGGTATCATCCCGCCGGGGCATGCAGGCCGGATCATCCGGCATCGTGCCTGAAAACGGCCTGTATCTTCCGCCCCAGGGAGTGACAGAATGCCAAGATTTATCGTGACCGGCAACTACACGTCTTCTGCGATGAAGGCGATGATCGAAAACCCCAGTGACCGCGAGGCTGCCGCCCGTGCTCTTGTCGAGGCGGCGGGCGGAAAGCTGGAGACCTTCTATCTGACCACCGGGGACCATGATTTTGCGATCAAGGTCACGATTGATGATGTGTCCAGCCTGCTGGCGGGCCTCTTGGCAACCGGTGCCAGCGGTGCGGTCAGCAACCTCAGGACCGTGCGCGCCTTCACCACGGATGAATTCACGGAAATCCAAAAGAAGGCAGGGGCCATTGCGGGGGCGTACAAGGCACCGGGGGGCTGATCCAGGCATCCCCTGTTCACCTGGCTGAAGATATCCCGGGGCGGATTGGCCCCGGAAGGCCAAGAGGGGCAGCGCCCCTCTTGAGTTCCGCGTGGTGCGCGGTCAGGCGCGGATCATCGAACCTGCGCCGTGGTCGGTGTAAAGCTCCAAGAGCACCGCGTTCTGCACCCGCCCGTCAACGATGATGCAGGCGCGCACGCCGCCGCGGACCGCATCCAGCGCGGTTTCGGTCTTGGGGATCATGCCGCCGGCGATGACGCCGCTGGCGGTCATCTCCTCGACATCCGCTGCCTTCAGCTCGGTCACCACTTCGCCTTCGGCGTTCTTGACGCCGGCCACATCGGTCAGCAGCAGCAGGCGGTCGGCCTGCAGCGCCTTGGCGATGGCGCCCGCGGCAGTGTCGCCGTTGATGTTGTAGGTCTCGCCATTCCGGCCCGCGCCAATGGGGGCAATGACCGGGATCATGTTCTTCTCGAACAGCCCGTGCAGCACCTTGGGGTCCATTTCCGCCGGCGCGCCGACAAAGCCCAGGTCAGGGTCGGCCTGGTCGCAGACCATCAGGCTGGCGTCCTTGCCCGACAGGCCGACGGCGCGGCCGCCCTGGCTGTTGATCGCCTGCACGATGCGCTTGTTGACGACGCCGGACAGCACCATCTCCACCACTTCCATAGTGGCGGCATCGGTCACCCGCTTGCCGTTCACGAATTCGGACTTGATCTGCAGCTTTTCCAGCATGGCGTTGATCATCGGTCCGCCGCCATGCACGATCACCGGGTTTACGCCCACCTGACGCATCAGAACGATGTCGCGGGCAAAGGTCTCCATCGCCTCGTCGCTGCCCATGGCGTGGCCGCCCAGCTTGATGACGACAATCGCCCCGGCAAAGCGCTGGAAATACGGCAGCGCGCTTGACAGGGTTTCGGCTGTGGCAATCCAATCGCGGTTCATATTCTGTTTCTTCATCGCTGGGGTCCCTCTAACGGGGTGTGTTACGCGTTTCGGGGCGCGCTGCCAAGCGGCTGCGCAAATGCGCCGTTGCAGCGGCCCGTGCGGGTGCTAGGCTGCAGCCCGGATACCACCTTACACGGAGCTGCGCCATGCGCCAGAAAACCCTGCTGCTCACCGGTGCCAGCCGCGGCATCGGCCACGCCACAGTGCGCCGTTTCAACGCCGAGGGCTGGCGGGTCATCACCTGCTCGCGCCAGCCGTTCCCTGCCGAATGCCCCTGGGGCGGCGGCCAGGAGAACCATGTGCAGCTGGACCTGTCGGACCCGTCGGACACGATCAATGCGGTGGGCCGGATCCAGGAGATGCTGGACGGGCAGCTGGATGCGCTGGTCAACAACGCGGGCATTTCGCCCAAGGGCCCGGAGGGAGAGCGGCTCAGCACGCTCAACACCGACCTGATGGACTGGGGCAAGGTGTTTCACGTGAATTTCTTTGCCTCGGTGGTTCTGGCCCGCGGCCTGAAGGACGAGCTGGCAGCGGCCAAGGGCTCGGTGGTCAACGTGACCTCGATCGCGGGCAGCCGGGTGCATCCCTTTGCCGGCGCGGCCTATGCCACGTCGAAGGCGGCACTGGCGGCGCTGACACGGGAAATGGCGCATGATTTCGGGCCGATGGGCGTGCGGGTCAACGCAATTGCGCCGGGAGAGGTGGAGACCTCGATCCTGTCGCCCGGCACCGAAAAGATCGTCGAGAAACTGCCGATGCAGCGGCTGGGCCAGCCGGAGGAGGTGGCGGCGGCGATCTACTTCCTGTGCTCCAAGGAAAGCTCTTATATCTCCGGCACCGAGATCGAGGTGAACGGCGCACAGCACGTTTAAAGCCCGGGACAAGCGCGAAGCGCGCCGGGCAGCGCCCGACCCTCCCGTCACGCCAGAGGCGTGCTTGCAGCACGACGGGAGGGCGCTTTCGCACCCACCCAGGGTCGGGCGCTGCCCATCATTGATGTTGCGCTCTGGCGCGGTCAGCTCACCGCACGCTTCAGCACCGGCAGGTTGCCGAGCAGCAGCACGTCAAACGCCAGCACCGCCAGCAGCGTCAGGCCGGTCAGCGGGAAGGCCAGCGAGACCAGAACGGCGATCAGCGCAGCACCTTTCCAGAACGGCATCTCTGCCGGTTCCGGCGGTGCGGCCAGGCGGGCGGCACCGGCAGGGCGGCGCTTCAACCACATCACCAGGCCGGAGACGCAGACAAAGATCACCGCGATGCAGAACACCACGTTCAGCACGAAGCTCCAGGTGCCCATCAGCCCCATGTGGAAGGGGATGCTGACGGCCATCGCCTTGCCCGCCCAGGAGTAGTCCTCGTATTCCACATCCGCCAGAATTTTGCCGCTGTACTGGTCCACATGCACGGTGCGGTCGATGAAGGGGCTGTCGCCGTCGCCGCTCATGCTGTCGCGGTTGAGGGTCCAGACGCCGGTCTCACCGCCCGGATAGGCGAGGCGGAAGCGGCCCTCCATCCCCAAGGCGCGGCCCAAGGCGATCAGGCTGGCGGCATCCACGGGCGCGCCTTCGGCGACGCCGGCGATGCCTGCGTCAGAGCCGGAGGCGGGCATCGGGGTTTGCTCCAGCGCCCAGGGCACATCGTTGGTATGCCCATGGTTCATGCTGGCGTGGATGTCGTCCGACAGGGGCACGTTGTCCCATTTTGCTGCCGGGAAGGTGCTCCAGGCCTGCATCATCTGTCCGCCCCAGATGCCGGTCCACGACAAACCGGAGATCAGGAAAATCACCAAGAGCGCCGACATCCAGAAGCCGGTCACGGCGTGCAGGTTCTTCCACAAGGCGCGGCCACGGGCGCGGAGGTTGGGGACAAAGGCGCTGGCGGCGTTGCCGCGGGGCCACCACAGGTACAGCCCGGTCAGCACCAGCACGAGGCCCAAACCGGCGGCGATCTCGATCAGCCGGTCGCCGGTGTCGCCGATCAGCAGGGTGGAGTGGATGTTGTCGGCCAGGTCATACCAGCCGGCGCGGCGGTCCCAGACCTCGATCACCTCGCCGGTGTACTGGTTCAGGGCAACCAGGCGCTGGCCGTCATCTGTCTTCACCCGGAACACGGCGGCCAGATCGGGGGCCTTTGGGCCGATCCATTCGGCGATGGTGCCGGGCTGGGCGGCCAGAACAGCGGCCTCCTGGGCGGGGATACTCAGCTCAGCGGTGCCTTGGGCGACGGTTATCTTTTCTCCGTCGCGGCCGTCGAATTGAGTGATGAACATCATCATCAGCCCGGTGACGGCCAGCATGATCAGGAAGGGGATCACAAAGAGGCCGGCATAGAAATGCCAGCGCCAGACGGCGGCGTAGAATTTTTGGGACAGCGGACGCGATGGGTCCGCGGATTGCGGTTGGCTGGTTGCCATTGGGTCTCTCCATATCGGAACGGGGCCGGACGCGCGGGGCGCCGGCGGGAATGTCAGGTGTGTTCAGAAAGTCAGGAGAGTGCGGGCGGGCCGCGGGCGTCATAGCGCCAGTGGAAACCGGCGGTGTGATGGGTGAAAGCCTCGCGCGACCAGCGGCCGCTGAGAGGCGTGTCCAGATTCAGGCCGATCAGGCTGTCCGGCAGCAGAGCCACCGCGCCAAGCGCGGCAAACGGACAGCTGCGGTCCTCCATCTGATCAGCGGGCGCATGGGGTTCGCCGCTGTCCAGATCGACCCAGGTTTCCACCGGACCGTGGCCGGTGCAGATCACCAGGAGCACCTTGCCGTCCTGCGCCGAGGCCGGCATCCAGCCGGACGGGATCAGCCCGGCCACGGCCAGGGCGATCACAACCAGCAGGGAGGGCAGGCGGCGCAGCACGGGTGTTCAGAGCCCCGCGATGATGGAGCGCAGGGTGGCGATGCCGTCGCCCTTCTCCGAGGAGGTCAGCACGATCTCAGGATAGGCGGCAGGGTGTTTGGCCAGCGCGCCTTTGACCTGTTCCAGCACCTTGGCGCGGTCCTTTTCCTTGACCTTGTCGGCCTTGGTCATCACGCATTGGAAGGTAACGGCGGAGCTGTCCAAGAGCTTCATGATCTCGTCATCCACCGCTTTCACGCCGTGGCGGCTGTCGATCAGCACAAAGGCGCGGCGCAGGTTCTGGCGGCCGGACAGATAGCGTTTCAGCAGCTTCTGCCATTGCTCCACTACCTTCAGCGGGGCGTTGGCATAGCCATAGCCGGGCAGGTCGACCAGATACAGCTCTGGGCCTTGGGTGAAGAAGTTGATCTCCTGCGTCCGGCCCGGCGTGTTGGAGGCGCGGGCGATGCCCTTGGTGCCGGTCAGCGCGTTGATCAGGCTCGACTTGCCGACGTTGGAGCGGCCGGCAAAGCAGACCTCCACCCGGTCGGCGTCCGGCAGGCCGTTCATCGCCACCACGCCCTTGAGGAACTCGGTCTCGCCCGCAAACAGCTTGCGGCCCTTCTCGGCGGAGATCTCATCCGGCGCTTCGGCCAGGTTAAATTGCATCTGCATCACAGCACCTTTACCGCGTCGCCCAGGCGGATTTCGCCGCCGCGCACCACCTCGGCATAGACCGAGAAATCCTGGTGGCCCCAATTGTCCTTGAGGGTCTTAAGCGTATCGGCGTCGCGTTCGCCGGTTTCGGGGTTGGCGGTGGTCGCCAGGCAGCGCACCACCCGCTCGCGCACCGCAAAGACGGCTGCGCCGATCTGCACCTCGCGGCCGAGCCAGTCGTTTTCGGCCCAGGCCTCGCCCGGGTCGAACCAGATGTTGCTGCGCCAGCGCAGGGGCGACAGTTTGTTGCCGATCGCCTGCTCCACCGCGCGGTGGGAAGACAAGTTGGCGAGTGACACCGAAGGGAACGGTGTGTCGGTCATGCCGCGGCCCGGCACCCTGACGATATGGGAAGACCCGGCGCGGTTTTCAGGCAGCAGCGGCTTTTCCCACTCCAGGAAGCGCTGCAGGTCGTCCGGGTTTTCCGGGTCGAATGTCAGATCAGGCCGGGCAGGGTGGGTCAGCGTCAGCTGGCCGCTGGCATCGTCCAGCCGGGCGTTGATGGCCATCAGCCCCGGCGCCTTGGAGCCGCGGGTGAAATTGGCGCAGGGCACCCATTCGGAACCGTCCGCCTTGGAGGCCTCATGCGCAACCGCCCAAACACGGTCGCCGGGCATGGTCTGCCCGGCGGTCATGGTGACGCTTTCCAGTGCCTCCCGCCCATGGGATTTGAGCGGGTGGCGCCAGATGTCTGTGACCTTTGCGGTCATTCCTTTTCAGCCTTCGGCTTCTTCTTGAAGCTCGACTTGATGTTGCCGAACACGTCCGGCTTGTAGCCATGGCTGCGCATGATCAGGTACTGCTGGGTGAAGGTGATCGTGTTGTTGGCGATCCAGTAAACCACCAGGCCGGAGGCGAAGCCGCCGAGCATGAACATGAACACCCAGGGCATCCAGGCAAAGATCATCTGCTGGGTCGGGTCGGTGGGTGCCGGATTCAGCTTTTGCTGCAGCCACATCGAGATGCCGAGCAGGATCGGCAGGATGCCGATGAAGACCAGGGCCAGGATGCTCTCAGGTGCCGGGGAGGCAAAGGGCAGCAGGCCAAAGAGGTTCATGATCGAGGTCGGATCCGGCGCGCTGAGGTCCTGGAACGGGCCAAAGAACGGGGCGTGGCGCAGTTCCAGGGTGACGAAGATCACCTTGTAGAGCGAGAAGAAGATCGGGATCTGGATCAGGATCGGCAGACAGCCCGCGGCGGGGTTCACCTTCTCCTTCTTATACAGCTCCATCATCTCCTTCTGCATCTTCTGGCGGTCGTCGCCGGCGCGCTCCTTGAGCTTCTCCATTTCCGGCTGAAGCTCTTTCATCTTCGCCATGGAGGCGTAGGATTTATAGGCCAGCGGGAACACCAGGATCTTGATCACCACGGTCAGGCCGATGATCGCCCAGCCCATGTTGCCGATCAGGACGTTCAGATTGTGCAAGAGCCAGAACATCGGCTTGGTCAGGAAGAAGAACCAGCCCCAGTCGATCACGTCCAGGAAGCCCTCGATGCCCGCTTTCTCATAGCCGCGGATGGCTTCCCATTCCTTGGCGCCGGCAAACAGCTGGGTGGTGACTTCAGTGGACTGGCCCTCTGCCACGGTCACGGTCGGCAGCACGATGTCGGTCTGATAGATGTCGCGGCGCTCATCGAACTTGGCGATCGAGCGGAAGCTCTGGCCCGGTGCAGGCACCAGAGTGGACATCCAGTAGTGGTCGGTAAAGCCGATCCAGCCGTTTGCGTCGACCTGCTTGACGCTGGACTTGGAACCGTCGCGCGGATCGGGCTCGAAATCGGCCATGTCGTCATAGTCTGTCTCGGCCAGCTCGCCGTCGGTCATGCCGACCAGGCCCTCGTGCAGGATGAAGAAGTTCTTCAGCCCCTCGGGCTGGCCGTGGCGGGCCAGGGTGCCGTAGGGCGCCAGCGACACGGTGCTGCCGGAGGCGTTGGCAACCGACTGGGTGACCGAGAACATGTAGTCCTCATCCACCGCGATGGTGCGCGAGAAGGTCAGGCCCTTGCCGTTGTCCCAGGTCAGGGTGACGGGGTTGCCGGGGGACAGGGTGGCGCCCTCAGATGCGGACCAGATGGTGTTGGCGCCCGGCACGTCGCTCAGCGTGAGGCCTGCGCCCGGTGCCCAGCCGTAGAGCGCGTAATAGGCGCCGGTCTCGCCCACCGGTTTCAGCAGTTTGACGATCGGAGAGCCTTCGTCCAGCGTCTCGCGGTAGTCCTTCAGCGACAGATCGTCGATCCGGCCGCCCTGCAGCGAGATGCTGCCGGTGACGCGGGGCGTGTCGATGGCAACGCGCGGCGCATCCGGCGCGGCGGCCTGTTCGGCGGCGGTGTCTGCCACCGCATCGGCGCCCGCTGCGCTGGGCGCGGCGGCGGTGTCGCCGGCAGGCGCGGTTTCAGTGACCGCGGTTTGCGGCACCTGTTCCGGTTCCGGCGGCGGGAAGAAGGTGTACCACCCGAGGATCACCAGAAAGCTGAGTACGGTTGCGAGAATAAGATTTTTGTTCTGATCGTCCATTGGGGACTGCCACCTCGTGTAGGGAAGGACACGAGGGGTTCAACAGAGGTGGGCCGCAAAGGTCAAGCAGAATCGCGGCGCAGCGGGGCGTCAAGCGGTCCCGGTGCGGCAGAAAATCAAAGGAATTGAGCGTTCAGGGTGTCTGGCGGCCGATCACCGGCGCATCCTGCAGCTTGGCCTCATGCGCGGTGATCCAGTCCAGGGTCTGGTCAAAGGGCATCGGGCGGCCGATGCCGAAGCCCTGCACGTGGCCGCAGCCAAGCTGTGCCAGCAGCGCATGCTCGCCGGCGGTTTCGACCCCTTCAGCCAGGGTTTCCAGCTCCAGCCGCTCGGCCATGGTCAGTATGGCAGAGATCAGTTTTTGCTGCTCAGGGTCCTGATCCGCCTTCATCACGAAGGTGCGGTCGATCTTGATGCGGGAGATGTTGAAACGGCGCACGGCGGAGATCGAGGCATGGCCGGTGCCGAAATCATCAAGGTCAATCGGACAGCCCAGTTCGCTGAGGGCAAGGATGTTGCGGGTGACCACATCATCGGGCTGGTCGGTCATCACGGTTTCCAGGATTTCCACGCAAAGGCGCTCCGCGGGCAGGCCGAAGCGTTCCAGCTCCCATTTGATGCGGCCCGCCAGTCCGGGGTTGCGCAGCTCCTGGGTGGCGAAGTTGACCCCGACGCACGGCACCGTCACCCCGGCGTCATCCCAGGCCTTGATGGCGACCAGCGCGTTATAGAGCATCACCTGGCTCAGCCGTTCCATCAGACCGGCCTCTTCCAGTGCGGGCAGGAAGGTGGAGGGCGGGATCAGCCCCTGCACCGGGTGCTGCCAGCGTGCCAGCGCCTCAAACCCGGAGACCCGGCCGGTGTCGGTGCAGATCTGCGGCTGGAACCAGGCCTGGATCTGGCCGCTTTCCAGTGCTGCCGCGGCTTCCTCGCGCAGGGTGGAGCGGCTGCCGGTGCGGCCCGGCATGTCGGTGGAATAGGCCCGGATGCCGCCAGGCCCGTTGCCCTGCGCCTCAGACAGGGCGGCGGCCGCGGCGCTGATCCACTCGGCGCTTTCGCTGCCGGGGATGCGGCTGTGCTGGCAGAAACCCATCGAGGACGTCATGTAAATGGTGGTGCCGTCCAGCGGCAGGGGTTCTTCGGTGGCGGCCTGCATGCGGCCGGCCAGCTGAATGCACAGTTCCAGATCCAGTTGCAGGGTTGGCGCCAGGCAGACTGCAAAACGGCTGTCGCTGATCCGGGCGACGATGTCGTCCTGACGCAGCGCCGAAACGATTTGCGCACCGCAATGCTGCATGAAAC